>JACSRH010000176.1 GCA_014879855.1 Caldilineaceae bacterium | reverse complement strand
ATGGCGCCCGCGCCGTCGATGACCACATTGCTGCTGATGTTCTTGAAAGTGGTGAACGGAATGCTGGCGATGCCGCAGGCGAAGGTAATGGTCCCGCCGCCACTGCTCTGCACCGTGTTCAGCGCGGCGATGAACTCCGCCTCCCCGCAAGGTGCGGCCACCACCGCGTTGCCCAAGGGGCTGGCGTGGGCAGATCGAGGTAAGCTGCCACCCAGGTTCAGGAACAATATCATGGCGAGCCAGGTCATGGCAATGGTGCGAACTTCTGTCTGAGACATTCACACTTCTCCCGCTCAAATTCGTCAAGTAGTGGATCGTTATGCCCAGCAATTGATTCCCGTGCTTACCGGCGTTGCACCATTCAACGCGTGACGACCGGTAAAAATAGGCTAGAGCCTTGTTCCGCCTGCGTCTCAAGTGCAGCGCCTGCACTTACTTGATAGGTTGCGCCTGGCACACCGGCAGCATCGGCGACCGCAATCGTCACCGCTGTTCCAGGCGTGAGCGTCAGCCGGGCAAAGAGATAAGGTGCACCGTTCTGGTCGTCAATCACGCCGTCGAAGAGCAGGTCGCCGGCATCGTTGCGGATGGTGAGTTTGGTTCGCATCCCCGGCGTGAGATCAACAACGCGCACGACCAACAAACCCTCGACGCCAGCAGTGGCGGTGAACACATCCACATCATCCCCCCGGTCGCTGCGGCCCAGGAGCGGCTCGTTGTCAGTCGTAAGGGAGGTGGCGCCCGCCGGCGTGTCGGCGTGGTCGTCGGCCTGAAAACCGGTGACGGTGTAGACAGTTGACACGGTCACGGTGAAGGGCACGCCCACTGGGGTCTCGATCGTGGGCGGCTCCTCGCCTCCCATTGCCGGGGCATAGTCGATGCCCGCGTTGGTGAAGGTCGCCTTGAGATCCGGATTGGTGAAGAGAAACGTCACCTGGTGTAGGCCACCCGTCCCATAGGGCAGCTGCGCCACATAGCCGCCCACGCCGTCACCGATCACAGGCGCTTGGTACTGGCTGCCATCAGGCGCCTGTACTGTGGCGATCACTTGCATGTTGGCAATCGGCAGCTCACGCTCCAAGCCCAGACGGAACTCGACCGGATTGGGATAGAGGAACTCGTTGCGCTGGAAGATGGCCACGGGGCAGGTGAGGCAACGGTGGAAGGGCGACAGCTTTGGCTCCAACGCCGGTTCGCCCCCGCCGCCCTGCTGGGTCCCCTCTCGCCGCCAGATGATCTGCAGGGCGCGGCGAGGAATCCCAAAGGTCGGCGCTGCCGGATCGGTGACAAGATCGATCTGCGGCGCCTGGTTGCTGGCCGGCGCAAAGGCCCGCAGTTCTTCGAAAAAGTGCCGCAGCGCCCTGGTCCCTTGCCGGTAAATCTCCGGAGGGTCGGCCGACAACGGGCGCGACAATACGGTCCAGGCATCCGCTTGATAGAGCCGGTAGTGAGCATTGTTCTGATTGCTGTTCGCCGCTGACGAAAAATTAAGCCAGGCATAGCCTTCCTTGACACCCTCACTCCAGGTACCGCAGGTAAAGCCGAGGACCGCCCGCAACTGGCAACTCATGATCGAAGGCACTACGCCAGTGTCATTTGCACATGGGCCTTGATACTCGACTTCGTCGTCACAGGGTGTACTGGCCCGTGGATACTCGTCGCGCAGCCCATACATGTAATGGCCCCACTCGTGGGCCAGCGTGTAGCCTGCCATGGCATGGTTGGTTGTTGTCAGCGCGTCCATATGGGGATCGAAATTCATGAGTGTGTCCGCCATGAAGAGGTGGCTGCCGGCATTGGCGTAGCCGGAAAGGGCTGCATTCGGCCACAGCTTGCGTCCCCAGATGATGTCTGCAGCAAAACTGTCTGCCGTATCAACTGTCACCACGGTGTCGGTGCCGGTGATATTCCGCGAGATGCCCGGCCTGCAGCCATAGGTGATGGTGACATAGCGCAAAATGTGGGCGCCGTTGGTCATCTCGTAGAGGCCGTCGGCAAAGAACCCGATGATCTCCTCGTACGGCTCACGCTTTGGATTTGTCGCACCGTCCAGATCGGTGCGATAGAGGCAGATGGTGGCGTCGACGCCACGCCTTTTGTTCAGCAGGGGATCCACCACCCCCGGAATCATCACCTGCGACAGCGGATACTGAATCACCGGCTGGTTCAGGTTGCCCTGCCACACATAGTTGATTGCCACCGGCCGTTGGAGGGGTGGCAGCGGCTCCTCCTCTGGCGGGGACGGGGGCGCAGCGCCAACCTCGACCGCACCGGCATCGCACGCCGCGCCCGCCGGCCGCACGTAGCCGCGCTGATCCGCGCCGGGGCATGCAGTCTCTGCAGCGTCGATCGCTGGGCTGCCGGCCAGTGGCAGGTGCGTCTGGGTGGTCCCGCCATTGTCGACCAACGGCCCCAACAGCAAGCCGACGCCGCTCTGGTCGCTATCCTCGTTCAATCCACACGTTGCGTCGCTGACGAGATTATGGCCGCCGGAGCGGGCCGGTTGTGCCGAGTCCGCCGCGCCGCAGTTCGCACCGCCGCCCTGCGGATCACCGATCAGCGTGCTGGTGAAGGTCGATGTTGTGCGCACGTTGTAGAGATTCGCCCCGATCTGCGCCCGGTTGCCAAAAATTGTCACATTCTGCAGCTCGGCTGGATAGTCGACCCCGTAGACTCCGCCGGCCCAGTCGCCCGCCGTGTTCGCGCTGATCGTGACATTGGTGAAGTGGTGACCCAGCGCGCCGTTGAGCCAGAAACCGCCGGCAACGTGGACCGCACTGTTGTTGCTGAAGGTTGCATCGCTCACGGTCAAGCGCCCTTCGCCGCCGTACTGGAAGAGGCCGCCCGCGCTGTAAGATCGATTGCCCTCCACGGTAACCCGTTCAAGCGTCAACCGGGCGCCAGAGAAAATGCCGCCGCCGAGACTGCCGGCGAAGGCGCTGTCGGCTTCATTCTGGGCGATGCGCGTGTCGCGGATGGTGACAGTTGTGCCCGGGTAGTTGGGGCCGCTGTACACACCGCCGCCTCCGCCGCCGCTGAAGTTACCTTCGATGAGGCTCCCCTCGATCAGCGCAACGCCTTTCACCACACCCACGCCGCCACCATCCGCGGCCGTGGCGCGGTTGCCGCGAATCATGGTGTTGCGGATCGTGAGGTCGCCGGTGCTGTCGATGGCGCCAAATGCCTGGGCCGTATTGCCGTCGATCACGCTGTTGTCGATCACGGTGACGCCCTCATGCAGCAAGAGCGCGCCGCCGGTGAAGGCCGCTTCGTTGGCGAGCAACTGGCTGCCGAAGATCGTCAGCGTGCCACCCAGGTTGGCGATCGCACCGCCACCCGAATCGGCGCCCGTCGTCTTGCTGTCGCGGATGACGACTGTGTCGAGCACCAATGCGCCCTCGTTGAGGATGCTGCCGGCGCCCTCCACCGCGCTGCCATCGGTCAGCGTGAGATTGGCAAGGCGCAAACTGGCGCCCAACTGCACATGAAACAGGCGATGTGCACCTTCCCCGCTGAGAGTGACCAGCCCGCCGCCATCCAGCGCGACATCGCCATCGATGGCATACGGCCCGCCCGCGATCGTCACCGGCGCGGGGCCACAGTCAAAGGTGATCATGCCGTCGGCGGCCACGGCGTTGGCCAGCGCAGCAGCCGTGCAGCTCGCGGGCGTCCCATCGCCGACGACAGTTGTCCCCTGCGCCAGGATGCGTCCCGGCATGAACAGCCAGAGCACGAGGGCAAGGATTGTGGCAGGTGCAAAGTGCGTGCGCATGGTCGGTGTTCTCCTCGATTTTGGATGATATGGACAAGTTCACTCAGCGGACGATCACAGGCAGGTGCAGATTGAACTGGCTGCAATCCGGTGCGGCGAAAACGTCGGTTTTCAATCCATCTTCGCTGCCGTTGAACTGACCGAGCCGCAGGTCTGCCGGGCGCACGGTGGCATAGTTCAGGTCGATGAAGTCGCCGGCGCCGCCCGGTGCGTACTGCCACTGCCAGGCGCCGTCCAGCCGCGGCGTGGCTACAAAGAGGTCGCTCGTGCCGTCGCCGTCGAAGTCGCCGATCTGTGGGATGCCGTACAGGGTGTGCAGCACGGCGCTGAGCGTTTTGAGGACGACAAAGTTTCCAGCGCCGCCGGGCGAGTACGCCCACTGCTTGCTGCCGTCCGCCAACGGCACGACGGCGAAGACATCCGTTTGGAGGTCATTGTTGAAATCGCCAAAGCGCAAATCGGCAGGCAGAATCGTGGCATACGCCAGGTTGACGAATGCCCCGGAACCATTCGGTGCGTACTTCCACTGCCAGGCGCCATCCAGCCGCGGCTCGGTCACAAAGAGGTCAGTCACGCTGTCGCCGTTGAAGTCGCCCGGCTTTGGAATGCCGTAGAGCGCGTGTGTTACGGCGCTGACCGTCTTGAGCACGGCAAAATCGGCGACGCCGCGCGCCGAGTACGACCACTGCCGGCTGCCGTCCGCCTGCGGCACCGCGGCAAAGACATCGGTTCGGCGGTCGCCGTCGAAGTCGCCAAAGCGCAGGTGGGCGAGCGGGATGCCGGCGTACGCCAGATTCACCCACGCACCAGTGCCGCCCGGCGAGTATTGCCACTGCAGAAAGCCGTCCTGACGCAGCACGGTGCGGAAGACATCCTGACGATTGTCACCGTCGAAGTCGAGTAAGCCGTTGCGGGCGATGTTGCTCGTTTCGACAAAGGCCGTGCCAAAGCGCAGGGCAGGCAGCGACGTGGCATCCAGGTCGAGGAACAGATTGGCGAACTGCCCGACGCCGCCAGCCGAGTATAGCCATTGACAGCCGCTGGCAGGCGTCAACGCATGGAGGGTCTGCGGTTGCGCCATCCAGACAAAGAGCGAAACCAGCAACAACAACCCGATGCGACGCATGGAGGAATTCCTTTCGTGTTTTCTCGACGCCCGCTTTTGGCATCCCCGAATACTGGATCGTCGATCCACAGACTGCGACCATCACCGTGCTGCGGCTGGAGGATGCGCGCTACGTCGAG
>JACSRH010000125.1 GCA_014879855.1 Caldilineaceae bacterium | reverse complement strand
GGCGACGAGCGCGGCGCCCTCCAGCGCGTGCGGCACGCCGGCCACCTCCATCAGCCCGCGCAGGATCAGGCGGTGGTTGATGCGGATGGCAAAACTCTCGTGGCCCTGAAAGCCCAGTTCCTGCAAAACTTCGGCGCCGGCCGCCAGCACCTCCGCCTCCACCGTCAGGCTGTTCGAGCCGACGACATCGACGTCGCACTGGTAGAACTCGCGGTAGCGCCCCTTGGCCGGCCGGTCCGCGCGATAGACGGGCTGGATCTGATAGCGCTTGAAGAAGCGCGGCAACCTGCCCCGGTGCTCGGCCATCACGCGCGCCAGCGGCACGGTCAGGTCGTAGCGCATGCCGGCGTCGCTGACGCTGTTTTCCGTGGGCTCGTTGCCCAGCGCGCGTTCCAGTTTCTCGCCCCGCTTGAGCACGCGAAAGATGAGCTGGTCGCCCTCCTCGCCGTACTTGCCCAGCAGCGTGCTCAGCCGCTCCATCGTCGGCGTCTCCAGCGGCTCAAAGCCATAGCGCTGGTAAACGCGCTTGACCGTCTCGATCACATAGTCGCGGCGCAGCACGTCCAGCGGGAGAAAATCGCGCATGCCGCTCAATGGTTCGGTGTTGATCTTCGCCATAGATTTTCATATCCTTGAGTACATTATACGTAATGCACCACGCGCCACGCATCCCGTATGACTTGTGGCGCTCCCGCGCTACGCCAGCACATCTTCCGGCGCCGCGTACTCCATGCCGAACGCCTGCGCGACGCCTTCATAGGTGATGCGCCCCTGATAGGTGTTCAGCCCCAGCTTGAGCGCCGGATTTTTGCGCACGGCGTGCAGCCCTTCGTTGGCCAGTTGCAGCACATAAGGCATCGTCTGGTTGTTGAGCGCAAAGGTGCTCGTGCGCGGCACCGCGCCCGGCATGTTGGCGACGCAATAGTGCAGCACGCCGTCCACCACATAGGTGGGGTTGCTGTGCGTCGTCGGCCGCGTGGTCTCGATGCAACCACCCTGGTCCACCGCCACATCCACGATGACCGCGCCCTCGCGCATCTTGGCGATCATGGGCCGCGTGACGAGATGCGGCGCGCGGCCGCCCGGAATCAACACCGCGCCGATCACCAGGTCAGCGCTGAAGACGATCTCCTCAATGTTGTATTCGTTGCTTGTGCGCGTGCGCAGCCGGCCGTGATAGATGTCATCGAGATAGGTGAGCCGGTCGTGGTTGATGTCCAACACAGTGACGTGCGCGCCCATGCCGATGGCGATCTTGACCGCGTTGGCGCCCACACTGCCGCCGCCCAGCACCGCGACATTGGCTGGCGCCACGCCCGGCACGCCGCCCATCAAAATGCCGCGACCGCCCTGGGGCTTTTCCAGATAAAAGGCGCCCACCTGCGACGCCATGCGGCCGGCCACCTCGCTCATCGGCTGGAGCAGTGGCAGTTTGCCGTCCGCGGTCTGCACGGTTTCATAGGCAATGGCCGTTACTTTATTTTCGACCAAGGCATGGGTCAGCCGGCGATCGGCGGCTAGATGCAGATAGGTGAAGAGCAACAGATCCGCGCGCAGATAACGATATTCGGCCTCGATGGGCTCTTTTACCTTGACGACCATCTGTGCCGCCCAGGCTGCGGCTGGCTCGGCCACGATTTCACCGCCGGCCGCGCGGTATTCTTCATCCAAAAGGGAACTGCCCAGCCCAGCCCCGCTTTCGATCAGCACCCGATGGCCGCGCCGCGTCAACGCGCGCACCGCGCCGGGCGTCAATCCAACACGACTTTCGTTATCTTTGATTTCTTTTGGCAACCCGATCAGCATGACCACTCCCTCCTCTGGTAGAGTGTGCAACCCGATTTTTGCGATGTAATTTGTGTCTGACTTGAGAAGGACATTTCGATGAACAACCAGCAGCCGTTCCCTGGCGCGCCACCAAACGCGATCCGGCTGAACCAGCTTTAGGAAACCGCACTCCAGGCTGCTGGCAAGTCGTAGTTGCTGCCAGTGTAGCAGGAGAATATCTTCTCTGACAAGCCAGCAACATGGCGGGCGATTAGCCTGCCATGTTGCCACACAGGCCAGGAGTAGGCCGCGCCACCAGCGGGACAGAGATCGTCGGTGCAACATGTCAGGCTCGTGGCAGGATGCTCACCTTGCCAAAGCGCCCGATTGCATGGAGAATGGCGCTATGACTACACACATAAAATCCGACGCCTTACAGTCAGACAAGCCAGCCCGAGCTTCATGGTGGGCGCAATTGCTGTCGTGGCTGGGGCGAGTTTGGCAGCAGTTGTTGTGCAGCCTCAGCAACACACGCCGCGGCTGGCTCAAACGCGGCCTGCCCGACTATGTCGTCATCACAATTGAAGGCGCGCTGCTGGAACGCGACCCGGAAACGCCCTGGTACTATGATTTCGTGCCAGGTTACCGGGGAGCGCAAAGCATCGAAGGCTTGCAACGTGCGCTCGACCGCATCGCCGACGATCCCGATATGCGCGGCGTGCTTTTTTTGTACAAAGGAACAGCCCTCAGCCTGGCGCAGGCGCAGAGCGTGACCGCGCTGTTCGAGCGCTTCCGGCGCAGGTCAGCGCTGCACAACGCGCACGGCGTGGCGCAGCGCATCGTTGTCTATGTCGAGCAATGTTCACCGAGTGCGCTGGTCGCGGCCAGCGCCGCGGACCAGTTGATCCTGGCGCCGCTGGCGGATTGGGAAATCGTCGGGCTGCGGGTGGCGCCACTTTTTCTAAAGGATGCGCTGGCGCGGCTCGGGGTGGAGATGCAGGTCGTGCGCGTGGCGCCCTGGAAAACCGCGGCCGATGCGTTCATCTTTGACGGGCTTACCGAAGAGGCGCGGGCGCAGTATGAGTGGCTGCTCGACAGCCTCTACGCGGACATCGTCGATGGCGTGGCCAAAGGGCGCGGGCTGGATGCGGACACAGTGCGGGCGCTGATCGACCGTGCGCCGCTGACAGGCGTCGAGGCGTTGGCAGCCGGGTTGATCGACCAGCTCGCCTATGAAGACGAGTTGCCCGCGCTGCTGCAACGCGGCGCCAAACCCGCGGTGCTCAAACCCTATCGCCGCGCCCAGCGATTGTTCTATCGCCGCCCTCAGCCGGCGGCCGTAGGCGCAATCGGCGTGATCACGCTCAGCGGCACGATCATGCTGGGCGCGAGCCGCTCGTTTCCGGCGCCGCTGCCACTTTTTGGCGATGAGACAATCGGCAGCACGACCGCGCAACAGCTGATCCGCGCCGCGCGCAAGGACGCCAGCCTGGACGCGGTGATCGTGCACGTCGATTCGCCTGGCGGGTCCGCGCTGGCGAGCGATTTGATCTGGCGCGAGTTGGCGTTGCTGGAGGCAGAAAAACCTGTCATCGTCTATATGGGGAATGCGGCCGCAAGCGGCGGCTATTACATCGCGGCGCCCGGCCGCAGGATCGTGGCGCAGCGCGCGTCGCTCACGGGCAGCATCGGCGTGATCATCGCCAAGGCCAACCTTCAAGGCGCCTTTGCCAAGCTCGGCGTCCGGCGCGATGCAGTGACTCGCGGCGCGCACGCCGGCATTTACGCGGACACCACACACTGGCAGGGCGATCTGATCGAACGGGTCGAACACAGCCTGCAGCACACCTACGACAAGTTCAAACAGCGCGTCGTCGATGGCCGCCGTCTCAACCCGGCGGCCATCGACGCGCTGGCGGGCGGCCGCGTGTGGACCGGCGCGCAGGCGCTCGAACATGGTCTAGTTGACGCGCTCGGCGACTTTCAGCGCGCGGTCGAGATTGCCATGACCGAGGCCGGGTTGCCCGTAGGCGGACGCGTCGAACTCGTCACAGTCGAGCAGCCCAAACGTTGGCTAACGCCCGCCCCGGCGGCAGCGCAGGCGCTGCTCGGCGGTCAACGCGCTCAGCAATTTGCAGATTTGGCGTCCTTCATGGTTGATGGGGAATTGTCCGCGCTGTTGGAGCGAGAGCAGGTGTGGTTGCTGGCGCCTTATCTGCCTAGGGGTTGACCTGAAAACAATCTTGACGAAGAAGCGCAGAGAGATTTTGTGGTAGTTAAGAACTATCCACAGATGGCACAGATTCTTCAGAAAACCCTGACCTGGAAGTGATTGCAGGGCAGCGGGTGCAGGCTTGACATCTGTGAAATCTGTCTTATCTGTGCACAACTTTTTCTCTAAACCCAGCGTCATCACAAATGTAGCTTTCGTAATTGGACCTGTTTGGGGCGCCCCCCCAACACATGAAAGGAGACTTTTATGGAACTCTTCGCAACGATCCTGTTGAGCCTTGTCCTGTGGCTGCCCAGCAATGGGCCTGCGCAGCGCGACTTGCCGCCGCTGCCGCCGCCTTTCTGCGGCGACTTGGCAGAAGCCGACTGCCAACTGTTGGCCGATTCCCAGGAATTGATGCGCGGCGTGTCGTCGATGAGCATGTCCCTGGCGCTGGATTCGAGCCTCGCCGGCATTCCTGAGCTTGCCGATGAGGACATGATGTTTGGGATGACCATGGACATGACGATGCACCTCGACCCGGCGCTGAATGAGACGATGCGCGAACTCGCCACGCGCAGCCCGGAAGATATGCTGGCCGGCATGGACGAGTTCCAACAGATGATCCTGGATTTCTATGCAAAGCTGGGCGTGAGCCTGGAGTTGGAGATGTCGCTGCCACGGCTGCTGCTCGACGCCATCGAGGCGGATGAAGGGATAGTGATCCCTGACAGCATCGCCATGCAGATGCGCATGGTGGACGGCTACGCCTACATCGACATGGACATGTTGGCGGAGAGTTTCCCCGACCTGCGCGCCGAACTGGAGTCCGAAGGCATCGACGGATGGATCGGCGTCGACTTCGCCGGACAGATGGAACGCGAGATGGCCGGGACCATGGCTGCTCCGGATGTCTCCACGCTGCAATCGATGCAGGCGAGCCTGGCGTTCAATCAACTGATGATGGATGAGGAGATGCGCGCCCTACTGGCTCCCTATGTCTCCGTCGAACGATTGGAGGATGAGGAACGCGGCGGCGCGGCGGTGGCGCTCTTTCGCACCAAGCTCGAACTGGGCGACCTGGTTGCCAACCCCGCTTTCACACAGTTGTTGCGCCAGGCCGCGGAATCAATGGTGGCCGCCGCAGATGAGCCGGTCGATGAGCAAGAATTAGGGACTGGCATTCTCGGCGTGCAACTGCTGGCGAACATGCTGGCGCGCTCTGCCCAATTCGAGATCGTACAGGCCGTTGGCCTCGATGCCCCCTACATCTACGACAATAATATTTTCCTGCAGCTCGACCTGAGCGGGCTGCTGACGATGGCCGCGATGAGCGGAGAGGAGATTCCACAGGAGCTACGAGCTGCGAAACCGATCTTCACCTTCGACATGAACGCCAGTTACGCGGATTTTGACGACGCGCCGGCGATCGAGATTCCGCAGAATGTGGAGATCCTGCCGCTCGATTCTATGGACGACAGTGGCATGGATGTGATTTCATAAAAAACATGAATTCTTGGGAGCGTAGTCATGCTTGATGTCCTGGCCGTTCGCCAGCAGTTCCCGGCGCTCAGTGAGCGCTACAACGGCAAACCTGCCGTCTTCTTCGACAACCCCGGCGGCACGCAAGTGCACGATTCGGTTGTGCGCGCCATGAGCGACTACCTGACGCGCACCAACGCCAACACGCACGGCGTCTTCGCCACCAGCCTGCTCAGCGACGCGCGCATCGACGACGCGCGACAGGCCGCGGCCGATCTGCTCGGCAGTGCGCCGCACGAGATTGTCTTTGGCAACAACATGACCAGCCTGACCTTTGCGCTCGGCCGCTCACTCGCGGCCGAGTTTGGCCCCGACGACGAGATCGTGGTGACGCGGCTCGATCACGACGCCAACGTTTGGCCGTGGGTGATGCTGGCCGAAGACACCGGCGCGCAGGTGCGGTGGGCCGACGTGGACATGGAAAGCTGCACGCTCGACATGGAGCACCTGCACTCGCTGATCAACGCACGCACGCGGCTGGTGGCGGTCGGGTATGCCAGCAACGCGGTCGGCACGATCAACGATGTCAAAACAATTGTGGGCTGGGCCAAGACAGTCGGCGCCTATTCCTTCATCGACGCCGTCCAGTATGCGCCGCACGGGTTGATCGACGTCAAGGCGCTCGACTGCGACTTCCTGGCGTGCAGCGCGTATAAATTCTTTGGCCCGCATGTCGGTATGCTCTACGGCAAGCAGGAGCACCTGGAGCGGCTGCGCGCCTACCGCGTGCGCCCGGCTGGCGAAGAATTGCCCGGCAAATGGGAGACCGGCACGAAAAATCACGAAGGGTTGGTGGGCGCGGCCGCCGCGATCGACTACATCGCCGGGTTGGGCGTCGCCTATGGCAACGTCGCGGGCAATGCGTCACGCCGCGAGCAACTGGCCGCGGCCTGGAAGGTCATCGGCGACCACGAACATCAGTTGATCGACCGTCTGATCACCGGCCTCAAGTCCATTCCACGCGTGCGCATCTATGGCATCACCAACCGCATGGAGTGGGACCATCGCGTGGCAACCATCTCGATCCGCAAAGAAGGGCTGACGCCGGAACAGATCGCGGCCAAACTGGCCGAGCAGAACATTTTCGTGTGGAACGGAAACTTCTACGCTCTCTCGATCAGCGAACGGCTAGGCGTGGAGCAGAGCGGCGGCCTCGTGCGCATCGGGCTGGCGCACTACAACACGATCGAGGAGATCGACCGCTGTCTGGCCGTGATCGACCGGGCGTAACGCTTCAAATATGTTCAGGGATGGGTCTGTCAAAGCATCTCGATCTTTGGCTGGCCCATCTCTGTATCGTAAATTGCCCACGACGCCGCGCCCTTCATGCCGAGCAGCTCGCCCGGGTTGAGCAGCCACCCTTGTCCGACCTGCTCTAACAGCCTGGTGTGGTCGTGCCCATAACAGACCAGGTCGAACTGGCCGGATTGAGCGATGCGCCGCGCCGGCTCCGGGTAGTGAATCATCGCCAGTCGCCGTTTATCGACCTCCACCTCGGCGTAGATGCCGTGCAGTGTGATGTGCGGGTGTTTGGCGGCAATGATCTGTAGCAGCCGCCCGTCGCCGTCGTTGTTGCCAAAGACGACGTGCACTGGGCCGGCGAACCGTTCTCCCAGCAGGTTGAGCATAAAGGGCGCGCACAGATCGCCGCAGTGCAGCAACATCGCGGCGCCGGCGGCATTTGCCAGATCGAGCGCGTGGGTCAATGCAGCGATCTGGTCATGGCTGTCAGAGATGATGGCGATCTTGGTCATGGTCGGTTTTCTCCCTTGTTCTGTAGTTTTTCTTCTGCCTGAAGACGCCTGTTATACTCCAGTCTATATGTTGCCACGTCAAATGCAAACACACCACAGGGTGCGTAGGTTGCTGGTTGGGCTGGGGCTGCTGATCGTCATGTGGTTGTTGGCGGGCTGCGGCCAGGTCATCACCCTGTCGCCCACGCCCACGCCGCCGCCGACGGCCACACTTTCGGTCAATATCGTGGTCGCCACGCTGGAGCCGACCGCGACGCCCGCACCCTACACGCCGGAGCCTACCTACACGCCCACAGTGACGCCCACGCCGATCGTACATGCCATTCAATCCGGCGAAACGCTGCTCTCCGTTGCCTCTCAGTACAACGTCAGCGTCTCCGCGTTGCAAGACGCCAATGGCATCCTCGACCCGCGCCTGCTCCAACTTGGCCAGGATCTGATCATCCCACGCCAGGAGGAGGTGGACGCCGCGCTCGCCACCACGCTCACCCCGACGCCCACGCCGCTGCCCGTGGCAGTGGAGAACATCCACTTCAGCGAAACGACGATCGGCGGCCTGTCAGTGCTTGGCGAAGTGTGGAACAACACGGGCGCGCCGCTGGAGCAAGTGCGCGTCGGCGTGACGCTGCTGGACGATGCGGGGGCGGAAGTGGCGCGCGCCGAAGGGCTCGTGGCGCTCGATCTGGTCGATGCTGACGAACGCGCGCCATTTGCTGTGCTCTTTGGCGAGCGACCGGGCAAATTCGCCCGCTATCAGGTCTTTGCCTTGCGCGCCGTGCCCGCTTATGTCGGCAGTTACTACCGCGACCTGGAAGTCAACGATATCGAGTTTACGGGCGAAGGGTACGCCTCCTACACTGTGACGGGGCGCGTCAAGAATGTCGGGCCGGAGGAGGCCGTCCAGGTGCAGGTTGTGCTGACCGCGTATGACTCGCTGGGCCGCGTCGTCGCCACGCGCAAGATCGAGCCGGACTACAACGTTGTGCCGCGCGGGGGCGAGTCCACCTTCACCGCGGTGCTGGCGCCGGCCGGCGGCCCTGTGGCGCGCGTCGGCGCGGTGGCCCAGGGCCGCCGGATTTCGGCGGCGCAGCCGTAGGGCGGCCCCGTTGCGCGGCGCCTTTCTCAGCTATAGATGAATGCTTGATAAGCGTGATGCTCTGTCCCCTTGGGAAAGCGCCTCAAAGGGCAAAGATAGGTATGAATTACAAGAACGGGGTGTTTGATGGCATTTACAACGCTGATTTCGAGTGAGGAAGTGGCTGCTCATCTGGATGATCCCGATTGGG
This sequence comes from Caldilineaceae bacterium, assembly GCA_014879855.1. GTDB lineage: Bacteria > Chloroflexota > Anaerolineae > Caldilineales > Caldilineaceae > Caldilinea. The sequence goes on along the minus strand of JACSRH010000125.1, from coordinate 14,427 downwards.
TGATCGTCGATTGCCGGTTTGCGCTGGCCGAACCCGCGAAAGGGCGCCGTGACTATCTGGCCGCGCATATTCCCGGCGCGGTCTACGCCCATCTGGACGAAGACCTTTCCAGCCCGCCGCTGCCTGGCAAGAGCGGACGCCACCCCTTGCCGACCAGTGAGGATTTTGCAGCGCGGCTCTCCGCGTGGGGCATTGACGACCGGGTTCAGGTGGTTGTGTACGATGATGCAAGCAGCGTCTATGCTGGCCGGCTGTGGTGGATGCTACGCTGGCTGGGTCACGATGCAGTGGCGGTGCTCGATGGCGATTGGCGAGCTTGGCAGGCGGAGGAGCGTCCCACGCGCGGGGGTGTGGAGCAGCGCGCGCCGCGCTCTTTTGCGCCACGCCCGCGCCCACAGCTTCAAGCCACTGTCGATGAGTTGATGCAGCGACGCGACGATCCCGCCTTGCGTCTCTTCGACGCGCGCGCCGCCGACCGCTACCGCGGCGAAAATGAAACTATCGACCCGGCGGCCGGACACATTCCGGGCGCGGTCAACGCGCCGTATGCGTTAAATCTGGACGCGGATGGGCGTTTTCTCGCCGCAGGTGAATTGCGCGAACGGTACGAGTCGCTGCTGGGCGATGCGACGCCCGCGACGGCAATCTTCTATTGTGGCTCCGGCGTCAGCGCTGTTCACAATCTGATCGCGCTGGAGGTGGCAGGGCTTGGCCTGGCGCGACTCTATGTTGGCTCCTGGAGTGAGTGGAGCGCCGACCCAGATCGGCCCATCGCCACCGGGGAAAAACCGTAAGCGCGGATAGATGATCGATTGTTACGGAGGATGATACGCCTGTGAACACCCTGCTCTCTGCGCACCCGTGCGCTGCGCTATCGCACCCGTGCGCGGAAACACTTGCCGCCAGCCTGCGCAAACTGAACGTCGATGCCGATGCACGCTGAGGCCGCCACGCGCCAACTCTCAATCGCCTTCCAGACTGACAAGCCGCTGGCCGCGTACGGCGCGCTGGCCGTCGCGGCCGAAAATTATGGCTTCGACGCTGTCACCGTCTACAACGACATGCTCTACCAGCCGGCCTGGCTGCCACTCTTGGAGATGGCGCGGGCGACGCAGCGCATCACGCTCGGCGTGGCCGCGGTCAATCCCTTCACCTGCCACCCCATCAACATCGCCGGCCACATCGCCCTGATCGATGAGGCAAGCCATGGCCGCGCCTATCTTGGCCTGGCGCGCGGGAGCTGGTTGGACTTTGTCGGGCTGCACCCGCAACGCAGCGTCACCGCGCTGCGCGAAGCGCTGGCCGCGGTGCGCCATCTGCTGCGTCGCGACCCAGCCCCGTTGCCCGGCGAGATCTTTCCGCTAACCGGCGGCGACGCGCTGCGCTGGCCCATCCTGCGGCCGGATATTCCCTTTCTGCTCGGCGCGTGGGGCGAACAGACGATCCGCGCCTGCCGCGACGCGATCACCGAGCTCAAGATCGGCGGCAGCGCCAACCCGGATGTGATCCCACACTTTCGGCGAATGTTGGATTTTGACGCAGAGACGCAGGGGGCGCAGAGGCAGCGCAGAGAAGAAGCTGCACAACACAAGCAGCCACCGGTGGCGATTGTGATCGGTGCGGTGTCGGTGGTGGACGAAGATGGCGCGGCCGCGCGTGCGCTGGCGCGGCGTGAGGTCGCGCTCTATTTGCCCGTCGTCGCCGAGCTGGACCCAACAGTGGCGATCGAACCGGAACTGCTCGGCCGGCTGAAAGAAGCTGCGGCGCGCTACGATTTCGCGGCTGCGGCCGCGCTCATTTCCGATGACCTGCTCGACCGCTTTGCCATCGCCGGCGCGCCCGATGATGTGGCGGCCCACACTGAAGCGCTTTTCGCCGCCGGCGCCACCCGCGTGGAGTTCGGCACCCCGCATGGATTGACGCCTGAACACGGCCTGCAACTGCTTGGCAAACAGGTGTGGCCGCGCATCAGTCGCTAAAATCGAACTGGGGGACGCTCTGTTCTGCACGCCGCAACGCTGTCATCGTAATTGAGACCGTCTCCCAGGCCGCCGCGGCCAGCGACACGCCCAGCAGTACATAACTTGCGGCATGGAGCGGTGCACGGATGTCCACCAAGAAGATGCTGGCCCAGATCAGCACGCTGCCCAGATTTACGGCGGCCAGACTCAGCCAATTGCCGCCCAGCCGCGCATCGGCATCACGCAGCAGCCAGCGCGCCACAAAATAAGGGGTCACAGCGTAGAAGAATTGCAGCATCCAACCATAGACCAACGCCTGCGGCGCGGTCGCTTCGATGTCTGCTCCAGGCACGTTGGCGACGCCCAGCAAGATCAGCGGCGCCATCAGCACCGGCAGCAGAATCCACACATAGGAGACGACCAGGTGCCACGCGCCAGCGCGGGCAAAGAGACCGTGCCGGCGCAGCGCCTGCACCAGCACAACCAGCAGCCAGAGCGTGGCGGTAATGTGCAACACCAGACCCGGCACAGTCGCAAACAAATTGCCATGCAGCCAAGGCCCCAGCACCAGTCCCAGCGCGCCGAGCGCCATTGCCCAGAAGATGGCGCTTATGGTGCGCCGCGACGCCAGCGGCGCAGCGGTGAGCGCCGGCGCTAAATCAATCAGCAGCCCGGCAAAGACCAGTGAGGCAAAGCCCCAACTGTTGGCGTGGATGTGCACCTCCTTGGGGACGCCGATGCGCAGCGGTTCGCTCCACCCCACCCAAAGCCCTGTCCCGACCAAGATGCCGGTCAGCAGATAGACAAGCCCGGTTACGTAGAATTTGAGGCTGCCGCTGCCCGGCGTCTGCGCAAAGCCCAGCCCGCGCAATTGCAGGATCAACAGGAGCGCGGCGATGAAAACCAATGTGCCGCCGGTGATGATCAAGGCCGGATTGATGCTGGGAACCCCCGCCAGCAGCACCACCAGACCAGCATTGAGAAGCAGCCAGATGTCCCAGCGCGTCGCCGGCCGCGGCGCGCCGCGACGCGCCGCCAAAAAGGCGGGCAGCACGCCAAAGGCGGCCTCCGTGAAGACGCCAAGCGTGATGAAGTGCACGCGCAACCAGGGCAGGCCCGTAAACCACGGCAGCAGCCCGAAGCTGGTCAGCGCGGCGTCCGCGGCCGCCACAATCGCCACGATCAAGTAAAAAACAGCCATCAGCAGGAATGGGTTCAGCACCAGGATTCTCCTTATGAGTGAAGGAACTGCTTGACGCGGTGTTTCAGAACCGCCTCTAGCTTTTGGCGGCGAGGAAAATCAGGCGGGTGGTCGCGCGCAGCCCGCGGGCGGCGCCGAGTGGCGTCACGATGGTCGAGCCGGCAGTGACGGCGAACTCCTCGTGATTGACGGTCATCACGCCCTCGCCCGCCAGGAAATAGTAGACGGCCAGCGTTTCGGGGTGTGCTGGGATCTGTTGCCCTGGCTCCAGGCCCACCACAAGCACCTTGAGCTTTTCGCTGTCGACGAGAAATTGTGGCCGCGGGCCATCTTCGCCAAAAATGACCTGTTTCTCTACCGATGGGAAAAAAATAGTCTGCATCTTCATTGTTTCTGACATCTTGGCATCTCCTGAAGAAGGGTTTTACATCCGGAACAAATAACCTTGATGCCAAGCATAATGGTTTTGCGCGGCTGTTTCCACGACTTTTATCGGGTTTGACGGCTGAAGTTCAATGAAAGCCAACGTGTGCGCGGCTTGGATGTTGGGGCGCGCCGGCGAATTACTCAACCAACCGGGCGCGTTGGGCCAATCCAGGGCGATCGAGGATGCTGATCTGCCGGCGGTCGAACTGAATCAAGCCGGCGTCAGCCAGATCACGCAGCGCGCGACTCAGGACATCCGGCACAGTGCCCAGCCGCGCGGCCAGCTCGGCTTGCGTCAGCCAGGATTGACGCACCAGCGCATCGTCCGGCGCCGCGTCGAGCAGCAGGCGCGCCAGGCGCACTTCAACGGTGTGCAAAGAGAGGTCAGCCACCATGCCGGCGAGATAGGCGATGCGCTCGGCCATGTTCGCCATGACTTGCAGGAGCAAATCCGGGTGGGCGGCCAGCAATGGCTGCGACGCCGAGCGGTGCAATTGCCACAGCCCGCTCTGCTCCAGTGCGAGGGCGGTGGCGGGGTTGGGCCGCGCCAGAAAGATGCCGATCTCGTTGAAGACCTCGCCGGGGCCAAAGTAGCGCAGCACCTGTTCGCGGCCATCGAGCGAGAACATCACCACTTTGACCCAGCCGGTGTAAACGCTGTACAGGCCGGTATTGAGTTCACCCTCCAAAAAGACAACGGCGCCTGGCGCGTATTCATGCCAAGTGGCGAGATCGGCCAACGTGTGCAAGGTGGCAGCGTGCAAACCGGCAAAATAGGGCACGCTTTGCAACTGTTCAATGAGACTGTCGCGGCTAGGATGGGCCATGCTTGTGATCTATCACAGGATCTGCATCAAAGTTGTCGGTTGCCGTTTTCAGCGGCGCGTGCGATCAAGCGCCTTTTCTAGATCGACCGCGAGTTTTTCACACAGCAGCATGAACTGGGGTTTCCAGCGATCGTGCAACACCAACGGGTCGATCCAGCGCGCGTGCATGGTCACGTTGCTCATCTCGGCGAGGGTAAAATCAGGCTCGTCGTAGAATTGTAGCCGGTTGTCGCGCGGGGCATATTTGCCAAATTGCGCCTCGACCACCAAAATCGGCGGAATTCTGTGCGCGCTTTCGCTTGTCCAGCGCATGAACTCGGTGACGAACAGACGCAACGGATGGTAGCGCCGATGCACGTTCGGTTGGCTGGAAACCAATTGATGCCAGAAGTCGCCGCTGGCGAAAGTTGTCGTGGCCGTTGAGAGCGAGAGTCCATAAAGGCCAGCCAGCACCGCGGCGCCCACGTCCAGCAACGCACGACCAGCGCCCAAATACCCAACCCAAAATGACCGCGTGAGGATGGCGGCTTTCTCCTCGGCTTTTGGATCCACGGTGTGGCGCTTACGGGCATCCTGGATCAGAAAGGCATACATCTCGACGTCGGCCATGCGCCCGCACAGGCTCTCGGCCATCACGACGCAAGGGTGGCTGTAGGCATCCTCAAATGTGGTAAAGTGTTGATCGAACAGCTCGTCCAACCGCACAAAGCAGCTGGGCACTGGCTGATCCGATAGATGATACGCGGTGCGTTCGTAGAATCGTATGCGCATGTCGCTATGTTTCCGTAGGCTTGCGGCCCGCGCCCAGCCAGTAAGCATAGAGGGCCGTCCCTGACAAAGCGCCCACCGCCGCCTTCACCCACCAGGGCGCAGCCGACGGGCTGAGAAAGCCTTCGATGAAGCCAGCCGCGACCAGGAAAGGCACGGAGCCAAGAATCAACTGCGCGCCAATGCGCGTGCGCTGGATGAGCAGATCTTTGCGGCTGGCTAAGCCGGGGCGCAGCAGGCCATCGCCTATATAGAGACCGCAGCCACCCGCCAGGAAAATGACGCTCAACTCGACGACGCCGTGAGCGACGATGAACTCGGCCAGCCCCCACGCCAGATCGTGCACGATCAACAAGCCAAAGATGGCGCCAAGATGCATACCATTGCTGAGCAACACCCACAAGGTGAGCAGCCCCGCGGTCAACCCTCCCGCAAAGGTCAGGAACATCACCTGGATGTTGTTGGTCATGATCAACGATGAGGCCGCCGAACGGACGCCGGGGGCGATCTCGGTCCATAATTCGCCCTGCTCAACCTGCGCCACCAGGTCAGCGATGGCTGGCCCCTCGATCACGTAGATCCAATCCGGGTTGACGGCCACGGCCCATAATGCTGCGACCGCTGGCGCCAAAAACAGGACAAATGCCGCAATCGTGTAGGGGAGGAGAGCGCGGTATAATTGCGGAAACCCACGCTGGTAAAAATGCGTGAGTTGGCGCCGCCGCAGCGGTTCGCCCCGATAGATGAGCGTATGGGCGCGTCCGACCAACTGGTTTAAGTAACGCGCCACTTGTTGCTGAGGAAAGTCGCGTTGCGCAAGGGCCAGGTCTGAAGTGAGCGAGCGATAGAGCAGACCGAGTTCATCGAGCTCCTGCGCGGACAAACGGCGCGGGTCAGCGCCAGCTTGCTGAAGCAGCGTCTCCATCCGTTGCCAGCTTGTGCGCCGGTGCTGAAGAAAAAATTCTAAATTCATCTTGGGAATCAATCCGTGGAGAGTCCATCCGACCTGCGCCCGTTAGATGGCGATGAGTATACCATCGCCACTCCGGAAAACGTAACTTTTGACTTCCAGATCGCCGGCATTGGCAGCCGCTTTATCGGCGCGCTCATTGACACGTTTCTGATTGTCTTGCTGCTCTTTTTGCTCAACATTTTACTGGGCGTGGCGCTCAGCGCGGTCAGCGAAAATGGCGGGGGCGTCACCGATTTTGCCGACGATCCTGGATGGGTGACGGGGCTTGTCATTGCCCTCTATGCGCTGATCAATTTCGGTCTGTTCTGGGGCTACTATCTGGTTTTCGAACTGGGATGGCAGGGGCAGACGCCTGGCAAGCGGCTGGCCGGCACGCGCGTGGTGAAACTCGACGGCAGCGGGCCTGGCTTTCTCGAAGTGGCTATTCGCAACCTGGTGCGGCTGGTCGATTTCCTGCCTGTTGCTTATGCCCTGGGTTTTGTGACGATGTTCTTCAACCGCAATGTCCGGCGCCTGGGAGATTTTGCCGCGGGCACGCTGGTCATCCGGCAGCCGGATACTGTGCGTCTGGATGCGCTTGCCCAACCAACGCTGCGTAAGGCGACGCCGGCCGCCGATGCGATCTTGCCGGACACCCGCACCATCCGGCGTTTGTCCGGTGACGACTACCAGCTCATCTGCGCCCTGCTTGACCGCCAGGCGCGCGGTCGCGCCAACCCCGCCCTCACGCTACGCCTGGCCCACGCCATCGCCGCCAAGTTGGAAACACCGCTGCCCGGCCCGACCTGGCGCGACGCCCATCAATTTCTCTACAGCGTGGCCGCGGCGTATCGACAGGCTGCCGGACCACCGTAAAAATTGTCTCTGACGCAGAGGCGCGGAGAGGCAAAGGTTCGCAGAGAAAAGATTTACGCTTTAGGCATCGCACACCACACTTTTACGCATCACAATTGGAGGTCATGGTGGAAGCTATCCCCGTCGTTGAATATACGCCGATGATTCGCGATCTGCCGGTGGATTTGCGGCCGCGAGAGCGAATGGTCTACGCTGGGTCCGGCGCACTGAGCACGGCCGAGCTGCTTGCCATCATCCTGCGCATGGGTGGCCGCGGCGAAAATGTCATCCGCATGGCCGAGCGGCTGCTGAGCCAGTTCGGCGGGCTGCCCGGCCTGGCGCAGGCCAGCCATGACGAGCTGTGCCTGGTGCATGGCATCGGCGAAGCAAAGGCGACCCAGATCAAAGCCGCGCTGGAGTTGGGGCGGCGGTTGCTGGCCACGGCCCCGCACGAGCGCCCGCAGGTGCGCAGCCCTGCCGATGTCGCCAACCTGTTAATGCTGGAGATGAGCCTGCTCGAACAGGAGCATCTGCGCGCGGTGCTGCTCGACACCAAGAACATCGTGATCCGGGTAATTAACGTCTATGTAGGCAACCTCAACACCGCGGTCGTGCGCGTGGGCGAGGTCTTCCGCGAAGCGATCCGCGCCAATTGCGCCGCGATCATTGTCGTCCACAACCACCCCAGCGGCGACCCGACGCCCAGCCCGGAAGATGTGCGCGTCACCGAGCAACTGGTCGAGGCGGGTCGCCTGCTCGACATCGATGTGCTCGACCATCTGGTGATCGGGCGCAACCGCTATGTGAGCCTGAAAGAGCGTGGGTTGGGCTTCCGTTGAGGGCTGCTCATGCTTACTGCGCGTGCTTACGGCTGGCTGCGGCAAAGCACATCCCAACTGCCGCGGTTGACAACTTCATCCTTCTGGTTCACCACTTCCATTTTCAGCGTCACCAACCCACCGCCCAGCCGTGGCATGGGCTTGGCGCCCTCCACGGTGACGCGCAGCCGGATCGTGTCGCCGATGAACACCGGCGCCGTGAACTTCCACTCCAGGCTGCGGAAGGCAAGGATCGTGTCTTCCATAAAGCCCAGCCGCACGGCCAGCCCGCTGGCAATGCTGAGCACGAGCAGGCCGTGCGCGACGCGCTGGCCAAACATCTGCCCCTTGCTGTATGCGGCGTCCGTATGGATCAAATTGTAGTCGCCAGAGATGCCAGCAAAGTTGACGATGTCGGTTTCGGTCACTGTACGCCCGACGCTCTCCGTTTGATCGCCAATAATAAACTCCTCGAAGAACAGGCCGTGGGGTCGGGCGAGTTTGCCGCTGGTCATGCGCGTGCTCCTTATTGTGAACGTTAAGTGGACGGGTTAAGATTATCATACTGTTTGACTAATGATTCACTAGCTGAATTATGATGACCGGCTAAAAACAGGGGAATCATTATATAATCGCTAACGGCTGTATAAGACACGATTTAGATCCTTACAGAGTTTCTCTGAAAACTGACCAAAAGTGTCAGCAAAGTTTCTCTATTTCATGTTACAATCATTTAGATTTTCTGATATGGTTCTGTATTGTGGGTAGATTCCCGTCTGTCCAAGATTAACACCCCACAATCTAAATGGATCCCTTGCCTTGATCGATCCTTAATCAACTACTGTTTCACAACCCCAGGATGAGCCCTATGCGTGCAATATGGTCTTTGGTTCCTATATTCTGTATCCTATTGATGGGTGCGACTGTTCTGCCTGTTGCCGCAGCACCCCCTGAACAACTCAAGCCGCCCTCTACGCCAAGTGTTGATGGGTTTGGACAACACATCTCCGCCGATGATTCCTTTGATCCACGAATAGCAACGCCATTTCCCGACCAATCCGCTTCCACCGCATCGATTCAGACCAGTGGAGGCCCAGATACATTTGGTTACTGGTGGAATGACAATTCGCTCTTTAACTGGATTGACGCCAGGACTGGCGTTCAGCTTCCCTTGACAGGGGATGATAACTATTATGGCCCCGTCGATATTGGCTTTAATTTTAGATATTATGAAAACAATTATGTGCAACTGTATGTTTCGACTAATGGTTTAATCTCATTGGGTGAAGGAACAAGTCCCTACTCTAATCAAAGTATTCCCATGACTGAATGGCCTAATAATTTAATTGCCCCGTTTTGGGACGATCTGTGTGTAAGCTGTTATATCTCAGGTTCGATTTATTATCGATGGGGAGGAAGCGCACCCTTTCGTTATTTTGTGGTGGCCTGGCATGATGTCACACGATATGAAAATTCTGGTCCACTGACATTTGAAGTAGTTCTGTATGAGAACGGCGATATCGTAATGCAGTACCTTACCTTGAGCGGAACACTCAACAGCACCACCGTGGGGATTGAAAATGCCACAGGATCGGATGGGCTGCTCTACCTCTACAATGCTTCGGGACTTGTCAGTGGCAAAGCGATTCGTTTTTACCGTCCTCCCCCGGCTGGTCGCGTGGCAGTCAATCGGCATTACGAGGGTGCACTTGTCACGCCTGGTTCTCGCAAAGTTTTTTCCTTCCAGGCGCGCAACACCGGCGATGCAGGCAATGATGTGTACGACTTGAGTAGCAACTCAGGCTGGCCCGTTTCCTTCTTTCGAGAAGATGGCGCAACGCCTTTGACGGACTCTGATGGTGACGGCCTGGTGGACACGGGGTCTGTCGAACAGAATAGCCTTTTTACCGTCACGGCGCAGATTATGGCGCCGCCCACAGCCACCATTGGCGAGAGCAACACAGCGACTATTACGATGCGATCCTCGCGCACAACGGAAAAATATGAAAGCATCACTCTACAAACCGCTGTCCCAGCCCCATTTGCCCAAGTCTATATCGACAGTGCTGATGGTGCAATGAGTTTTTACCTGGCGCGGCCGGCGGAGCAACTTTTCAGCAAAGCCTCGCCAGAAAACCAGCGCGGGCGCGATGTCGCTGTGGCCGAATTGCCAAACGGCGCTTTTGTCTATATCTGGGGCAACGAAGGCTGTGCGGGTTCGTTTTGCGAGCTACAGTTTATAAACCTGGAATATGCACTACTTGGCCGCTATGCCACCCCTACAGGTGAAGCCAGACGCTTAACCGACCACAGCAGCGCAGCCATCAATACGTATGATTTATCACCCGCATTGGCAGTGACGCCAGATGGCGCCATTGGCGTTTTCTGGCGAAGGCGTCTTTATAACAACAGTAACGGGACATCCAATGAGAATTTATGGTTTGTTACGTTAACCGGTGCAGGCAACCCGGTGGGTGCGCCGATCAATCTGACCAACAACTCAAACTGGAATACGGGGAATGATCTAAACGTTCCACAATTTTTTAATCCGCACATCACTGCAACTACCGACAACCGATTTGTGCTTGCCTGGAATAGATCCCATTTGACTAACGCAGGATGGGTTGATGATATTTATTACTCGGTGCGCGCCAGCAGTGGAAGCGAAATACACAGCATTACAAAGCTTACCAATAGTACGCCAGGCACTGTGGGTTTCTATCAGTCTGCATTGGCTCAACTTACGAGTGGTCGCACCTTTTTGTCGTGGAATGGGCGTCAGAATAGCAATGATGACATTTACTTTGTGGTGCTTGACAGCAATGGCGCGCTCTTGAAGCAAATCACCAATCTCTCGATCGACGAAACGGTAGTTGACTGGTGGAACTGGGACGCAGTACAACTCTCCGATGGGAAAATTCTGGCAGCTTGGGAGGCGTGGGGGTGTTATGCCGATGAGTGGACGCCACGAATTCGATTTGTATTGCTGGACGCCTCTTTCAATCGAATTGGCGAGCCGCAATGTCTTCCTCGACTTGCCGCCACTGCCAAGGGTGACACGTCTGCTTCCCTTGCCGCCGACCACGCTGGTCACGTTGTGTTTACATGGAAAAACGTTGACGACGGCTACCAGCGCGACCTCTACTATGCCCTACTCAACACTAACGGGACGATTCAAAGTCCACCAATGATCTTTCGAACCAGTCAAACCATAACCTCTACGTTTCAAACAAACGCCATGGGGTACGGCAATACGACGGTCAGCTATATTGCTGGATCTCCCCAGCGCATTACCATGTCTACGTCGGCGCCTACCTTGACAGCGGATGGCAGCAGCCAGTCCACCATTACCGCCGCAGTGTCCGATGCACTGGGCAATCGCATCCTTGACATCCCTGTAACCTTTGTCACTTCTCTCGGTATGATTGTCGGTCAGGCAGTTACCGACGTGAATGGATATGCTACGGTTCAGTTGACTGCAGGCATAGAATTGGGCACGGCCATTGTGGGATCTACCGCTGGGGCTGCCCGCAGCCAGATTGAAATTCCGCTGGTCGCCGGACCTCCTGCTGTGCTCACCCTTACCGCCGAAACCCAAACGCTTATCGCCGATGGCAGTAGTCAAAGCGTGATTCGCGCAACTGTGCGAGATGCGTATACACACTTGCTCGCCGGCAAAGCCGTTAATTTTTCCACTACTCTAGGAACCATCACGGGACAAGCCACCACTGACGCCAATGGAGAAACTACAGTCATGTTAACGGCAGGATTGACGCTTGGCGCGGCCACCGTCACTGCCAGTACAGATGGCGCTTCTAACCAGATCGATGTGCAGCTTGGTCTCGGCCCGGCCACTTCTATCAGCGTGGTTGCTGATCGTGCAAGTGTAACTGCTGACGACAAAAGCCAAGTCCGCATCACAGCGACAGTGCACGATGAATACAGTCATCCAGTGCCTAACTTCACACTCACGTTTGAAAGCACTTTAGGAACAATTGCGACGCAAGCTACGACAGATGCCAATGGGAGTGCAAGCGCTTTCTTGGATGTTGGCAAACAAGCAGGGACAGCTATTGTCACCGTTTCATCAGGAAGCCTGATCGGTCAGACTAATATTATCTTGCTGGCGCCTTATTACAGTCTTTACCTACCAGCCATCGCCAATCCAAAGCCACCCGCGTCAAAACCGCCTGTGCCGCAATTCGTCAACAGTGGGTTCGAACAGGGTGCAGGAATAGGCTGGCAGGAATTAGTCAATAGCACTCCAGGGACGCTCATTTATGCCTATGGCGCGAAACCAGCAGTTCCAAAACCAGTAGAAGGCAGCTACGTAGCTTGGCTAGGTGGAAAACCAAACCAAATCAATACATTGCGTCAGACTCTTTTGTTACCACAGGTCTACAGCCTGGGTCTGCGCTATGTTTACTATATTGCCTCCGAAGAGAGTAATTGCAATAACGATCACGTGATTGTTCGCCTCACAACCAACCAAACCCAACGAATTTTGGACAATTTTAACCTATGCAATACTACAGCAACTGGTGGCAACTGGCAGGCCAGGATAACCGACTTGCCTGGTGAATTCAATGGCTCCTTACTCACACTGACCTTTGAATCAACGTTAAATGGCTCGAACAATAGTAATTTCTTTCTTGACGCTGTCACTCTATGCAGCGACGATCCAACGGCGCCTATCGCCACCCAACGCTGCGCTGCTGCACAATAATCTTGAATTGAAAATATATCATGCATCCTGAACGTCACCCTACTCGCTTGCTATTGGTACTATTTATCGGCGGATTGTTATGGGTCAGCGCTAGCGTCGGCCAGAACCATTCCGCAGCCGCAGTGGATACAGCAAAGCTGTCGATGCAACAGGTTGATATCGGTGCTACGGCGACTGCGCTGACTCGGCTACAGCAGGCCATTTTTGCAACACAGACAGCAATGGCTTCGACTACAGCAGAGTCAGCGATTTCTATTACGCCTACAGCGCACCGAAGTGTAGTAACGCCCACACCCACTCCGACTACAAGGGCAACAGCATCACCGTTGCCCTCTGCCACAGCGACTACTACGCCCACCACAATACCCACTGCGACGCCATCGGCCACACCGACGCCTAAGCCCATACTGCCGATGGCTGAAATTTTGATTGCTACACTTAATTTTCGCGCCGGCCCAGGGCTTGACTTTGATGTGATCGGGCGCGGCGGTGTAGGCGAACGATATCCAGTGATAAGTCAAATGAACGCCTGCACCTGGCTGCAAATCATGTTGGAAGATGCAACTTTAGCGTGGATCTCAGGCGCCAGCGCCTATACCCGCCTGAGCACGTCATGCACTGCGATACCTGTGCCGGTGGTTGAGGCTGTATTGCCTACCCTAACTCAGTCTGCATTGTCTGTGACGCGTGCGGCTCCAACTGCAACACCCACTTTGGTGCAACCCGCAACGCCTACGCCTATACCTACGGTTGCGACTCCGCCTCTGGGTGAAGGAGGCCCAACTACGGTGCGCATCGACAGCCCTGCCGACGGACTGGCCAGTGCAGATATGGTTACATTCATATGGACGCCTGATCAATCACTTACAGCTGGACAGGTTTACGAGCTGGCGTTTTGGCATCCCAGTGAAACATGGAATGCAGGCAAAGCTCTATCTCCTGCAAGCCGTGATACTTCAAGCACCATTCGCCTTAGTAATCTTGCCCCCGGCGCCTATGTGTGGGGTGTCATTCTCGGCGCTCTTGATAAAAATGAGAGCCACTATCAACGGCTTCGCTACCTAGGCGGAGGGCAGACTATTCAGGTGCTAGGCGATAATGGTGGCTCTCAAGATGATACTCGACCCAGCGATCCTCATGTGGGTGAAAAATGAATGGTTTCCATCCCATTTGTTCAATGTCTGGTGAAACATTATGTCTTAATTAGCGCCTTCTTCTCAAACGATTTTGATAGACAGCCAGGTTGGGGCTGACTCACTTCCAAGCTAAAATAGTAGAAACGAGAGTGTAGCGTAGCTTTTGTTTAGACCCCTTTCAAAGATTCCAAAGGGATTTACAGCACGTTCAGGGATATTGATTCTTATTTTATATTTTTTGGCTTGGGGAGAAAGCTCTATGCAAACCGACCTACGTGGCCGCGACTACATCAGCGACATGGATTTCAGCAAAGAAGAGATCGACACCGTGCTCGACGTGGCCTTTAAGCTCAAGCGCGACCGGGCGCTGGGCGTCCCGCACCCACTGTTGCGCGACAAGACGCTGGCGCTGCTCTTTTTCTTCAGCAGCACGCGCACGCGCTCCAGCTTCGAAGTGGGGATGGCGCAACTGGGCGGCCACGCTGCATTTATCGACTCCGACACCACGCAGATCAGCCACGGCGACACGGCCAAGGAAATCGGCGAAATCTATGGCCGCTACTACGACGGCATCGCCATCCGCCAGTGTGACTGGGATTTCGGCAACCAGTACATCAACGAGGTCGCCAAAGCCAGCCGCGTGCCGGTGCTCAACATGCAGTGCGATGTCTACCATCCCTTCCAGATCCTGGCCGACCTGATGACGATCATCGAGAAGGTGGGCGACCCGCGCGGCAAGACGATCAACGTGAGCTGG
>JACSRH010000276.1 GCA_014879855.1 Caldilineaceae bacterium | reverse complement strand
CTACCCACAGGCTGACGTCGGCCACCTGGCGCGCGTCGCCGAGATCGAGCGGCGGCTGCCCGCGCCTTTTTACGTCACCGGCAGCGCCTACCGCGGCCTGGCCGTGCCCGACTGCATCCAGCAAGGGCGGGACACAGCGCAGCGGGTGGTGGCGAGTCTGGCGATGTAGGTCACAGCCTCGGCATGACATGACGCCATGTCATGCCGAGGCTGTGACCCTATTGTTTCTTCCTTTTGCCCGTTGTTTGATCACTGACTATACTACCTCCAGATATTGTTTTGATGATTCCCTATTGTTCAAACATCCTTGGGTAAGCATTGCACCGCCCCGGAGGACAAGCGACTCGGAGCACTCCCTCTATGATCCACCTCGAAGATCTCCAACCGTATGCGGCTCTGCGTGGCATTCTGCCGGACAACTTGGTTACCGTGGTGAAGCTGGAGTGGTTTGGCTCCAACGCGGTGGAATTGACCTACAAGGATACGGCCGGCCGCGTGGCCAACGAGCTGCTCTACCGGCACGACGAGGCGCGCCTGGAGATCGTCGAGCAGGGGCGGCCGTGGAGCTTCGATGGCGACGGCGCACGCTTCCGGCTGGTCTCGGAAGCGCACCGTATCCGGCTGGCGCACCTCTTTGACCCGGTGTTGGCGGTGCACACGTCGTTGGTGGAGCCGCTGCCGCACCAGATCACCGCGGTCTACGAAGCGATGCTGCCGCGCCAGCCGTTGCGCTTTGTGCTGGCGGACGACCCCGGTGCGGGCAAGACGATCATGGCCGGCTTGCTGATGAAGGAACTCATCGTGCGCGGCGACTTGCAGCGCTGCCTCGTCGTCTGCCCGGGCAGCCTGGCCGAGCAGTGGCAGGACGAACTCAATCGCCGCTTCCAATTGCCGTTCGAGATTCTGACCAATGACAAAGTGGATGCGGCGCGCACGGGCAACTGGTTCCTGGAGAACAACTTGGTCATCGTGCGGCTGGACAAGCTGGCGCGCGACGAAAATTTGCAGGAGAAGCTGAAGGCGCCCGACTGCCGGTGGGACCTGGTGGTCTGCGATGAGGCGCACAAGCTGTCGGCTACCTTCTTTGGCGGCGAGGTCAAGTACACCAAGCGCTACCGGCTGGGACAGTTGCTCTCCGGCCTGACGCGCCACTTCCTGCTGATGACGGCCACGCCGCACAACGGTAAGGAAGAGGACTTCCAGCTCTTTCTGGCGCTGCTCGACGGCGACCGCTTCGAGGGGCGCTTTCGCGACGGCGTGCACCAGGTCGACGTCTCCGACCTCATGCGGCGCATGGTCAAGGAAAATCTGCTCAAGTTTGACGGCCGGCCGCTCTTTCCCGAGCGCATCGCCTACACGGTGCCCTACCGGCTCTCCGACCCCGAAGCACAACTCTACAAGGAAGTGACCGATTACGTGCGCGAGGAGTTCGACCGCGCGGCCAAGCTGGAAAATGACAAGCGCGCCGGCACGGTGGGCTTTGCGCTGACCATCGTGCAGCGGCGCCTGGCCTCGTCACCCGAGGCGATCTACCAGTCGTTGCGCCGGCGCAAGGAGCGGCTGGAGAAGCGGCTGCGCGAGTTGGAGTTGTTGCAGCGCGGCGTGAGGGTGGGGAATAACCTTCCCGGAAGCTCCGAAGCTTCCGGGAAGGTGGAAGATGCCTACGCCGGGCCGCTGCTCGACGCCGACGATTTGGAGGATCTGGACGACGCGCCGGATCAGGAAGTGGAGGCGGCCGAGGAGGAGATCCTCGACCAGGCCACGGCCGCACGCACGATCCAGGAGTTGAAGGCGGAGATCGCCACGCTGGCGCGGCTGGAGGGGCTGGCGCTTGGCGTGCGGCGCAGCGGCGAGGATCGCAAGTGGCGCGAGCTGGCCAGCCTGCTCGGCGAGATCTTCACGCCGGCCGCCCTTGCCAAGCAGCTCGGTGAGGAGAAGGTTCCTTATGGGGCCGGGCCGATTCCGCCGCCGGCGCCCTCGCCGCGGCAGAAACTCGTCATCTTCACCGAGCATCGCGACACGTTGAATTACCTGGTGACGCGCATCACGACGCTGCTGGGGCGCAGCAATGCCGTCGCCGTCATCCACGGCGGCATGGGGCGCGAGGAACGGCTCAAGGCGCAGGAGGGCTTCAAGTTCGACCCCGACGTGCAGTTGCTGATTGCCACGGACGCGGCGGGCGAGGGCATCAACTTGCAGCGCGCCCATCTCATGGTCAACTACGATCTGCCGTGGAACCCGAACCGGCTGGAGCAGCGCTTTGGCCGCATCCATCGCATCGGCCAGACCGAGGTCTGCTATCTGTGGAACCTGGTGGCCGAGGAGACGCGCGAGGGCGACGTCTACCGCACGCTGCTCGACAAGCTGGAGCAGGCACGGCAGGCGCTAGGCGGCAAGGTCTTCGATGTGCTGGGCAAGCTGCAATTTGAGGGCAAGCCGCTGCGCGACCTGTTGATCGAGGCGATCCGCTACGGCGAGCGGCCCGATGTGCGCGCCCGCCTGGATCGGGCGATTGCCGATGCCGTGGAGCGGGGCCGCTTGCAGGAATTGATCGAGGATGGCGCGCTGGCCAACGACGTGATGGACGCCAGCCGCGTCGCCCGTGTGCGCGAGGAGATGGCACGCGCCGAGGCGCGGCGGCTGCACCCGCACTACGTGGAGTCCTTCTTCCTGGAAGCGTTCAAGCAACTGGGCGGCATGGTGCGCCAGCGCGAGCCGCGGCGCTACGAGATCACCCACGTGCCCGCGCCCATCCGCAACCGCGACCGGCTCATCGGCGCGGGCGAGCCGGTGCTGGCGCGCTACGAGCGCATCGCGTTTGAGAAGGATCTAATCGCCCCGCCGGGCCAGCCGCTGGCCGCGTTCGTCTGTCCCGGCCACCCGCTGCTGGATGCGGTCATCGACCTGACGTTGGAGCGCAACCGCGACCTGCTGCGCCGCGGCACGGTGCTGGTGGACGAACGCGACCCCGGCACGACGCCGTGCGTGCTCTTCTACCTGGACCATGCGATCCAGGATGCCAGCGTGACGCGCACGGGCGAGCGACGCACCATCTCCCGGCAGATGCTCTACGTGGAGACCGACCAGGCGGGGCAGACGCGCCACCTGCACTATGCGCCCTATCTTGATTTTCGCCCGCTGCGGCCCGACGAACCGACCGTCGACGCCATCCTGGCGCGGCCGGAGGTGACGTGGATTGACCGTACGCTGGAACGGCAGGCGATCGCACACGCCATCGATACGGTGGTGCCCGAACACTTGCAGGAGGTGCGCGATCGGCGGCTGGCGTGGATCGCCAAGACGCGCGCGGCGGTTAAGGACCGGCTGACCAAGGAAATGGGCTATTGGGACCACCGCGCCGAGGAACTCAAGCTCCAGGAGCAGGCGGGCCGGCCCAATGCGCGGCTCAATTCGCAGGAGGCGCGGCGCCGGGCCGACGACTTGCAGGCGCGCTTGCAGAAGCGCCTGGAGCAGCTCGACCTGGAAGCGCAGATTTCGGCGCTGCCGCCGGTGGCGCTGGGCGGGTTGGTGATCGCGCCGGCGGGGCTGCTGGCGCGCATAATGGGCGCGGCCGAACCGGGCACGCCGATGCGCCCGGCCGACACGCAGGCTGCGGCGGCACGCGCCCGCGCGGCGGTGATGGCCATCGAGCGCGGCCTGGGCTACGTGCCGGTGGACCGTGAGTTCGAGCAGCTTGGCTATGATATCGAAAGTCACGACCCGGTGACGGGCCGGCTGCGCTTTCTTGAAGTCAAGGGGCGGGTGAGTGGCGCGCCGACGATTACGGTGACGAAGAACGAGATTCTTTATTCGCTGAACAAGCCGGAGGACTACATTCTGGCAATCGTGGAGTTTGTGGATGGGACGTCACACCGTGTGCATTACGTGCGCCAGCCCTTCCAGCGCGAGCCGGACTTTGGCGTAACGAGCGTGAATTATGCGTTCGCGGAGTTGCTGGCGCGGGCGGAGGTGGTGGGGTGATGGGATGAACCACCTTCCCGGAAGCTCCGAGCTTCCGGGAAGGTTGACGGCCAACGGACGTCGCGACAGGAAGCGGAGCAGATGGCTGGTTTTCGGCGGCTGGTGGCGAGCGGTGCGGGATGAACCACCTTCCCGGAAGCTC
Source organism: Caldilineaceae bacterium (assembly GCA_014879855.1). Lineage (GTDB taxonomy): Bacteria > Chloroflexota > Anaerolineae > Caldilineales > Caldilineaceae > Caldilinea. Next base: position 919 of record JACSRH010000276.1, on the reverse strand, counting down.
CGAGCTTCCGGGAAGGTTGACGGCCAACGGACCGGCGCGGGCTGGCGCACGAGATTCGTGAATTTGAGGCAGAGTCGGTATCCTATCTGGTATGCAGCCGGTTGGGCGTTCAGACACCGTCGGCCGCCTATCTTGCCACCTACTGCGAGTTCAACCGGAATATCCCGCCCATCAGCCTGGACTGTGTGATGAAGGCAGCCGGGCTGATCGAGAACATGGGCAGCGAACCGCTGCCGCCACGGAAAGCGAAGGAAGCGTGAGCGAATCTATCATCTGCTATCAAGCGCACCTGGGAGTGACCTTCCCGAAAGCTCGCAGCTTCCGGGAAGGTGAATAAGGAACCTACCATGACCACCACCCGCAAGAAACTGATCGAAGTCGCCCTGCCCCTCGAAGCCATCAACATCGCGTCGGCGCGCGAGAAGTCGATCCGGCACGGGCATCCGTCGACGCTGCATTTGTGGTGGGCGCGGCGACCGCTGGCCGCGGCGCGGGCGGTGATCTTTGCGCAGATGGTGGACGACCCGTCGGCGCAGACCGAGGCGTACCCGACGGCGGCGGCGCAGGAGGCGCGGCGGCAGGCCTTGTTCGAGCTGATCGAGCAGTTGGTGCAGTGGGAGAACACGACCAACGAGACAGTGCTGGAACGGGCGCGCGCCGAGATTCGGCAGAGCTGGGCGTGGCAGTGCCTGGGCGCAAATGCGGCCAGGCTGACCGACGCGCAGATCGCGGCCATGCTGGCAAGCGGCGAGCTGCCGGCGCTGCCCGCGTTTCATGACCCCTTTGCTGGCGGCGGCGCGCTGCCGCTGGAGGCGCAGCGGCTGGGATTGGAGAGCTATGCATCCGACCTCAATCCGGTGGCCGTGCTCATCAACAAGGCCATGATCGAGATTCCGCCGAAGTTTGCCGGCAAGCCGCC
>JACSRH010000269.1 GCA_014879855.1 Caldilineaceae bacterium | reverse complement strand
AAGCGCCATTCCGACTATGTTTCTTTCCCAATTTATGTAAAAGGGAAAGAGGAGGGTGAGCCCAAAATTGCCAACCGACGCACAGCGCTGTGGCGGCAGTCGCCATCCAAGGTAGGGGCCGCCGAATATGAAGAATTCTATAAGCAGCTCACTTTCGATGAAGAGGCTCCGCTGCTGCATGTCCATATGGTGGCGGATGCACCAGCCAGTGTGCGCAGCATCCTCTTTGTGCCGGCAAAGCGGGAACGCAGCTCGCTGCGGCTGCGCCCGGAGCATGGGGTGCGGCTCTATTCGCGCAAGATTCTGATTCAGGAGCACAATAAAGAATTGCTTCCCGAATATCTGCGCTTTGTTGAGGGCGTGGTGGATTCTGAAGATCTGCCGCTCAACGTCGCGCGCGAGACCGTCCAGAGCAATCCCGTCACGCGCCAACTGCGCAAAGCGCTGACCAGCCGGTTGCTCAAGGATCTCAAAACGCTGGCCGAGCAAGACGCCGCCAAATACGCCACTTTCTGGACTGAGTTTGGCGCCTTCATCAAGGAAGGGATCGCCTCCGACTTTGCCAGCCGCGAAGCGCTGGAGGAGTTGTTGCGTTTTCATTCCACGCACACCGGCGCCGACGACTGGACAACGATCAAAGCGTACATCGCACGGATGCAGCCCGACCAGAACGCGATCTACTACATCCTGGGCGACAGTTTGAAGTCTGCAATACGCAGCCCCCACCTGGATTACTTCCGCAAACACGCGATCGAAGTCCTTTATTTCACAGACTTTATCGATGGCTACATGGTCAGCCAATTACGCGAAGTGGAAGGCAAACTGCTCCAGAATGTCGACGATGCCAACCTGGATCTGCCCAAAGGGACGCTAGCCGAGAACGCGCCCGAACTGCAAGTGAGCCAGGATGTCTTCGACCAGCTGCTGGCGCGCCTCAAGCGCGTCCTCGGCGAGCGGGTGCGTGATGTACGAGAAGGCAAGACCTTGGTGGACAGCCCCGCGCGGCTGGTATCGTCGGAGGATGACTTTGCACGCGAGTTGCAATATGTACGCCGGGCAATTGAGGAAGACTACGTAGCGCCCGTGAAAATTCTGGAGATCAACCGCCATCATCCCATTGTCGCCAACCTGTCGCGCCTTGTCAGCGAGGACGGAGACAACACACTGATCGAGCCGGCAGTGGAGCAACTGTTCGACAACCTGCAATTGCTCGACGGCGCGTATCAAGGATCCGTGGCAGATATGGTGGATCGCATCCAGAAGCTGATGGGTGCGGCGCTGCGCGACTAAAGAAAGACAATTCTGTACAACCGAGGCGATGGAACCATCCCTGGCGCGGCGCAGCGGGCAGCCCGACCACGCAGAACGCTGTGCTGGGCATGGTTTCTGCCTGGGTTAGAAAGAGACCACGACATTTTGCAAACGATTGCATCGAATAACGATTCGCATTATACTCAAATGTGCGTTGACTAAAATTTCGTTCAAATAAGGACAGAATTATGACGAAGCGTCTATCGTTATTGCTAATCTTCACGATATTCACCGCGCTGTTCAGCGGATGTGCAGCACAAGAAGGCGGGTTTGTCGCCACGGTGGTGGTCACAGCTACGCCAACCGAGCGCCCAATGGACGCCAAAACCGTGCTGCGCGTTGGCACCGGCGACAGCGGCGAGGGGTTGACGCCGCATCTGAAAATTATCGAAATGTTCGAGGCGGAGAATCCTGACATTCAGGTGCAACTGGAGCCGGTCGGCAGCGGCGATTATTATGCGCGCATCCTGACGCAGATCGCGGCGGGCGACCCGCCCGATCTGTTGCAGATCGGCGATGACGCGGTGCCGATGTTTGTCGACAAAGGCGCGTTTTTGCCTCTCGACGACTTCATTGCCGACGCGCAATATCCACTCGATGTCAGCATCTATCTGCCTGGCGTGATGGAGCCTGGCCAATGGAACGGCGCCCAGTACCTGCTGCCCAAAGATTTCTCACCGCTGGCAATCTATTACAATAAAAAACTGTTTGACGAAGCCGGGGTTGCCTATCCTCAAGAAGGATGGACCTGGGATGATCTGTTGGCGACGGCGCAGCAGTTGACCAAGACCGATGCCAGCGGCAATGTGACGCAATGGGGCATTCAACTTCCTGGCCCTTGGACCACCGGCTTTGAATATTGGGTGGCGGCCGCAGGCGGACGGCTGATCAGCGAAGATGGGACGACCTTTGCCGGCTACATGGACTCACCCGAAGTGCAAGCCGCGGTGCAGTTCTACGCGGATCTCTACAACAAGTACAAAGTGGCGCCGCCGCCAGCCGATATGAATGCCTTTGGCGGTGGCAACAGCGAATTTGACAGCGGCAGAGCGGCCATGCGCCTCTTTGGCCGTTGGCCGCAGTCCGGCATGAAAGACAACCCAAACATTGAGTTGGGTGTGGCGCCGCTGCCGGCCGGCGTCGAACGCGCGGGCGTGCTCTTCTGGGGCGGCTTTGGCATTTCGTCGCTCAGCGAAAACCCTGAAGCAGCCTGGCGCTTCCTGCGTTACTACACAGGCGCGGAGGGAGCTGAAGTCTGGAAGGACTGGGCGTTGCCCACCGTCAAGAGTGTGGCTGAAAGCTCGGGTTTGTCGTCGGACCCCATTGAAGGCGTCTGGCTCAACGAGCTGAACCACCTGGCGCAGCGCGCCTATGTCTTCACGCCCTATTGGGGACAGACCGCGGACCCGGCGTTGCGTCGCGTGCTCGAAAGCGTGATCCTGGACCCCAACGCTGATGTAGCCGAGTTGCTCGGCGTCGCTGCCCAGGAAGCGCAGGCATCCCTGGATGATTTGCGCGAGTAACGTTGGCTGCCACTACGCCATCACTTAAATCGCCACGCAACGGTGGCAGCCGATTGGCGCGCCGTGAGGCGCTTACTTTTTATCTGTTGATTTCGCCGTGGCTGATCGGGCTATTGATCTTTGTGCTTGGCCCGATCACCGCGTCGCTTGGTTTTAGCTTTACGCGCTGGGACTTACTGACAGCGCCAGCGGTCGTTGGGCTGCGCAACTACACGCGCATGCTCGACGACCGCTTTTTCTGGCAGTCGCTCAGCGTGACGGTGCGCTATACATTGATGTACGTGCCGTCCGAACTGATCGGCGGGCTGCTGCTGGCGTTGCTGATGAACCAGGTCGGCGCGCGCGGCATCCGCAGCATCCGCACGATCTACTACATGCCTTCTGTGCTGTCGGGCGTCGCCTTTGTGGTGGTGTGGATGTGGCTCTTTCATCCAGAAGCCGGGTTGATCAACGCCACGCTGGCAATGGCCGGCATTCGCGGCCCGCGTTGGCTCACCGATCCCGGCACAGCGCTGACCGCGCTCTGGTTGATGAGCCTGTGGGGTCTGGGGCGCACAGCGATCATCTACCTGGCTGGACTGCGCGGCATCCCCAAAGAACTCTATGAGGCCGCGGCGATCGACGGCGCCGGCGCCGGCCAGTCGTTCCGGCGCATCACCCTGCCGATGCTGACGCCGGCGATCTTCTTCAACCTGGTGCTGAGCATCATTTCGACCTTCCAGACCTTTACCAGCGCGTTTGTCGCCACCAACGGCGGGCCACTCGACGCGACGCTGTTCTATGTGCTCTACCTCTACCGGAAAGCCTTTCAGGAATTTCAAATGGGCTATGCCTCGGCGCTGGCCTGGGTGCTCTTTCTCATTATCCTGGGGTTGACCTTGCTGGTGGTGCGCAGCGGGCAATGGTGGGTCTACTATGAAGGCGAGCAGCGATGAGCGGCAACACGCGTCGCTGGCAGCGCTGGATGGTGCTGGCCGTGCTGTGGGGTGTAGCGATCCTCTTTCTGATCCCGTTTTTGTGGATGCTTTCCTCCTCGCTCAAGCCCAATTATCAGATCTTTGAGATTCCGCCGCGCTGGATCCCCAACCCGCCGCGCTGGGAAAATTACACCGAAGCGCTGACCATCCTGCCTTTTGGTCTCTATATCCGCAACACCGCCGTGATCACGCTGCTGACGATCGTGGGGCACCTGGCATCGTGTACGTTGATTGCCTACGCCTTTGCCCGGCTGCGCGCGCCTGGCCGCGACGCGCTCTTCGTCGTCATGCTGGCGACCATGATGCTGCCCTACCCAGTGACCATGGTGCCGCTCTATGTGCTTTTCAACCGTCTGGCCTGGATCAACACAATTTTGCCGCTGACCGCGCCCGCTTTCTTTGGCAGCCCCTTTTATATATTCCTGATGCGTCAGTTCTTCCTGACCATCCCGCGCGATTTTGAGGACGCCGCCCGCATTGACGGCGCCAACACCCTCCAGATCATCGGCCGCATCATGGCGCCGATGGCGTTGCCAGCGCTAGCCACGGTCGCGATCTTCACATTCCAGGCCACCTGGAACGACTTTCTCAGCCCGCTGATCTATCTCCAGCGCCCCGAACTCTACACGGTGACGCTCGGCCTCCAGTTCTTTCGCTCCACCTACACCACCAACTGGGCCTATTTGATGGCGGCGTCGCTGGTGACCACCCTCCCCGTGATCGTCGTTTTCTTCGCCGCGCAACGATATTTTGTTGAAGGCATCACCATGACGGGCGTAAAAGGATGAGCCAAAGGCAGTTACTCCCCAATCCTCAATCCCCAATCTCTTAATCTCCCAATTTCCGGTTCTCCGATTATCATCTTCGCCCCATCTCCCTTACAATGCAGGCATGTTTTATGATCGCGCAAGAATCTATGTAAAAGCAGGCAGCGGCGGCAACGGTGTGGTTTCCTTCCGCAAGGAGAAGTATGTCCCGCGCGGTGGGCCGAACGGCGGCAACGGCGGACGTGGCGGCAATGTGACCCTTGTGGTCGATCCGGGGTTGAACACCCTCTACCACTTACAACACAGCGTCCACCACCGCGCGGAGTTTGGCGGACACGGCGGCGGCGCTGACCGCACGGGCGCCACCGGCTCGGAGCTGCGCATCCCAGTGCCGCCCGGGACCATTGCCCGCCATGCCGACACCGGCGCCATCGTGGCCGACTTGACCCACGCCGGTCAAGCAGTGATCGTTGCGCGCGGCGGCCGCGGCGGCCGCGGCAATGGAGCCTTCAAGACTTCGCGCAACACCGCGCCACGCCTGGCGGAAAAAGGCGAACCTGGCGAGGAAGCCTGGCTCGAACTCGAGCTAAAACTTGTGGCGGATGTTGGCATCATTGGCGTGCCCAATGCGGGCAAATCGACGCTGCTCAGCCGGGTCAGCGCGGCGCGCCCCAAGATCGCCGACTATCCCTTCACCACGGTTGAGCCGATGCTGGGCGTGGCTGAAGTCGATCATCGCCAGATGGTGCTGGTCGACATTCCTGGCTTGCTGGAAGGCGCGCATGAAGGCGTTGGCCTGGGGCTGGAATTCCTCCGCCATATCGAGCGTTGTCGTGTGTTGATCCACGTGCTCAGCGGCGTCAGCCCCGATCCCACTGGAGATTTTGAAGCCGTCAATCAAGAGTTGACGCTGTTCAACGCCGCGCTGACGGATAAACCACAACTTATTGTCTTCAACAAGATGGATCTACCCGACGCGCGCGCGGCCTGGCCCGCCGTGGAGCAAACGCTAGCGCAGCACGATCTCCCTGTGCTCGCCATCAGCGCGGTGACTGGCGAAGGCGTGTTGGAGATGTTGCGCCGCGTACAGGCTATGCTCGACGCGCTGCCCTTGCCAGACGAAGCGCCAGAGGAATTGATCGAGTTGTCGCCGGCGCCCGATCCAAAAGCATTCCAGATCGATGAAGTCGAAGAAAACGTCTGGCTGGTGCAGGGCGTCGAGATCGAGAAAGTCGTCAAGATGACGAACTGGGATTACTACGAGGCGGGGATGCGTTTTCAGCGCATTCTCAGCGCGCTTGGCATTCGCAATGCGCTGGTCGAGGCAGGCATCGAAGATGGCGATACTGTGCGCATCGGCGATGTAGAGCTGGTTTGGGGCTACGACAACGCGCTTGGTGAATGATGATCGAGCGTCGCATCAACTTCCGCCGTGTGGGAATTCTGGGCGGCACCTTCGATCCGATCCACATCGGTCATTTGATTCTGGCCCAGGAAGCCTGTTTTCAGCTTCAGCTCGATCGCGTCTATCTGGCGCCGGCCGGTGATCCGCCCCACAAATTGGGTCGTCAGCTGGCGCCGGTGCGCGACCGGCTGTGCATGGCTGAGTTAGCCACCGCGGACATCGATACAGTGATCATCAGCCGCATTGACGCGGACCGGCCGGGGCCGCATTACACATCGGACATGGTGCGTTTGCTTCAGGACGAAGCCGGGGCCAATACGGAAATCTATTTTTTAATGGGCATGGACAGCCTGCGCGACCTGCCCACCTGGCATGAAGCCGCGTGGCTGGTCGAACATGCGCGCCTGGTGGCGCTCAGCCGTCACGACGTGAAATTGGATTGGGAGGCACTGGAAGCGGCGCTGCCGGGCTTACGCAACCGCGTCATTATTCTCGACATGCCGGAGCTTGAGATCGCCAGCCATGTCATCCAGCAGCGCGTGCGCAATGGTCAACCCATTCGCCACATGGTGCCACGCAGCGTCGAATCCTATATTCAGAAGCACAATTTATATCGCGGGTAGAAACATAATGCGTAATGCGTGATAAGCCACGCATTACGCATTATGCATTAATTATGAGTGATTTCTGAACTCGCTCCCTCGCCCCTCCTACAACTCCTCTTACTTTGTCGCCAGACGTAGTTGCAGAAGCCCCAGATTGAATTGCTTGTCGCCATGGGTCAGGATGTCATTGAGGTTGACCGCGTCTTCAAGCTCATAGGCGTCGATCATGCGAATGGCCGGGTCTTGCTCGACCGTGCTATCGGGTTCAATTCCTTGGTTTTTGATCAGGTTCTTGTCGGGTGTGAGCCAGTTAGTGACGCCCAGCCGCAACACCGACCCATCGCTGAGCGTAAAAGGTTGCAACACAGTGCCAGTGCCGAGTGTAGGCTGTCCGACCAACTTGGCGCGCCCATTCTCCTTGAGCGCGCCCGCGGTGATCTCACCGGCGCTGGCCGTGCCCTGATTGATCAGCACGACCAGCGGGTACGCTCGCGCCAGCCCGTCGCCGACTGAGCGATAGGTGCGCAGTTGATCGGACGCATCCCGCTCGTGCAGAATGATTTTGCCCGCTTCCAGAAACTGGGTGTTGACGCGCAGCGCCTCTTGCAAATAACCACCAGGATTGTTGCGCAGATCGAGCAGAATTCCATCCACTGGATCGCCGGCTGCTCCTTCTGCTTCGATCGCCTTGAGCGCCCTCTGCAATTCATCGCCTGTATCAGCGGCAAACTGTGAAATCTGAAGATAGACGAAATTCGTCTCCGGAATCCGCGACCAGGTGACGCTTTCGACGTCGATTTTCCCGCGTACGACCGCAATATCAACCGGCGCCTCTTCATCTGGATGAAGCACGGTAATGATCACAGTCGTATCAGCCGGGCCTCGAATCCGTGAGATGACTTCCCATTCAGGCAGGCTGGCTACTTCCTCGCCATCCACCTTGAGCACTATATCTCCGGCCAGGATGCCGGCTGTCTCGGCAGGTGATCCATGGATCGGCGCCACAATACGGAAGCCGGCGTCGTCGCCTGCAACATACGCCCCGATGCCCTCAAAGGAGCCTTCAAGCTGGCTTTCCTGCTGCTTGGCTTCATCGGGCGAGAAGAAAACGGTGTGGTTTTCATCGCCAAGCGTCGCCAGCATTCCCTGAATGGCGCCGTAAGTCATGCGCACCGGATCGATCTCTTCACGATCTACAAAGTACTGATCGACAAGCCCCCACGCCTCCCAGAAAACTTCAAACTGAGAAGGGCGATCGTCAGCTAACACTGGGCGCGCCATAAAGCCAGTCAACGTTCCTGCAAGGAACATAAAACTCATTATTCCAACTAACGTCAGACCAATTATAATATTCTTTAGTTGATATGCTGACTTACGATTCATATTTTTATCGACCGGAGCCTCTATGGTTTGACAGGTAGATGTAAGGTTATTTACTACTATAAGTTGGTAGGATACAAATGCATCTTAGCACAAAAGCTGAATCAATCCTCCCCAACAGGTAGCTCGTGCACTCGCCAGTGCTTATCTCTGAAGTTAGCTTGCTGAAATGTGAGTGTACAGAAGAACATACAAGATTCAGCTTAGGAGAGCATTGGTAAAGACTAAATTTCAGATAAGGAATGGATTCAACCATGGACAATCGAGTTCGGACAATCAACAACAATCATGACAGCGCACGAATTCTCGTTGTCGATGATGCTGCGGACACCAGGCTGATGTTAAGCCTGCGTCTGCAACGCGAAGGCTACACCATCCTGACGGCAGGCAGCGGCCAGGAAGCAATTGAGCTGGTGGCCAAGGAGGGACTGCCTGATCTGGCTGTGCTTGACATCATGATGCCGGGCATGGATGGCTTTGTTGTAGCGGACGAACTGCGCCAGATGGGCGACATTCCCGTCATCTTCTTGTCCGCCCTCTCCGACACCAACACCAAAGTTGAAGGACTCAACCGCTACGCGGAAGATTATGTGACCAAGCCTTTTGCCTTTTCCGAGCTGCTGGCGCGCATCCGACGCGTTCTAATGCGCGTTGCCCCCGAACGCACATTAGAGCCGGAACTCCAGATCGATGATCGCCTGCGCATCAACTTTTCTCAACAATACGCAGTAATGGATGACAAGCAGATCACACTGACCCCGACGGAAAACCGCATTATGAACATTCTCTATCATAACCGTGGCCGCGTACTGTCACCTGGCTTTCTGTTGTCGAAAGTCTGGGATCCGACGCGCAAAGGCACGGTCGAATCGTTGTGGGTGCATGTGCGGCGTTTGCGCAGCAAGATCGAACCGGATCCCGACAATCCGCGCTATGTCCTGACCGTGCGTGGACAGGGATACTGCCTCCCACAGCGCAACCAGATCGACCGCGAACCCACACTTGTGCAGGATATGTAAGTCTGGCTCCAACGCGCGGCGCACTGGTCAGCGGGTGGAAGGCTCTGCCTCTGTTGACCAGTGACGCGCGCGTCCTGGCTACATTTGCGGGACATCCTAAAATAATTGGGGGCCGGGGCTGCAAGCCGCCTGATCCAAGGGAGGGGATAGCTCATCCTCGGCGCGTAGGAGCGCACCCATTGACTTCCGCTGAACCAACAAATCTTCAAATCTTTCAAATCTTTGACGGCTTGGCGTGCTCTGTCCATTTGTGATAAAATGTGCAAAGTCGTCATTCCGCCCTGTGTCAACCATTCATACCAAGTTAGTACAGCATGAGCCTGCCAACGTCTGCCGCGGACGAAACTCCTGACATTGTCATCAGTCGTCTACCAATCTATTTACGCACGTTGCGTCTTCTCCACGGACAAGGCTCAGTCGTCACTTCCAGCCAGGAATTGGGCCAGTTGCTTGGCATCAGTTCGGCGCAAATCCGCAAGGACTTGAGCCATTTTGGCGAGTTTGGCAAGCAGGGCACGGGGTACAACATCGGCTATCTGTGCAATCAATTGGAAAAAATCCTGAAGGTCGATTGTCTGTGGCCGGTGATTCTGATCGGCGCCGGCTATCTCGGCCATGCCCTGGCCAGCTACAGCGGCTTTGAACATCGCGGGTTTCGGATCGTCGCTGTGTTCGACAACGACGCCGCCAAGCTCGGCAATTTGATCGGCGATGTGGAAGTGCAGCCTATCGAAGCAATGGCTGCTGTGATCGCCCACTATCGCTGTCAGATTGCGATCATCGCGGTGCCCGCCACCTCGGCGCAGCGCGTCGCCGATGGAGCAGTGTCCGCCGGCATCAAAAGCATCCTCTGTTACGCCCCGATCACGCTTACGACGCCCCCCCACGTGCGGGTGGAATATATCGATCCTGTCATTCACTTTCAACACATGACGTTCTATTTGGATCAGGACTGCATCGACGAGCTATGACGCGGCCTGCGTTCAGATGAGGCGTTCAGACGAGGCGCTCAGACGAGCGGGCGCTTACGCGCAAGCCCTTGCCCGCGTGGATATGGCGCGGGGGTGGCTGCTATCTTTTTCACGAGCAATAAAAAACGACGCTCTTCTAAAAAGGGCACCGCGACCGGCGCCAGGCGTACGGCATCGCCGCCCATTACCTTGATAGCGCGCCGCGCGGCCATGAACTCTTCCGGCGCGGATGGCCCCTTGTAAAAGACTGCCAGTCCTTGCTTGCGCACAAGCGGGAGTAGATACTCGGCCAGCGTAGCCAGCGGCGCCACCGCCCGCGCGGTCACAATGTCGTACTGCTCGCGGTGCTCTGGCGTGCGGCCCAGCTCCTCGGCGCGTCCGTGCACCAGAGAGAGGGACGCAAGCGACAGTGCGTCCTTCAGGTGTTCGAGGAAGGCGATCTTCTTCTGCGTGCCGTCCATCAATGTGACCGCCAATGCCGGACATGCGAGCTTGAGCGGAATGCCTGGAAAGCCGGCCCCGGTTCCCACATCCAGCACGCGCAGCTTTGGCAGCGGCAATGATTCCCCCAACTCTTCGGCAAGCAGTGGCAGACTCACCAGCGCATCGAGAAAGTGCTTGGTCTGCACTTCTTCGTACGCCACGATCGAGGTCAGATTCAATCGCTCGTTCCAAAGCACAAGCTCACGATAATAGGTCTCAAAGGCCGCAAGCGCCGCGGCCGACAATGGAATGCCAAGCTGGCGGCAACCTTCGACCAGCAGCGCCAGTCCAGTCTGCTCAGGATGTGCTACGGGTTGAGATGTAGTGGATGGTGGACGCTCGGCTGACTCCATAGCCGCAGATTGTATCATGACTGATGGTAAGATTGACAAAGCCACAATGCAAACCGTATAATCGCAAAGATAATAATTCTAAGCAATATGAGAAAAATTCGATGCAAACGTTCTGCGGAATTACAACCGACGGCATGTTGGATTATCTGGCCGCCATTTACAAACTTGGAGGGCAACGCACACGCGTCACGGATAAGGTGACAACTTCAGCCCTGGCGGAAAAAATGCATGTTTCACCGGCGGCTGTCTCCAGCATGTTGAAACGTCTGGAAGAGTCAGGTTTCGTTGACCGCTCGAATGCCGACGGCATCACCTTGACAGAGCAGGGAGAGTTGGCGGCCCTCCAACTGGTGCGCCGTCATCGTCTCCTGGAGGTCTTCCTGATCAAAGTCATGGGGTTCACCTGGGATCAGGTGGATGCTGAGGCGCACCGGCTGGAGCACTCGATCAGCGCGGCCTTTGAGAATCGCATGGATCGGCTGTGTGGGTATCCGACGCACTGCCCCCATGGCGACCCCATTCCGCGCAAAGATGGCGCCATGACGCTCGAACCCCTTACGCCGGTGACGCAGCTTGCGCCTGGCCAGGGTGGAATTTTACGGCGCGTGGGCAGCTCCGATGCGCGCGTTCTGCGTTACCTGGCCCAACTCCGGCTGGAGCCGGGGTGCACGGTCAAGCTCGTCGATGCTGCACCGTTCAATGGCCCCGTGACGCTGGAACTGCGCAAAGGCAACGACGAACACGTTTCTTCGCGCACGCAAATGCTGGGGAGTGAACTTGCAGGTCAACTCTTCGTGGTTGTCGAGCAGGGAATGGAGCAGAGGGTGGAAAATGGCGCCTAGAGAATACCGCGCCGCGGGCGGCGTCATCATCGAGGCAGGACGCATGTTGTTGCTGGATCGTCCCTTGCGACATGAAGTGCGCCTCCCCAAAGGACACATCGATCCAGGTGAGACGCCGGCGCAAGCTGCATTGCGCGAAACCACGGAAGAGAGCGGTTATGCTGATCTGGAAATTCTGGACGATCTGGGCAGCCAGATTGTCCAGTTCAATTTCCAGGGCGATGATTTCGTACGCACCGAGCATTATTTCCTCATGCGGCTGGCATCACCGCGTACAGTGCGCCGTAGCCGAAAAGATGAAGCTCAGTTTACGCCGATTTGGTTGCCCTTATCGGACGCAGTGCAACGGCTTACTTTCGAGGCCGAACAACAATTTGCACAGCGGGCAATTGACTGCGAGGCGCGTCGCGTCCATACAGCAGCGCCAACAGAACCAGGCTCACCGCTTGTGTAACAGCGACTCTGTAAATAGAAAAATGTGAATAAAAAGATGTAAATAAAAAGAGAGGATTGGCGCGTGACGCCAATCCTCTCTTTTTCAGCTTTTCATCAGTTCCGGTACCGATAGGTGACGCGTCCGCGCGTGAGATCGTACGGACTCATCTCCACTTTCACGCGATCCCCTAACAACACACGGATATAATACTTGCGCATCTTGCCCGATAAATAGGCAAGCACCGTGTGCCCATTTTCAAGTTCCACCCTGAACATGGCGTTGGGTAGTGCGTCCACGATTTTACCGTCTAAGGTAATCGTTTCTTCTGGCATGTGCTCCCATCAATTCACTATATTTGTAGCCGCCAGAGAGTCAATGCACTTTGCATTGTTTCGGTCCCGTCCCTGCTTCTCTCTGAGCGGTCAGGGTCAACCGCTCAGGGGCGGCTAAACCGCTGAGATTTACGAATTGCCTTCTGCCGCTTGATACGGCGGATTTCACTCTTCGATGTAAACCAACGCTTTTGCCTGACGATGGGCAAAATCCGCGCTTCAGCCACTGCTTTGCGGAATCGCTTCAGCAGGCTATCCTGGGATTCACCCGGGCGAAGTTCGACACTCATGATAATCACCTCCCCTCGTAGGCAAGCTAAATTTTGTATGCGTCATAACGCACGCCTGATTATAGTGGATGATGGCCTCTTGTCGCAAACTACAGGCGGCGTTATGACAAAAAGGAACGGGTTTCGTTGGAAACCCGTTCCTTGCCTTCTCGCCCACGCATGGCGCCCACAGCGGTCATTCGCCGGCTTCGTCTGCACCGGTTTCGTCTGCACTGGCTTCGTCTGCACTGGCTTCGTCTGCACTAGCTTCGCTGGGAAGCGTCTCATCTGCCTGACGGATGCTGAGACCGATGCGTTGCCGTTTCGGATCGACGCGCAACACTTTCACCATCACCTTGTCGCCAGCGCGCACGACCTTCAACGGCTCTGCCACAGCGATATCGGCCAACTCGCTGATGTGGATCAACCCCTCGACGCCCGCCTCCAACTCGGCAAAGGCGCCAAAGTCCGCCAGGCGCGTGATGGTGGCTGGCACAGTCGTTCCTACGGCATAGCGTTGCTCGATGCCATCCCACGGGTTGGCCAGCAGCCGTTTACGGCTGAGCGCCACGCGCTGGTTGTCGACATCCATGCGGATGACCTGAACATCAATCTCTTGTCCAACGGATAACGCCTCGCGTGGATGATTGATGTTGCCGTAGCCGATCTCACTGACATGCAGAAGGCCATCGACGCCGCCAATATCGACGAACGCGCCAAAGGGCCTCATGCTGCGCACGACGCCGGAGACGACATCGCCGACGGCCAACGTCTTGAACAGCTCCTCGCGCTGCACCGAGCGGTATTCGCGCTCGGCCAACATCTGAGACATCACCAGACGCCGGCGCTTGGGGTCGACCTCGATTACCTTCAGCCGCATTTCACGGCCAATATGCCCTTCAAATTCGTCGCGACGTTGATCCTCGCTGAGGTTGCGCGGCATGTCGATCACGTGCGACGCGGGGACAAACCCGCGTAGGCGACTGAACTCGACCGTCAAGCCGCCTTTGTTGAAGCCGACTACCTGGTGCGTCGTGATCTCGCCGCTTTCAAGCAACTGCTCGGCAACAAGCCAATCTCGCTTTTGCTGGGCGTCGGCAATGCTCAGCAAGAATACGCTGTCGTCTTCAGGCTGCTTGGCGACCACCACATCGACTATCTGCCCTTCCCGCAGGTTCTTGACGAATTCAGGGTCGAGTTTTGACAAGTCAGATTGTGGTACGACGCCATCGCGTTTGCTGCCGACGTTGACCAGCAGTTCCGTGGGACGGATCTCGACAATAACGCCCTCGCGCAGATCCCCGCGCCCAGGCATGTCCAGATCGATCTCTTCGCTCAAATACTGCTCGAACAACTCCAGGTCGGACGACTTTTGCTCGCCGTCGCTCAGTGCGGTCTCTTTGCTTTCTGCATCAGACATCTACAACAACCTCATTTTGTGGTGCGACGCTGCGCCTACCAGCCAAAATCGCCGATTATCGGACAGCCATCCGCAAAGAAGTACGATTGTCTTGAATTATATCAGCGACATAAAGTATCGTCAAGCAACTTTACGGGCCGGTCTTCTCATCCTCTTTCGTCGCAAGTGCACTACGTAAACGCGCCCAGCGTTGCTTGAGTTGGTCGGTGAACGCCGCGGTGACGGTGCGTCCGGCATAGCGCACATCCACGAAGGCCGCCGTCAGCCCCTCGATGGTTTCGGCTTCGTCAGGCGGCGGTGTGATCGCGCTCTCCAGGCGTGGGCCAAAACGATCCGGCGTTTCAGCGGGTTTGCGGCCCACGTCGCGCGCGTCAGCGGCTTCCAAAAACTGAAAGTAGAGCAGGCGCACTCGCTGGTTCGGGGTGAGCAGACGCCAGGGCAGCAAGCGTCGCACAAAGGAGGGTAGTCCCCTGCCCTGAGGGCTTTCCTGCTCGCCGGCAGCCGGTTGGCGTTGTGCATACCAGCGATGCATCGCACCAAAGAGCAACTGCCACTGCGCGACTAAATGCGCCCACAGCCGGCGCACCCAACGCAGCGAGGTCTCCTTGTCGCTAAAGTAAAAATAGGCGGCATACCCAAGCAGCAAGGCCACCGACAGCCAGAAGAAGAGCCCGCCCACCCAGGGCGGGATGACAAGCATGTCGGGCGGTTGCTCGAGTATATTCTGCACGGCCGGCGGTGGCGGCGCCGCTTCCGGCGCACTCTGCGAGAAGGGCAGCAGCGAGAGCAGCATCAGGAACCCCACCATGATCAACCGGAAGATCAGATAAACCAGGGCAAACGCTGCGTTCAAAATTGTTGATAACACCACGGAGAGCAGGTACGTATCTCCCAGCGGTAAAAAGGCGGCAATGACCGCAAAGAGCAGAATCACCAACAGGGTGTAGAGCGGCCAGTTGCGAGTAATGGCAGTCGCCGTCGGCAGCCTGTCCAACGTCCAACGCGCACGCAGCACCGCCAATTGCCCCTGGCTGATCAGCAGCAGACCGATGAGAAAATAGGTCAGCACCGCGCCCACCACCAGTGGATCGATGTCAAGCCGGCCTAGCGCCCAGAAGTTGGGGCGTGCAATGCCGAGGCGCAGCGTGGAGGCAATCAGGATCAACAGGATGCCCCAGCTTACCCAGCGCGTCACAAAACCCCGCAGGATCAGCGTGCGATTGGTCGGGGCCGGTCGCGCAGAGTCCGCAAAACGCACGTTGGCGCGGCGATTGATCCAAAGTTCGTCCGGCTGCAACGCCATCCGCATCAGATCGTCGGTGAAATCAATCGCCGCATACCAGGTGAAGAGGATGGTGATAAGCGCGAACAGAAACGCGCCGTCGGCAAAGACGCCGGTTGGATCGTTCAGCAAGGCCAACGGGCTGGGCAGGTCGCCATTTGCCAACCAGATCACCGCGCGCGCCGCTGCCACCAACAACGCAATCTCCGCCGCACGATAGCCGCCAGAGCGCCGCAACCGCTGCGCGGGCATCGCCAGCCAGGTGGTCGTCGTACAGCCGATGATCGCGGCCAGGATGCCCATCCCGGCAATGCTCCACCGCACAGCCGGGGCCATATCCGGCGCGTATTGGCGCAGAAAAGTCAGCAAGACGATGTCGATCGAACTCACCATCAACACGATCAGCAACGGGCGCATGACCGAGGTGAGCCAAGCGCGATCCATTTGCTCGGCGCCTGCAGGCGGAGGCGCACCAGCCGCGTCCGGTTGCTTTGTTTCGGGGGATTCCTTCAGTTCATCTAGCATCGCGTATGTCGCTCACGGAAAACGATACCACGCTTGGACGTTGTGATAGAAGTCCCAGGGGCCTGGTTCAAGTCCGCCCCAGCGAGTTGTATAGCCTGTATTCTGGACAATGCCAGCCAGAAAGATGTAGGGTAGATCGTCATGCAGAATTTGCTGGATTTCTCGGTAAAACGGCGCTCGATCCTGCGGCTGGCAGCCGGGCGTGGTGATGCCCTGCGCCAGCAACGTTTCGATGCGCGCGTTCTGGTAGCTGGTGAAGTTGAAGCCGCTGCCCGGCCGGTCGGTCGCGGCTTCCCACAGTTCACTGTCATCGGGATCGATGCCCAGCCCGGCCCAGCCACTGAGCGCCAGATCGAAGCGTTGCCCCAGCAGTTGTCGTGTAAAAGTGTTCACATCGAGCGGCTGTACAGTGATATCAAACCCGATGGCGTTGAGTTGATCTTCAAGTGTTTCAGCAATGCGCGTGTAATAGGGATTGTTGTCCGGGATGTTCAGAGTCAGCCGCAGCGCGCGCACATCTTTTTCACGAATGCCATTGCGATTGGTGTCGATCCAGCCATTATCCTCCAACAGCGAGCGCGCCAGATCGGGGTTATAGGTTTTCGGTTCCAGAGAGGCGTCGAAGGCCCACGGCACAATCGGCAGGACATTGGCTGCCAGCGGATAGGCTTGCCCCAGATAGATGGCGCTGACAATGCCGCGGTAATCGATAGCGTGGGACATTGCCTCACGCACAATGGGATCACTTAAGAGGGGATGCGGATCCTGAAAGCGGAACGCGTTGTCGTCGGTCAGCCCGCGTTGAGGCGCTTCTGGGTTGGCGAGATTGATGGCAATAAAATCGTAAGCGTCAATCGATGCGCTCGCAACTTTGATCGTGGGTGCATCGAACAGGCTCGACAGTTGATCCGGCGTGACGGAGGATTCATCGAGGTCGCCGGCGAGCAGCAGGTTTAAGCGCTCCTCGGCGCTCGGCACGATGCGAAAAATCATGCGTTCCATCAACGGCGCGCCCTGCCAGTAGCGATTGTTGCGCTGCAAGACCACGCTTTCGCCTGGAATCCAGCTCTGAAACACAAAGGGGCCGGCGCTGATGTCCGGGTCTTGATTGGAGAAATTTTCGGCAACGTCGCTAAAGTCCGCCGCGTAGCGATGGCTTGGCATCCAGCCGACGCGCAACAGGGAGAGCAGGTCGCAGCGCGGCTCGGTCAAAGTGACGCGTGCGGTGAGCGGATTAACAAGCTCAATGGCTTCAATGGGTGCGGCCAACCGCTGGTAAGGCGAATCGATCTCGCTACGCTTGATGGCGTCGTAGGTAAATTTGAAATCATTGGCATCGACCGGGTCGCCGTCGCTCCAGGTGACGCCGGAGCGCAGATAAAAGGTCCACACGCGGCCGTCCGGCGAACGCTCCCACCGCTCCGCCATGGCGTTGGCCGCGCCGTACTGCCCCGTCACGGGATCCTGACGCACCAGAGCAGGGTAAAGCATGGCATGGACGGCCACGCTCGCGCTATCAGCAGCCAGAATTGGATTGAAGTTTTCCGGGTTGGCCGCAATTGCCCGCGTCCACACGCCTCCAGGCTGTGGCGTGCCGGACAAAAAGCCAAAGGGAGTGGGTGTGGGCGTGGGAAAGATAGAATTTGTACGTTCTGAGGCATTGTTCTGGTTGCAGCCGGCCAGGAGAAGCAGCAGCAGCATTGTCCATGCCCACCGTCCCCCCCAACCGCGTTGCTCGCATCGACCATTCATAGGGATAGTTTGCACGAAGCCAGGGTTGCGAGCAAATGCCAATGGCGAGCCAGCGACAGGAGGAATTTTGCTGCGACTTTGCGTCAGCCGTAATTTTTCACAGTTGCAGCGCTGGCGTGCTGCTTGCGAAGTGGCGGCCATCAGCCGCGCAGATCAATTGTACAGCGTTGCGCCCAGACGCTGCCGCCAGCGTCACACTGCCGCCCGGCTCCACCCACTGTCCGGCCAGATAAAGATTGCGCAGCCCCGGCAGCGTCTTGGGCAGCCCCTCGATCATTAGACGCATCGTCCGCGGCGTCAACAGCCAGCCGCAGGTCGAACCCTGCCAGTTGCCAGTGTAACGCTCAAAACTCACAGGTGTGGCCACATCGGTGACTTCGACATGATCACGTATACCGGGATGATGCTGTTCAATGAGGTCGAGCAACTGATCGGCAACCTGCAATTGCTCTGTGTCGTAAAGGCGCCGCCCATAGATGCGCTGCCAATAGTCGTAGTCGCTCTTGAGCAGCACTGTCATGGCTGATTTGCCGGCAGGCGCCAGCGAAGGGTCGAACGAGTAATGCTGCACACTGATGTCGCTATGCTCCCGCCCAGCGATCAGCATCGGCGCCGCGAGCAGGTAGGTGATCCAGTGGGGATGGTCGTGAAGGTCACGGTTGACGCCAAATGAGATCTGCATCATCGATTGCAGCGGCAAGTCGCCCGTGTAGAGCTTGCGCAGCCGGGCGTTGACGTAGCGGCCGTCAAGCATATGAAAGAGTGTGCCGCGCCCATCCGCCGCCGAAATGATCACATCCGCGTGATGCACTTCGTCGTTGTAGAGCCGCACCCCCACCGCGCGGTCGTGCTCAACCAGGATCTGCTCGACTTGGGCCTTGTAGCTGATCCGACCGCCCAGCGTCAGATAGCGTTGCTCCAGGGCGCGGGCAAATGCCAGTGAGCCGCCAGCCGGAAAGCCGGCGTTGCCATTATGCATGTAAGCGAGCAACTGCATCCCCGCCATCATGGGCATTTCCGGCCAACCAAACATGCGCGCCACCGCTTCACGCAGGAAGGGATCCTGGAAGCGTGCAGCGTAGCGGCGGGCGGGCGTCATGCCGAACTTGATCAACGGCAGCACGAAGGGCAACATCCGTTGGCCAAGCTGAGCATAGTCGAAAGGCTGCATCAACGACCGCGGCTTCGTATACATCACGGTCATGTCGAAGGCTGTAAAACAACGAACGCCTTCCGCCAGCTCCCGCGCAAGCCTGGCGTCGGCGGGCGATAAGGCGCTGATTTCGGCTTCGAGGCGATCGGGATCGCTGTAGACAGTCAACGTGCGGCCGTCCTGTCCACATATCTGAAGCAGCTGGTCGTGATTGAGCATTGGGCGATTCTGCATCGCGCCAAGTTCTTCCCACATCGAATAAAAAGGTTGTCCAGGGCCGGAGCCGAAAAGATAGTGGATGCAGCCGTCGAAGATATAGTCTTTGCGCTCCCAAGCTGTACACAACCCACCGGGGATGTCATGCAACTCAAAAATATGCGTCTGGTAGCCATTCATCTGGGCGTAGCAGCCAGCCGCCAGGCCGGCAATGCCCGCCCCAATGATGGCAATTGTTTCTGACTTACCCATGAATCCTAGCTCCCGAGTGCGTAAAAAAGCACCCGACGATTGGTTGCATGTCGAGTGCTTTTTTGTGGTTCGTCCTGCCAGCTAGAGCAGGTGGCGAAGGAAACAGGAGTTCTGATGGTGACCGGATCTGCGTGCTGCGGAGTCCAGCGAAGGCAACCAACTTCTGGCAGCCGGCTCATCAGACAGTTACGCAGTCAGCAGATCGCGGTTTTTCGGCGGTCTATTTGCATAACTTCTTCTGCACCAGAGCGTAACATATTATCCGCCCGGACACAATCGTTTTTTGCCACAAAAATGTCCCTACTTTTTCGGTGCATCTGCAACTGGATAATCATGCTTGCTTCTGGCGTCACGCCCACTGGATGAGACGCACGGCTGGCAGCAGTTGCTCTGCATCGGCAAGCCGCACCTCCGCGGTGGCCTCAGTCATGACCGACGCGGCGCTGACCGCGGCGGCCCAGCGCACAGTCTCCGCCCAACCATCGCCCAACCCGCGGCGCCAGACAATCGCGGCCGAGGCTGCATCGCCGGCGCCGGCCGCGTTGACCGCGCGCTGGACAGGCGCCTGCGCCTGCACAACGCCGTTGGATTCCACAACAAGCACGCCCTCGCGCCCGCACGTGAGCACGATTGCCGGCAGGTCACGCTCCTGCTGCACCTGGCGCGCGGCGGTGACGATGGCTGGCAATTCGCCACCGCTCAGACCAAAGGTGTCGACAAACTCGTCCTGGTTCAGCTTGACAACTTCCGGCATGGCCGCCAGCGCTTCCAGCAACGGCGCTCCGGTAGCGTCGATCAACACTGGCTTCCCGGCTGCGTGCGCCAGCGTGGCGACCGTATGATAGAAGGAGGTCGGCATGCCGGGCGGCAACGAACCGGCGCCCACCACCCATAACGCTTGCGGCAGATGCGTCCGAAAGCGCTCCAGCAGAATTTCGATGCCGGCCGCCGAGACCGGCAGCGCGCCGATCATGACATGGCTGTGGCGGGCGCGCAGTGTCTCGACGAGCACATTGGCCAGCCGCGTTTCGCCCGGCAGCCAGACAGGGTCGACGTCGATGCCGTATTGGGTCAGCACGTTCACCAGCAGGTTGCCGTAGTAGCCGGCGACAAAGCCAATCGCCGTGGTGGACTGCTGCAAGCCGCGCAGCGCAACCGACGTGTCGAAGCCTTTGCCGCCGGCGCATTCGATAAAACGCGGCGCACGCATCGTAGTCGCGGGTGCGAATTCGTCGATGAAAATTACGCGATCCAACGCCGCGTTAGCGGTAAGCGTCAGGTGCATGGCGCTATCCCACTGTGTAGGGAATAGGGGCCGCGGGCATCATCCCCTGGCTGAGAATGCACCACGCGTTCCAGTCAATGCGTTCGACCGCGTCGATGGCCGCCCACAGGTCAAGCCCGGCGACGATGATGCCATGCTTCGGCAGCAGCACGGCGGCCGCCTGTTTGCGTATGTTTGCCTCGCGCCCGCGCAAACTCTCGACGACATGCCGCGCCAGGTCCGCGCTGTGCGCCGGCGCAAAGGGAACAACCGGCGTCACGCCAAACTTCTGCGTTGCTTCCAGCACCGGCTCAATCGACCGGCCGGCGACGCAGAAAGGCAGCACGTGAAAGGGGTGCGCGTGGATCACAGCGCCTACATCAGGGAACTCATGATAGACGGCGAGATGGGCCTTTCCCTCGCGCGAGAAGCGCGGGTTCTGGAACAACTCGTCGCCGGCAAGCGGGCCGCAGAGAATGTCGTCGACGGCGAGCTGCCAGTG
Organism: Caldilineaceae bacterium; assembly: GCA_014879855.1. GTDB lineage: Bacteria > Chloroflexota > Anaerolineae > Caldilineales > Caldilineaceae > Caldilinea. The sequence goes on along the minus strand of JACSRH010000269.1, from coordinate 1,974 downwards.
CTGCTTGCTGCCGGCATAACGCGGCGTGACGAAGAGTTGAGCGCCATCGCGCACGCTGATATTGCCGCCCGCCATATCGGTCAGCCGTCGCTCGAACATGCGTCGCGCCACGTAAATGATCTGTTCGGGAATCGATTTGTCGTGCATGGTTCACATCCATTTCTTATTTTTCAGATGACATTCGCTTATGAAAAATGCATGTCACCACGACTGGGCAACGCCGCAAGCGACACTTCGGGCGCGGCCAAACTGTCGCTTGCATGGTACGACTTCCCGCGCTCGTGGTCAAACAGGCGCTTCTATCAACTTGTCTTGTGGGTCATCGTCTCCGGCATGATAAGACGCGCCGTCACACTGGAGATGATGACCAGCAAAATAACCTCGCCCCAACTGTGAAGTGCGCCCTTTCTAGCGGGTGTAATTCAACTTGGGGGCGCATTACGCCCCAACCGTGAAGTAGACCCCTTTCTAGCTGCCTACTCGGCCTTCTATGACGAAACCTGCTACAATAGCGCACAGACTGTGCGCGGCTCTGGCGCTTTCAAGCTGCATCGCCCGCCATCAAACAACCGAAAGGAGTTCAACAATGGAATACAGATTTCTGGGCAGAACCGGCCTCAAAGTAAGCGAACTTTGTCTGGGCGCCATGACCTTTGGTCGCGAAAGCACGGAAGCTGTCAGCTTCCAGATGATGGATCGTTTCGTCGCGGCAGGCGGCAATTTCATCGACACGGCCGATGTTTATACGCGCGGCGTCTCTGAGGAGATCGTCGGGCGCTGGCTACAGGACAAGCGCCGCGACGATCTGGTTATTGCCACCAAGGTGCGCTTCCCGATGGGCGAAGGCCCCAATGATCTGGGCCTCTCGCGCAAGCACATCCTCAGCGGCGTGGAGTCCAGCCTGCGTCGCCTGGGCACGGACTACATCGACCTCTACCAGGTGCACTGCTGGGATCCGGCGACGCCGCTCGAAGAAACTTTGAGCACGCTCGATACACTGGTGCGCAGCGGCAAGGTGCGCTATATTGGCGCCAGCAACTACAGCGGCTGGCAACTGCAAAAGGCAGTCGATCGCAGCAAACAGCATGGCTGGGAGCCGTTTTCGTCCCTTCAACCGCTCTACAACCTGCTCGACCGCAGCCTGGAGTGGGAACTGGTGCACGTCTGCCAGCACGAAGGGTTGGGGATCATTCCGTGGAGCCCGCTGCGCGGCGGCTGGTTGAGCGGCAAGTATCACCGTGGCATGGAGGCGCCAGTGCAAGGCACGCGCATTGAACTGGCCGAAAAAGAGGGCTGGAGCGAGTCGTGGAGCGCTTATGCCAACGAACGCACCTGGCGCGTGCTCGACGAACTCTTTGCGGTCGCCGCGGAGACAGGCAAGCAGCCGGCTCAGGTTGCATTGCGCTGGCTGCTGCAACGCCCCGGCGTCACCGCGCCGATTATCGGTGTGCGCACGCTGGCGCACCTGGACGCCAATCTCGGCGCGACCGGCTGGACGCTCTCCGCAGAACAGATGACGCGGCTGACGCAAGTGAGCGAGCCTGCACTGCCCTATCCCTACGATTCTATCCTCAACGCCGCGCGGCGCCGCTGAAAGCAACCCGGAAACATCCATGTCTATTGTTCAGTCCGCACCACGCTTCGACCTGCACCAAGCCGCCGAGATCGCCCAGAACCACTTTGGCATTAGCGGCGCCATCCGTACATTGCCGAGCGAACGCGACCAGAATTTCCGCATCGAACCCGCGTCCGGCGACAGCTATGTGCTCAAGATCACCAACGCGCAGGAGTCGTATGATCTGCTTGACGCGCAGAATCACGCGCTCAAACGGTTGGCGCAAGCGGGCATGCCCTGGCCCAGCCCCGCCGTGATGCGCACCCTCGCGGGCGATGCCATTGCACACATCCGCAGCGATGACGGGCAGGCGTATTTTGTGCGGCTGTTGAATTATGTGCCCGGCGCGCCGCTGGCGA
>JACSRH010000354.1 GCA_014879855.1 Caldilineaceae bacterium | reverse complement strand
AATCTTCCCGGAAGCTTTGGAGCTTCCGGGAAGATGTTCCGCAAAAATACTTAACCTAGCGGTCAGTAAGACGCTTTTCGCTCAGTGCGATGCGCAAAGAAGCCGCGCTGATGGTGAGCTGCATCAGCGCGGCTTCTTTGCGCGCGGCGCCGGCGTCATGTTTGCGGCGACGCTCGGTTTGGCCGGTGCACGCTTGCCTAGCTCACCGGCGGTGAACATCAGCGCGCCGAGCATCAAAAGCGCACCCACCATGCACAGAATAAGCACATCGGGGTCGCTGAAATTGCTGCCCGCGATCACGAACGCCGCCGAGACATTCCGCTGCGCTGCACCCAGTCCCATTACGACGCGCGCCCCGCGCTCCTTGCCGGCCAGGAGCCAGCCTATCAGAAACGCGCCAACGATCAACAGCAGCACCGCCACGATCGCCCCGCTGCCGATGGCGTCCAGCAGCGTTCGCCCGCTGATCACAAGCAGCGCCACAAAACCCAACATCAACCCGACATTGGAAATCTGTGCAAAGGCCGGTTGCAGGTTTGCCGCCATCTCATCGTAGCGCGCCTTGACGAACAGCCCGATCGCCAGCGGGATCAACATCAACACCACCAGCGACGTGGCGATGTCCAGCGGGTTGACCTGTACACCGGGCAGCAGCAGCGGCAGCATGAGCGGCGCGTAGAGAATGGTGACAACCATCAACAGCACCATCATGCCGACGCTCAGGGGAACATCGCCTTTGGCGACCTGCACCAGCTTCGGCAGGAAAGGCGCGCCCGCCGCCGTTGCCAGCAACAGCAGGCCGATGCCATAGCCTTCGTTCATTGGGATCAGCAGCTTGAGCAGCAGGGCCAGCGCCGGCGTGAGCACAAAGTTCGCCAACAGAACGGCGGCCAGCAGACGCACGTTGCGCAGCGGTTCGACAATTTGTTTGATCGTCAAGCTTAGCCCAAGCGCGGCCATGCTGGCGATTACAAAGGTGAGAATGCCAAGATTTGCCAACACCTGTATAACTTGCGGCAAAATTTCCATGTCGATCCACTTCTCCATAGGATGACAAAATCGCAGATCTGCCCTGTTTTTAGAGGAGAATTAAAGGTGACCATTCAAGCTTTGCACGGCTTCAGCCACGGTTGGGAAGATGGCATCGCCCCCGATCATGTCGAGCAAATGGGTGCGGCGGGCCATGTCAAGCACCGGGGCATGGACGCCAGCCGCGCGCACTGTGATGCCTTTGTGCGTCAACTCCTGCACCAGCCCCTTCAGCACTTCAGCGCTGGTGATATCCAACGCGTCCTGGGTCGCCACATCGAAAACGACCGCTTGCGGCGCGTTAGCGGCAACCAATTTCTTGACCTGATCGCGAAAAGTCAGGGCGTTGGCATAATACATCGGCGCATCGAGGCGCAAGATAAGGACGCCAGGGACGGGCTGATTCTCCGGGTGGCGCTCCAGATCGGCAAAGATGTTTGCACTGTCCGGCGCGCGGCCAAGCGACGAAAGATGCGGCTGGCTCGACCGGTAGATGACCAGCAGCAGCGAGGTCACCAGCCCAATCATCATTCCTTGCAGCACATCGATCAAGAGCACGCCGGCCAGCGCCAGCACGCCCAGCCAGAACTCGGTGCGCGAGAGCAGACGCACCTGTTGCAGCTTGCGAGCAACGATGATATGCCAGACCGCGTGGATGATCACCGCGGCCAGCACTGCTTCCGGCAGCGGTGCAAAGAGTGGCGTAAGAAAGAGCGCCGTGACGATCGCCGCGCCCCACGTCACCAGATTGGTCACTTGCGAGCGTGCGCCCGCACCCTCCTTGACCGCTGACGCCGACATGCTGCCGCTGGCGAGCATACCGCCAAAGAAGCCGCTGGCAATGTTCGCAAAAGCGTGCGCGTACAGTTCCTGGTTGGCATCGACCTCGTAGCCGTGTTTTTCGGCAAATTCACGCGCAACGCCCAGTGCTTCGCTGTAGGCCACCAGCAAAATACCGAGGGCCGGCAGCACCATCTGCGCCCACGCCAGCAGCGGAATCTGCGGCCACGCCAGCGCCGGCAGCCCCGCGGGCAGAACGCCGACCACGGCAACGCCAAAACGCCCCGACAGATCCAGCGCCCAACTCAGCGCAATAAAGCCAAAGAGCACCACCAGCCCGGCCGGCAGTTGCTTGTTGAGCCGCGGCAGCATAAAGAGCAGCGCCAACGCAGACGCGCCGACGGCAAAGGTGACCCAGTTCGCCTCAGGCAATTGGCGAATGATTTCCAGCAGCTTCATAAGGGTGTTGCCTTCACCCCGCTCGACGCCAAAGAGCTTGTTCAACTGACCGATCGCGATAAAGATCGCCAGCCCAGTGACAAAGCCATCCATCACCGGTTTGGAGAGAAACTGCGTGATAAAGCCAAGCCGCGCCAGCGCCGCGGCCAGAAAGACCAGCCCGGCGACAATCACCAACGCCGAGGCGTAAGCCTGATAGCGCGCCGGATCAGCCGCGCTGATGCCAAAGGAGAAGATGGTTGCGGCCAGCAGCGCGGCGGTGGCTGAAGTTGCTTGCACCACAAGATGGCGCGACGAGCCGAAGATCGCGTAAACAAGCAGCGCAGCCAGCAGCGTGTAGAGGCCAGCGCTGGGCGGCAGCCCGGCGATGCCGGCATAGGCCAGGGCTTCGGGCACGACCACCCCCCACAGCGTCAGCCCGGCGATTACGTCGGCGCGCAGCCAGGCGCGGTCGTAATGAGGCAGCCACGCCACAATCGGTGCAAAGCGAGCAACGCGCCCGCGCTGAGCTACAATGGTCTTGGTAGATTGTGAAGTCATCGATCTTCCACCTGACGCCAGGATTGAATCAGTGTTTACCTTGAAGGGCGCTAACCAGCATAAACGAACAGGGTCGCGGACAACAGGGCTGTCTGGGTGCAGAAAAGAAGCAATACGCGGCCACGGAGTTGCCCGCGCGACAAGCCTCAGCCGTCCGGCATCAAGCCCAGCGCCTTGGCCTGGGCGACTGCCGCGCGCCGGTTGTTGACGTGCAGCTTCTGGTAGATGTTGATGGTGTGACGCTTGACTGTGCGTGGCGAGATATAGAGGAGCGCCCCGATCTCTTTGTTGCTCAGCCGCCGTTCCAGCAGCGCCAGCACGTCCAACTCGCGATTGGTCAAGGCATCGGGGCCGAGCAGCGCGGCGCCCGCTGGCTGCGCCATACCATTGGCGGGCGCCGCCAGCGCCCCAAGCAGCAACTGCCTGCCCTGCCCAGCATCAAACGCAGCCAGAATCCGGGCGATGTACGACGGCGCCACACCCGCGGCAGCCAGTTCGTGCAAATAGGGTTTGAGCGCAGGCCCGGCATCAACAAAAATACGCAGTGCACCCTGCACTTCACACGCTGTCACCAGCTTGCGCAGCGATTCCAGCACCGCATGGCGATCGCCCTTGGCTGTGTGCAGCAACGTCTCCATGATTTCGATCTGCAGCAGCCGCAATGGCATGGAGATGTGCCCGTAATGGGCGCGACAGCCAGCCAACACGCGCGCGGCTGCAGCCAACTGGATGTGGCCGCCCTGGCGGATCTGCGCCAGCGCTAACACCAAAGCTGGCGACAGCCAGAGATCAAGCCCTAGTTGACCAGATAGATTCTGCGCGTAACTCTCGCTGACCTGCACCACGTTGCCGGTCAGCAAGTTCAAATAGTGCAGCAGTGCGTCGGCAAAAATAGCCAGATCGACCAGCCCACTCTCCACCAGAAAGCAATGCAGATGGTGCGCCTGGCGCTGCGCCTCTTCCACGCGCCCCTGCGCCAGTTGAGTCAAGGCCAGGCCAATCCAACTGTCAATCGCCGCGCGCGTATGCACCATCAGCGGCTGTTCGACCACCTCGCTAAAATATTGCTCCGCCAATTCCAGCTCGTTTTTTTGATAGTGCAGCCAGCCAAGCAGATAGCTGGTCCACCCCACGCTCAGGGGACGCCGCGCCTGAGCGGCAATTTGGCGGTAAAGCAGGCTGGTCGTCTGCAACTGCTCCAGCTCAAATGCCTCATAATAAAGGCTGCAGAGCGTCAGCAACAGACGGAAAGTGCGCGCATTGGGGTGCTGTGGCTGTTGTTGCAGCCACAGCCGCGCCTGTTCGATGGCCGCGGCGCGCTCGCCCAGATGCGCCTTGGCGCGAATGTAAAACAGCTCAACCACCCCGCGCACATAGCTGCGCTTGATGGGAATCAGCGGCAGCGCTTCCTGGCCAGCGGCCAGACTTTGCGCGGACTGCCCAGTAAACAAGTAGGCCAGGCCGCGCAAGGCAGCCAGGTCGCCGCGCATCCGCTCGACCTGCGGCGAGCTGCTCCAGCCGACAAGCTTCTCCTCCGCCTCTTCGACAAGCGCCAGAATCGAAGTGGGACGGTATTGAAACTGCTGCACCCACCCCTGCGCAATCAGGAGCGCGGGCCGGTGTTTGGTGGATTCAGGCAGGAGCGCCAGTCGCTGCGCCAGCCCGCGCCAATTTTCGTCGTTGAGCAGCACGTCAATATGCGCCTCGACTAGCTCTGCCGCACGCGTGTCGTCACCGGCTGCCAGCGCGTGGGTGATGGCCTCGTCAGTCAGTCCGTTAGCTTCAAACCAGTAACTGGCAGCCAGATGCAAACGAGCAACCACGTTCGCGTCTTCACTCAGGTGCAGGCGATGGCGCAGCAGGTCGGCAAAGAGATGGTGAAAGCGAAACCAGATGCCTTCATCGTCCAGGGCGATCAGGAAAAGGTTGGAGCGGCGCAGGTGCTTCAGGAAGTCATCGGCGGCCAGCTGTTGCATTTCCGCCGGCATGATGGCCGCGCACAGAGATGCACAGAAGCGTGGCAAGATCGACGTGTAGAGCAGCATTCCACGTTCGAGCGGCGACAACACTTCGAGCACTTCACTCAGCAGATAGTCGACGATGCTCTGATTGCTGCTGCGTGCAAAAGCGGTGGCAAAGGAGAGCACATCTTTGCTGTCACGCAGCGAAAGCGCGGCCAGATGCAGTCCAGCTGCCCAGCCTTCTGTCCGCTCCGCACAGAGTGTGACAATCTCCGCGGTCGCGTGCGCGCCAATGATGCGCTGCATCAGTTCCTGAGCCTCGTCCGGCATAAAACGCAGTTGCGCCGCGCGCACCTCTAAAATCTGCTGCTGTGCACGCAGCCGCGCCACCTTCAGCGCCGGATCCAAGCGGGTCAACAAGATAAAGTGGACGCCGTGCGGCATGTTCTGCACCGTGCGCGACAGAAACACATTCACATCCAGCGCCGTGATCTCGTTGTAGTCATCAAGCACAAGGATCAACTCACCGGGCAGCGCGTTCAACTCACGCACAAAAAGGTCGGCCAACCAGTCGGGCGAAGGCAACGTCGGGTTTTGCAGCAGCGCCTGCAGCGTCGCTGCGCAGCCAGGATAGGCGAGATCGATCGCGGCGGTCAGATAGGCGACGAACTCGCCCAGTGAATTGTCGCGGCTGTCAATCGAGTACCAGGCCCAGGGAACGTCGATTTCATCCAGCCACAGCGCAAGCAGGGTGCTCTTGCCGTAGCCAGCAGGCGCGGACACCAACGTCAACGGCAGTGACAGGCTGCGTTGCAACAGGTCATTGAGGCGCGGCCGCTGTACGATCTGGCCAACCGCGCGCGGTCGTCTCAACTTTGTGTGCAGCAGGGTTTGAAGCAGCAGTTCCTGAGACATAGACAACCAAACGTTTGGGACGGAATAAGAATGCGCTGTGACTCCAGCGCGAATATAACAAACTCTGAGCGCACCTATCCAGCCATTGCAACTGTTCGGGTGCACCCCAGAAAATTGGCGAGTCCAGCGCCAGCGTGCGTCGCACAAGCCGGCAGATGGTTCTATGTGCTATGATCTTTGGCCCGTGCGACGCACACTGACAATGACGGATTCCCATCAAAGGCGCACAGGGATGAGGGGCAAAAACAAAGCAGGGCAGCGTACATTCATGAATAGAAAATGCACGCTGCCCTGCTCCCTTTCTGTTCAGACGCTTACACTCAGGCGCCGAACTCTTCCTTGAGTGTGGCTTCCTGCTCGCCGGTCAGGTTCGACTTGACCAGCTCCATATTAACGCCGGCAAATGCTTCAGCCACGCGATCCTGCACCGCGTTGGCGGAAAGCAGGAAAAGCGCTGACGTGCCTTCGGTCACCTTTTCGCGCACTTCCTTGATAAAATTGTCGTTGATGCCGTAGTCGGCAAACTTGCCAGTGAGCGCGCCCATCGCCGCGCCGACAGCCAGGCCAAAGAAAGGCACGAAGAAGATCAAGCCGAAGAGCATCCCCCAGAACGCGCCAGAAAGCGCACCCTGACCGGTCAGGCTGCCATAGTTTTTCGTCTGCGGCTTCTTCCTGCCCTCTGGCCACGAGACGACAGCCGCATCCTGAATCTGGATCAAATGCTGCTTCGACAGGTCGGCCAGTTTGTCGAGCGCATCTTGTGCGCCCGTGGCCGAGTCAAACTTCCACACGGTAAGCGTTGCCATGACGTTAGATTTCCTTTCAAAAATGTGTACAGGTGATTAATCAGCCTTGGGTAAAACACCCAAGCACTGCTGATGCAGTGTACATCAGACAGATCGGCAGGCACAGTTTGCGCTATTACAAATTAAAGTTGCTCCATCCTTACTGTTGCGCCTCGCGTCGTCAGATCAGAGTTGCGTTCGATGGATGATCCAACGTAAAGACCTGCTGACCTAGCGCGCCTATCAGCAACACGGTCAACGCTTCGGTTTCGGCGACGGGCTGAAACCCACGCATTATCGCCCAGTAAAAAACCTCGGCGTGGTGGCCGAGGCTGTCGAATTCATCTGAGCAACTTCAACAAATCAATTGTACATCTTTGTCCGGCCCTGCGCCTGCACCGCATGGCGCCGAAACAATGCCAGAAGTGAGGACAGGCCCATGGTGAGGTTACGCCGGAATTGGGTCGACTGAATTTGTGATCAATTTCCCGGCGTGGTCGATTCGTGCTAGACTGCACGCTCCTGCATACGATACTTATGAATACAATGCTGCTCGACGGCTCCCAATTGACAATCGACCAGGTGATCGCGGTGGCGTTCAGGCAAGCGGGCGCGCCGGACGTGGCGCTTGCCGCGGACGCACGCCAACGCGTGACGCGCGCGGCGCAAGCTGTGCAGCAGTTGCTCGACAACGGCGTGGTCGCGTACGGCATCACCACCGGCTTTGGCGCGTTCAAAGATCGCATCATCCCTGTCGAAGAGGTCAAACAACTCCAACGCAACATCGTGATGAGCCATGCTGTTGGGGTCGGCGCCCCTTTCGATCGCGCCACGACGCGTGCGATCCTGCTGATCCGCGCCAACACGCTGGCGCGCGGCCACTCTGGCGTGCGGCCGGCAACGCTTGATCTGCTGCTGGCGTTGCTCAACCGCGGCGTGCACCCGGTGATTCCCTGCAAGGGATCGCTGGGCGCGAGCGGAGATCTGGCGCCGCTGGCGCATATGGCGCTGGTGATGATCGGCCTGGGCGAGGCGGAAGTCGACGGCCAAGTGCTGAGTGGCGCGGACGCGCTGGCGGCAAAGGGATTGACGCCGGTGACGCTGGCCGCCAAGGAAGGGCTGGCGCTCACCAACGGCACCGCAGTCATGGCCGCGCTGGGCACGCTCGAAGCATGGCGAGCGCGGGCCTTGAGCCGCGTCGCCGACATCGCGGGCTGTCTCAGCCTGGAAGCGCTGCACGGCACGCCGCTGGCGTTCGACGCCCGTATTCACGCACTGCGCCCCTTTCCACGCCAGATCAATTGCGCCGCCTATCTGCGCGAGTTGCTGGCAGGCAGCGCGTTCACCCGCCATGCGGACCCGACCAATGTGCAGGACGCGTACACGCTGCGCTGCATTCCCCAGGTGCACGGTGCGGTGCGCGACGCCATCGCCTACGCACGCTGGGCCATGGAGATCGAACTTAACTCGGTGACGGACAACCCGTTGATCTTTATCAACGAGCCAAGCGGCGCCATCGAGGTGCTGTCGGGCGGCAATTTTCACGGCGAACCACTGGCGATTGCAATGGATTACCTGGGCATCGCCATGACAGAACTGGGCAACATCGCGGAGCGGCGCATCATGCGGCTGACCGACGAGGCGAGCAATGCCCACGTGCTGCCCGCGTTCCTCACGCAGCAGGGCGGGCTGAATTCCGGCTTGATGATCACCCAATACACCGCGGCCGCGCTCGCTACTGAAAACAAAGTGCTGGCGCATCCGGCCAGCGTGGACACCATCCCCACCTCGGCCAATGTGGAAGATCACGTAAGTATGGGCGTCACGGCCGGGCTCAAGCTGCGCCAGATCAACGACAATGTCGAGCATATTCTCGCCATTGAACTGCTGGCCGCGGCGCAAGGCGTGGACTTTCGGCGACAACAGCTTGGCGCGGACGCGCTGCTTGGCCAGGGTACACGCCACGCCTACGCGCTGATCCGCCGCCATGTTCCCTTTATGGAAGCAGACCAGGTGTTGTATCCCTTCATCGAAGCGGTGCGTCGCCTGGTGGCCAGCGGCGCGTTGGTCGAGGCGGTCAACCACCACGTGGTGGACACATGGCAGTTGTAAGCCGGTATGGTACAATGCGTCGCGCTTCCCCCTTTTTACTGCTGCGTCTGACTTGAACCTAGCTTCAGCGCAAAGGCGCAAGAAGCAAAGGCCACAAATTTCTGGATCCAAGTTCCACAAGGAGGAGTATGCGCTGGTTTGCATCCATTACATTGCTGGCGCTGTTTGCCCTGTTTGCGGCATGCAGCGCTCCCAATGGCCAACCGCGAGCGTCTGCACCCGATGCCGGCGCGCGGGCCGACGCCCAAACCGTTACTGTCTACAAATCGCCAACTTGAGGCTGCTGTGGCGACTGGATTGCGCACCTGAAGGAAGCTGGCTTCACGGTTGAGTCTATCGACCAGCACGACCTGACGTCGATCAAGACTCAGCTTCAGGTTCCCGCCGCACTCCACTCCTGCCACACAGCCATCGTGGATGGCTATATTATTGAGGGTCATGTGCCCGCCGCCGAGATTCGTCGTTTGCTGGCCGAACGCCCGGCTATTGCTGGCCTTGCTGTGCCCGCCATGCCGGTTGGGTCGCCAGGTATGGAAATCGCCGGGGTCGAAGCGGAGCCGTACGACGTTATTGGCTTTTCAGCGGACCGCGGAGAAGCTGTGTACGCCAGCTATCGATAGATCTTTGCAGGTCGCGTGGGTCAGGGTATTTGCGTGGCGGCGATGGTTGGCGCCCGGCGCACGAGAACGTTGGTGCAGGGCGTGGGACGCGCGGCAGGTTGACAGCCCGACCTGCGGGGCTGGCGTGGAAGATGCGCCGGACCGGTAGCCCGAACCTGCGGGTGTCTGTAAATTGACCCTGGACGCGCTTTTGCGTACAATTCCTAGCCAACCGTGAACGCATATCCGATAACAGCAAGTTACGCAACCGAAATCTCTGCTCTTTGGCGTTGTGCTGCCATCATCATCGGGCTGGCGGCTGACCACCAGGGTCGGTTATGCACTTGGCGCCGATTCAACCCATTGGCAAGCGGTAAAATTTGTCTTCGATAGTCGCGCCGGTGCGACAGGGATACGCACGTCGCCTGAATGCGACCTTTCTCTTTTTATTGAGCTGGTTTGGAGGCTTCTATGGCGAAGTACAAAACAGAGCAAATCCGTAATGTGGCTTTGCTCGGCCACGGCGGTGCAGGCAAAACCACACTGACCGAAGCGTTGTTGTTCAAAACGGGCGCGATCGGCCGCATGGGGCGCGTGGAGGATGGCTCCACGGTCTCGGACTGGGACGCCGAAGAACACCGCCGTGGCATTTCCATCAATTTGTCAGTCATTCCCGTCGAATTTGAAACTCTCAAAATTAATTTGATCGATGCACCCGGCTATCAGGACTTTGTCGGTGAAGTGATCAGCTCGCTCTTTGCCGCCGAAGCAGGGCTGCTGGTGGTTGACGCGGTTTCGGGCTGTCAGGTCGGCACCGAGTTAGCCTACGACCGCCTACGCGAGCTGCAAAAACCGCGCATCGTTTTTGTCAACCGCATGGATCGCGAAAACGCTAACTTTACAAACGCCGTCCAAAGTATGCGTACGACTTTAGGCGACGAAAAAATTGTCCCTTTCCAGATTCCAATCGGCGCCGCGGAGTCCTTCCAAGGCGTCGTCAGCTTGATTGAAATGAAGGCGTATCTTGGCCCCGAAGGCAAAGAGGCGCCGATCCCCGCCGACTACCAGGCCGAAGCCGAAGAAGCGCGCATTACGCTGGTGGAAGCCGCGGCCGAAGCCGACGATGAGCTTATTTTAAAGTATCTTGAAGGCGAAGAGTTGACCATCGACGAGGTGCGCCACGGGTTGCACGTCGGCGTCAAGAATTGCGCCATCACACCCGTTTACTGCGGCACCGCGACCGGCGGCATTGGCCTCGAACGGCTGATGCAGTCGCTGCGCCGCTATGTGCCCGCGCCCAACGAACGCAGCGTGACAGGCGCTAAAGACGGCAGTGAGATTCAACTCGAATCTGACAGAAATGGGCCGGTGGCAGGGGCAGTTTTCAAAACGATCATTGACCGCTACGTCGGACGCATGAATTATGTGCGCGTCTTCTCCGGTAAGATCGCCAGAGACGCCCAAATTGCCAACGCACGCACTGGTAGGACAGTGCGCGTCGCCAACCTCTTCAGCGTGCGCGGCAAAGAGCTGCAAAACCTGGATGAGTTGGTGGCCGGTGACATCGGCGTCATGACCAAGTTGGAAGATGTACAAACCGGCGACACACTCTGTGCGCCCGAGCAAGTTGTGACGGTGACGCTGCCAAGCTACCCACGGCCGCTCTATTCGGTCGCGGTCGCGCCAGTTTCCCAGAACGACAGCGCCAAAATGGGCCCGTCGCTCACCAGCGTCGCCGAGGAAGATCCCACTCTGCGCTACCAGAACATCTCCGCCACCAAACAGACAGTGCTGCAAGGCATGGGGGAGACGCACGTTGACGTGGCCGTGCATCGCATGGCGCAAAAATTTGGCACCAATGTCGAAACCGCCGCGCCCAAGGTGCCTTATCAGGAAACCGTCACCAAGAGCGCTTCCGCCCAGTATCGTCACAAGAAACAGACGGGCGGCGCTGGTCAGTTTGCTGAGGTGCATCTACGCGTCGAGCCGCTGCCAGCCGGTGGCTACGAATTCGCCAGCGAGGTCTTTGGCGGCGCCATCAGCAATTCCTTCTTCCCTTCGATCGAGAAGGGCATCAAGTCTGTGCTGGACAACGGCGTCATTGCCGGCTACCCGGTGGTGGATGTCAAGGCGATCGTCTTTGACGGCAAGGAACATCCGGTCGACTCCAAAGACATTGCCTTCCAGACCGCAGGCCGCGAAGTCTTCAAAATGGCGTTCAAAGCCGCCAATCCGGTGTTGCTGGAGCCGATCTATATTGTCGAGGTAACCGTGCCCGACGAGTACATGGGCGATGTCATGAGCGACTTCAACACGCGCCGCGGGCGTGTGCTTGGCATGGAACAGAAGAGCAACCGCACGGTGGTGCGCGCCACCGTGCCGCTGTCCGAGATCATGCGCTACAGCACGGATCTGCGCTCGATGACCCAGGGGCGCGGCGTCTACACGATCGAGTTCGACCATTACGAACCGGTGCCCAGCCTTTTGAATTCGACCCTGGGGTCTTGCGGCTTGTCGTGAGTTTTGCATTCAGGCGCCGGTAAGGCGCGCCAGCTCTAGGCGCAGACCCTCGCAAGCCATCAAATGTTCGTGGCGCACCTGTCCAATCAGGTCGAGATGCCTCTCATCGAAAACTGGCTCTTTGGCGGCAAGTTCAAGCGCGGCCGAAACCTGCGCCAGCCGGGTGGCGCCAAAGGTCGCGCTGCTCGATTTAAGGCTGTGCGCCATGCGGTGCAACGTGGCCCAATCGCCCGTGAGGAACGCAGAGTGCATTTCCTCAATCTGTTTGGCAGACTCCGTTAGAAAAGTTTCCAACAGGTCAAGCAGGGCGTCAGGGTCACTGGAGCTGAACACTTCTGCAATTACATCCAATGCAGTGCGGTCGATAACTGGCGTGTCTGGGTCTAGAAATAATTGCATCTTCCACAATTCTGCACTTTCACCAGCCACAGGCGCCGGCAGGGTTCTGGATGGGGCGCCTGCGCCAATCAGGCCAAACGCATCGCTCCCTTTTTTGCAGAGTATATCATATTTGGTTTGCCCTGTGACAACACAGTATAATCCGCCGCATTGAGCCGACGCGCCGTCGGCTCGACTTTTTTTGAGTGAACTATGCAGGAACCGATCGTTTTTATCCTTCAAGCGCTTTATGGACTATGCGCGCTGGGCTTGGCCATCTATAGCCTTCACGCGGCCTGGCTTGTCTGGCAGGCGCGGCGCACCTCCCCATCCACCCGCTCGCCCACACCCACTGCCTGGCCGCGGGTGACCGTGCAGTTGCCTGTTTACAACGAACGTCACGTCGCCGAACGCCTGATCGAAGCGTGCGTCCTGCTCGACTATCCGCGCGACCGGCTCCAACTCCAGGTGCTCGACGACTCTACAGACGACACATCGCTGCTGGTGGATCGCGCTGTTGACGCCTGGCGCGCGCAGAGATGTGACATCAGCGCGGTGCGTCGCCAGGGGCGCAGCGGCTTCAAAGCTGGCGCGCTGGCTCATGCGCTGCCGCTTGCCACCGGTGACTTCATCGCCGTGTTTGACGCCGACTTCCGGCCTGCGCCCGATTTCCTGCGCCGCACCATCCCTCACTTTCTTGCTGCCGGCGCCGCGCAGACCGGGTTTGTGCAGACGCGCTGGGGACATTTGAACCGTGATTACTCGCCCCTCACACGCAGCCAGGCGTTGGCGCTGGACGGCCACTTTGCTGTGGAGCAGGCAGGACGGCAGGCGGCTGGCTATCTGTTTGGCTTCAATGGGTCCGCAGGCGTCTGGCGGCGCGCCTGCATCGAGGATGCACAGACTGGCGGCTGGCAAGATGACACCTTGTGCGAAGATCTGGATCTAAGCTATCGGGCGCAGCTTGCCGGCTGGCGTCCGCTCTATTTGAATGACGTCGTTGCTCCCGCGGAGATCCCGCCGCAGTTGAGTGCTTACAAACGCCAGCAGTTTCGCTGGGCCAAAGGCAGCATCCAGACGTTGCGCAAGCTGGGCGCGCGCGTCTGGGCGGATGCGCGCCCGCGCCCAGCGCGCATCGCTGCCATGATTCACCTGGGCAGTTATCTAATCCACCCCATGCTGCTGCTTTTGCTGCTGACCATCCCACCGTTGCTGCTGCTGGGCGGTGCGCCGCCCTCGCCCATGCCGCTGATTGGCCTGACTTCCTTTGGGCCGCCGTTGCTGTATGCCGTGGGACAGCAACGCCTGTATGGTCGTCGCTGGTGGCGCGGCTGGCTCTATCTGCCGCTGTTGACGCTGTTGGGCATGGGCGTCTGCCTCAACAACTCGTTGGCGGTCTGGCAAGGGATGCGCACGCGTGGCGGCGACTTCCAACGCACGCCAAAATTTCACGTGGAGCGCGCGGACGACCGCTGGTGGAGCAGCACGTATCGCCTGCCGTTGGATCGCACCATGCTGGCCGAGCTTGGCTTGATGCTTTATGCGCTGCTCGGCGCCTGGTTGCTGGTGCATCACAGCGGATGGCTGTCAGCGGCATTTCTGTTCCTCTACGCGGCCAGTTTCGGCGCGGTGGTCGGCATGACACTCTGGCAAGACCGCGCGCCTGTCTTGCTGCGGCGCATCTATCGGCGCAGGTTCTTGTCAAGAACTGACCGTGCCAAGTACAATGCACTATCAACGCCCGACGGAACCATCTGACCTGGAAAACAGCTTTGACGCAAAGTTGCAGAGAGGCAGAGACGCACAGAGAAAAGCGCTTTCATTTCTCATTGCGCCCCGCAGGAACATGGACACTGAGCAAAGGATAGGCGTATGGCCACCAAAGCATCTAATCAGAGTGCTACACAAGAGTACACCTGGCTGCAAAATCCCGACGACATCATCTTTCTTGCCAACCGCACGCGCAAGAATTTCATCCTGGACCTGCCAGCCGGTCGCTATCGGCTGGACGCGGGACGCCGCATGCGCACCCTGCGCTCGATCCTGAAGCATCAGCAGATCATGGCGTTGGTTGAAGATGGCAGCCTGACAATCGAGTAGCCACTCCAACTCATGGCGCTTCTTTTACTGATCGACGGGCATTCTCAAGCATATCGCGCCTACTTCGGCATGAAAGCGCCGTTGTCGACGCGTGACGGCGAGCCGACCGGCGCCGTCTATGGCTTTGCGCGCAAGCTGATGGCCACCCTGCGCGACGTGAAGCCAGATTACGTCGCGGTCGCCTTTGACACGGGCGACACCTGGCGACACGTCGAATTTCCGGCGTACAAGGCGACGCGCGACGCCATGCCCGACGACATGCGCACGCAAATGACGCGCATCGAAACCCTGTTGCGCGCCTTCAACATTCCGATCCTTACGTACCCCAACTATGAAGCCGACGATATTCTGGGCACGCTGGCGTGCAAGGCGCAGGCTGACGGCTTTGATGTGCTGGTAATGACCGGCGACCGCGACATGTTCCAGTTGGTGGACGACCACATCAAGATTCTCTACACCTCGGGCGGCCCCAACCCGGTCACCTCGGTTTATGGACTTGCCGAAGTGACCGCACGCTACGGGCTGACGCCGCAACAATTTATTGACTTCAAGGCGCTGACGGGCGACGCTTCCGACAACATCCCCGGCGTCCCGGGCGTCGGCGAGAAGACGGCAGTCAAGTTCTTGCAGCAATACGGCTCGATCGATGACCTGTACGCGCATCTCGACGCGATCAGCGGGCCAAAGACGCGCCAGGCGCTCGCGGACGCGCACGACCTGGTGCTGCAAAATCGCCGCCTCGTCACCATCAGCACCGATCTCGACTTACGCTTCGAGCCTGACTTGGCCGCGACGCGCGACTACGATCAGGAAGCGGTCGTTGCCCTCTTCGAAGAACTTGAATTTCGCAGCTTAATCAAAGAGTTGCCAGCCTCCACGCGCGCGACCATGCCAGCGGCCGCTGATGCCGGCGCGCCGGAAAGCGGCCAGATCTCGCTGTTCAATGACGCGTCCTCTGCTGGCGTCGTCCCTTCGGATCCACCAACGCCGGACAGCCAATGCGCAGTCTTGATCGTAAACGACCAGAGCACGCTTGACGAGCTGGTGGCCGCGCTGCACGGCGCGGAACGGATTTCCTTCGATGTCGAGACGACCGCCACCGACGCCATGCAGGCGGCGCTGGTTGGGCTAGGGCTGGCGTGGGCGCCAGGTCAGGCCGCCTATATCCCTGTGGCGCACACGGCCGGCGCCCAGCTTGATTGGGCGCACGTGCGCGAGGCGCTGCGTCCATTTTTCAGCGACCCTGCACTGCCTAAACTGGCGCACAACGCCAAATATGACCTCACCGTGCTGCGCCGCCACGGGCTGGATGTGACCGGCCCGCTCGACGATACGCTGTTGATGGCCTGGCTGCTCGACCCGGCCAGCCGCGCGCTTGGCCTCAAGGCGCTGGCGGACGCGGAGCTTGGCTGGAAAATGACGGAGATCACCGCGCTGATCGGCTCCGGGCGCAAACAGATCACCATCGACCAGGTTGCCATCGAGCCGGTTGCCGCCTACTGCGGGGCCGACGTCGATGCGACGATCCAGCTTTATCAGATTCTGCTGCCACGGCTACACGAATCCGGCCTGCACCCCCTGTACGAGTCGATCGAGCGCCCGCTCCTGCCTGTGTTGACGGCGATGGAAATGACCGGCGTACTGCTTGATGTTGGATTTCTCAGCCAGATGTCAGTGGAATTCACCAAACGGCTGGCTGAGCTAGAGCAGTCGTTATGCGAAGTCGTCGGCCATACGTTCAATCTGCGCAGCACACAGCAGTTGAGCCAGGTGCTGTTTGATGAAATGGGCTTTCCGACGCGCGGGTTGAAGAAGACCGCGTCGGGCCATTACAGCACGGCCGTGGACACGCTCGAAACGTTGGCGGCTTATGGCGGCGAACTCTCGGACGCGCAACAACGCGTGATCGAGATGATTCTGGAGCAACGGCAATTGGAGAAGCTGCGCGGCACCTACATTGATGCGCTGCCGGCGCTGGTCAACCCACAAACCGGGCGGCTGCACACCAGCTTCAGCCAGACCGGCGCGGTCACGGGGCGGCTGAGCAGCAGCAATCCGAACCTGCAGAACATCCCGATTCGCACCGAAGTCGGGCGTGAAATCCGCCGCGCCATTATTGCGCCGCCAGGGTGGAGCCTGATTTCCGCGGATTACAGCCAGGTGGAGTTGCGCGTGCTGGCGCACATGGCGAACGAGCAACAGCTCATCGACGCCTTTCTCGCTGAGCAGGACATCCACGCCGTGACCGCGTCCAAGCTCTTCGGTGCACCGCTGGCCGAGGTCACGAGCGCGCAGCGCGGGTTGGGCAAGACGATCAACTTTGCCACTATTTATGGCGTCAGCGAATTCGGCCTGAGCAGCCGCACCGAACTGACGCGCGACCAGGCGCGCCAGTTTCTTGACCAATATTTCCAGAGCTACCCAAGCATCCGCGGCTTTCTCGACAACATCCTTGTGCAGGCGCGCGAGCATGGCTACGTGCAGACGCTGCTGGGGCGCAAACGTTTCTTTCCCGAGCTACAGAGCGGCCGCCTGCCTTTTAATCAGCGCACGGCCGTGGAGCGCGCCGCCATCAACGCGCCGATTCAAGGCACGGCCGCCGACATCATGAAGATCGCCATGATCCGGCTGCACAACCGGCTGGTGGAGGGCGGCTATCAGGCGCGGCTGCTGCTGCAGGTGCACGATGAACTGGTGCTGGAAGCGCCGCCGGCAGAGCAGGACGCCATCATTGCGCTCGTATGCGAGACGATGGAGAACGCTTATCAACTGGTCACACCGCTTAAGGTCGACGTTGAAGTCGGCCCGAACTGGCGCGACCAGACCACTGTGTGACACTTTCTTCTGACTAAGTTGAACATATAACCTTGAACGCAAAGCCGCAAAGGTGCAAGGGCTTTTCATTGCTCGTTGCGCCTCGCCAGGGCATGGACACTATCCTCCCTGCACGGTGCGCCTTCCATCAAAAAGTAGGGTTTCAACCATGATGCGTGATCAAATCAAGTTAGCCATTGAACAGGCGACGGCCGCGGCGCAGGCGGCGGGACAGCTGCCCGCCTTTGACTTGCCCGCGGTCGAGATCCTGCGCCCCAAGCAGGCTGACCACGGCGATTACAGCACAAACGTTGCTATGCTGGCCGCGGCTGCGTTGCGCAAGGCAGGTCACGCCGGCAACCCGCGCGCCATCTCGCAGATTATCGCCGACCACGTGCCAGCGGACGGGCCGATCGGTCGCGTCGAAATCGCGGGGCCAGGCTTTATCAACATTTTCCTGGCAGAACGTTGGCTGCAACAACAGGTCAACCATATCGTGCGCGCCGGTGATGACTTCGGGAATATCAACCTGGGCAACGGCGCACGGTGGCAAGTCGAATATGTGAGCGCCAACCCCACCGGCCCCATTCATTACGGCGGCGCGCGCAACGGTGCGCTGGGCGATGCGCTGGCGAATGTGCTCGAGGCCGCGGGCTATGTGGTGCAGCGTGAGTTCTATGTCAACGACGCCGGCAACCAGTTCAGCATCTTTGCCGCCACGCTTTATGCCCGCTACGCACAGCTTTTCGGCCACGACGAGCCTATTCCAGAAGATGGATACGCTGGCGAATATATGGTTGGCTACGCGCAAATGCTGGCAGACCAGCACGGTGACCGCTTCCTACACATGGCAAAAGCCGACGCAGTCGCCGAACTCAAGCCGCTGAGTGAGGAGATCGTGCTGGCCGCGCTCCAGGCAGAGCTGGGCAAGCTGGGCATCCAGTATGATCGTTGGTTTCGCGAACAGTCGCTTTACGACAACGGGCTTGTCCACGAAATCCTTGAAAAACTGCGTGCGCAGGGCGACATTGCCGAACGTGACGGTGCGGTCTGGTTTCTGGCGAGCAAATATTCGCAGGTGGACAAAGACGTCGTCGTGATTCGCTCCAATGGCATGCCAACCTACTTTGCCAGCGACATCGCCTATCACTATGATAAATTTGTCGTGCGCGGTTTCGACCGCGTCATCAACGTGTGGGGCGTCGATCATCAGGGACATGTCTCGCGCATGGCCGCGATCATGCAGGCATTGGGGCTTGACCCCGCGCGTCTGACCATTGTGCTGCACGGGCTGGTCAAGTTGATCCGGGATGGGCAGGAGGTCAAGCTGAGTAAGCGCCGCGGCAACTTGATCACCCTGGGCGAAGTGGTGGACGAAGTCGGCGCCGATGCCGTGCGCTTCAACCTGCTGACGCGCGGGCCGGAGAGCGCCATCGAGTTTGACCTCAACCTGGCCGCGCAGGCCTCGTGGGACAATCCTGTCTGTTACGTGCAATACAGCCACGCCCGCATCTGCTCGATGGTGATAAAGGCCAAACAAGAAGGCGTTGCCCTGCATTCCGAACTCGACCACAGCGCTCTGCTCACGCATCCCGCTGAAATCGCCGTGATCCGCAAGCTGCTGGAGCTGGAAGAACAGATTGAATGGGCCGTCGAAAAGCTTTCTCCCCACAATCTGACCCATTATGGAACGGATTTGGCAAAAACCTTCAACGGATTTTACCGTGATTGCCGCGTCGTCGATCCACTCGATCCAGCGCTGAGCGCCGCACGCTTGCAGTTATGCGAAGCTGCCCGCCTCGGTCTGGCGAAAACATTGAGGCTCCTGGGCATCGCTGCGCCGACATCCATGTAATTTGCGGAGCAAATCAACTTATGACAAACCAATTTAGTGTGCTCGTTAGCGACAGTATGTCGGATGTCGGTCTGGCCGCGCTGCGCGCCGCGCCCAATGTAGAAGTCACAGTCCAGACCGGACTCTCCCCGGAGAAACTGCTCGAAATCATCCCCCAATTTGACGCATTGCTCGTGCGCAGCGCCACGCAGGTTACAGCAGAGGTGCTGCGTGCGGGGGCGCGCCTGCGCGTCGTGGGGCGGGCCGGCGTTGGCGTGGACAACATCAACGTGGACGCGGCCACGCAGGCGGGCATCGTCGTTGTCAACGCGCCGACGGGGAATGTCGTTGCGGCCGCGGAGCACACAGTCGCCATGTTGATGGCGCTGGCGCGCAACATTCCGCAGGCGGATGCACACGTGCGCGCCGGGTTGTGGAAGCGCGACAAGTTTATGGGTATTGAAGTGCGGGGCAAGTTCCTGGGCACAGTGGGGTTGGGCCGCGTCGCGCAAGAAGTGGCGCGCCGTGCGCAAGGTTTGGGCATGAATGTACTGGCCTACGACCCTTACGTCACCGCGGACTATGCCAATCAGCGCGGGGTCGAGCTGGTCGATCTCGACGCGCTGGTGGCGCGCGCTGACTTTCTCACGCTGCACGTGCCGTTGACGCCGCAGACGCGTCACTTGATCAGCCGCGAACGGCTGGCCACCATGCAGCCGACCGCACGCTTGATCAACGTCGCGCGCGGGGGAATTGTCGACGAGCAGGCCCTGGTCGAAGCGGTCGAAGCGGGCAGGCTGGCCGGGGCCGCGCTCGATGTCTACGAACAAGAGCCACCCGGCGCCGACAGCCCGCTGCGCCGCTGCTCGAACATTATTCTGTCGCCACACCTGGGCGGCAGCACCGTGGAGGCGCAGGAGAAAGTCGCCGAGGATGTGGCGCTGCAAGTGCTCGACGTGCTGAACGACCGGCCCGCGCGCTATGCGGTCAACGCGCCCATCATTCCGCCCAGAGACCTCGAACTCCTGGTGCCCTACATTGACCTCGCCGAACGCATGGGCCGCTTTATGAAACAACTGGGCGCGCAGGGCATGGGAGACGTCGAGTTCACCGTCGAGGGTGATCTGGCGGAGTTTGACCTGACTTATATTCGCGCGGCGGTGATCAAAGGCATGTTGGCGGATGTGGTCTCGGTGCGCATCAACCTGGTCAACGCCGGCTTGATGGCCGAGAAGCGCGGGATGAACCTGATTGAGCGCAAGAAGCATCAACGCGAGTTTGCCTACGAAAGCCTGTTGACGCTGCGTTCCACGTCCGGGTCGCAGCGGTGGACCGTGCGCGGCGCGCTGCTGCAAGGTGAGCCACACATTGTCGCCATCAACAATCTCTGGGTGGATTTTCCCGCGGCCGGCCATGTGCTGCTGGCGCTTCACAACGACCGGCCGGGCATCATCGGCGCGGTCGGCACGCTGCTTGGCAACGCCGATGTCAACATCAGCTTTATGCACGTTGGCCGCCGCGCGCCGCGCAGCGAAGCCATTATGGCGCTCGGCACGGATGAGGCGACCACACCGCAATTGCAAGCTTCCATCAGCGCCATGCCGCACATTCAGTGGCTGAAAGCAATTACATTGTGACAATGATGGCGCAGTGCAATATTGCGCGCCAGGTAATATATTGTGCGGGATATATTATTGAAAGCAACGTAATTTGCCTGTTTTTGAGATAGCCAGCAACGAATGCATAGGGTATAATCTCGATCTATGAACATTGATGATATACCAACGCCCGCTCGCCTTCGGTTGAGTCGGCGCTGGCAACTACGAGCTGTGCTGGCAGTTTCATTGATCTGGCTGGCGCCGACGCTGGCATGTGGCAGCTTTGCCAGCCGCCCGACGCCAACGCCGACCGCACCTATTGTCGACGCAAGCGCCACTATGCAGCCCACCGGACCATCCGGCGGGCCGGTTACACTGGAAACACCGATTCTGCCCATTGTCACCGACACTCCACTCGCAGAACCAACCGCTACCTTTACACCAACACCGATTCCTGGAACAGCGCTTGCCGTGGGCGCTTCGGCGCGCGTCGTCGCGCCGGACGGCGTCAATATGCGCAGTGAACCCTCCACTTCGGCGGAGCTTATCCGCTATTTACCCTCCCGCTTAAAAGTTACCATTGTCGAAGGGCCGGTGGATGGCGAAGGCTACCGCTGGTGGCGGCTTGACGATGGCGAAGGCAACGTCGGTTGGGCGATCGAAAACGATGGAGAAAGCGACACCCTTAGCCCGCAACTTGGCGAGCCGGAACCGGTGGATCGCTCCCCGCGGGTGGGCGAACGCGTGCGCGTTACAATGTCCGAAGGCGGACAACTGTCCGTACGCGAGACGCCCGGCACCGATGCCACCATCGTCACCAGAGTCAACCCTGGGTTGGAATTCACTGTCACTGGCGGGCCGCAAGAGTCCAACGGCTACACTTGGTTCCAGATCCGCTCCGACAGCGGTGATATCGAAGGCTGGGCCGCGGAATCAGACAATGTCGAACGCTGGCTCAGCCCGCTGGAATAGTTCACGCGATCTGCTCCAAGCAAACAATGAGGGCGCCCATTATGGACGCCCTCATTGTTTTTGACTTAACTGACTGCGGTCTCAGTTATAGCAGATCGAGTTACAGCAGATCAAGTTACGGCAGATCAAGTTACGGCAGATCGAGTTACGGCAAACCAAGTTACAGCAGAAGCGGCGACGCTCCGCACAGCGCCGCCGGTCACTCTCCTTCCAACCCCATCATCTGACAGTGCTGTTGTTCCGGTGCGTTTCGCACGCTCTGGGCGTCCGGATCACCCCTCGGTTGATTGCCTTGTGTTCGGCGCCAGATGTTTGGGCTGGAATGCAGCGCAGGCTGCGGAGCCGGAACCGCAGCCTGCACTGCCATCGAAGGAGTTTATCTAATCAACCCGTACCGTCTACGGAATGATTAGCACCTGCCCAACATAGATCATGTTGGGATTCCAGAGTTCGTTGACCTCGCATAGGTAATCGACAGAGATGCCGTACCACGCTGCGATTTGGCTCAACGTGTCGCCGGGCTGGACCGTATAGGTTTGGCCAGACGCCGGGTGAACCGGGTCAACAGGATACGCTACAGGCGAATCGTAAGGAATCGCCTGCCCCTCACACCCTGGGAGAATGAGGGTCTGGCCTACGAAGATCAGGTCAGGATTCACGATATTGTTCGCATAGATCAACTCGTGCAGGCTGACGCCAAGCTGGTAGGCTATCGAGGCAAGGGTGTCGCCGGGTTGCACGACATAGGTGCATCCAAAGCCAGGATCGACCGGGCCCCAGGGCCCGCCACAATCAGGCTTCTGCCAACACCCACCGATAGGCGGTTGAATGATCGGCGGTTGCGCAATGGGCGGCACGACCACGGGCGGCCACACCGAGCAATCTGGCAGCGGTGTGCAGCCGATGGGCGGCACGATGGAAATCGGCGGTTGCACCGGCCCCCCATGTCCACCACACGCTGTCAGCGATACGCCGTCGATGTTGAAGTCCATCTCGACGTTGGGGATGCCCCACTTCTTCCAGCCACGGATAAACAGCGTGACGTCGGTGGACTGCGCCACAAACTTCGCTGTGTAGCTGGTCAGCGCCGCGGGGTCGGTGCGTTTCGAGATCGGGCCGAAGTTCATCTCCGTCCAATTCGAGATCGCGTTCCAATCGCCGGTGTAGCCAGGCGCATAGCCCCACTGTGCTGCAAACCGATAAGGATCGTCCTCGTTCCCTGCACCGCGCAACAAGCCGTGCATCGTAAACTCGTAGGTTACACCAGGGTGCAGCCCTGTGATGTACTGATAAATGCCTGCGTAGCGGTCGTTGTCAACAGGAAAGAGGTTCTTTGTGTTGATTTCGATCAGTTGGCTGTGGGCGCCATCAGAGCGCACGCGATACCATTCATCATCGTAAAAACCGTAGGCAGCGCCGCCGCCGTTGGTGAAGTAGCCCCAACTGTTGCCGACCTTTCCTAACGAAATGGCGTTGAAGCCACGTTCGAAATCGCCGTTGTACACCAGATTAGGGCCAACGCACGCGCCCTCTGGAAGCGGATAGATCGGGTGGACCGGCTGCACTGTGTATCCGGGGTCAGTGTATCCGGGGTCAGTGTATCCGGGGTCAGTGTATCCGGGGT
>JACSRH010000156.1 GCA_014879855.1 Caldilineaceae bacterium | reverse complement strand
CATCTTCCCGGAAGCTTTGGAGCTTCCGGGAAGATTACAGACTAGCATCAATTTATTATCTAGCCATCAGTAAGTGACCGGGAAAATTTCTCATAGCGATCGTCTTACCTGGATCGACGAGGGGCGCACCATCCGTGTAGTGGTGGCGCCGGCGAACCCCGTTGCGGCAAGGCTCAGCTGGCGGTCAAGCAACTGCCCGTGGTCTTTCTCGACTAGATCGATGAGCCGACCTTGTTGGCCGCCGCCCGATTTAAGGCAAATTATCCGGTCTCATTAGCTGATGCTATGATTGCAGCCTATGCCACAAAAGTTGGCGCTATACTTCTTCACAAGGATCCAGAGTACGAGGCGTTAGCCGATGTTGTTCGTCTTGAAAAACTGCCCGATAAGGTTGCAAAGATGTCAGATCATGCGCAATCGCCTGATTCTTGAGATATACAGATACTAACTTTTGCTGCATAGCCGGCCGCTACCTGTCCTCAGGAAGATTTTCGTGCCATCATTCACCGAAGCTGACATCCGCACTGGCGCCTCCGGCCAATCCTACAGCCTATAATACACACGTGGTGCGAACCATTACCAGCGCAGACCTGGCGCGCCTGGACGACACAATTGAGCGAGTCAATATTACGCTGCCCAGGCGCGACTCGACGCCGCAGCGCTTGCTGTGGGTGAGACCCGTTCAAGCTATATTGCCCATCTGGCTTGGGCTAATTGAGCGGGCGCTGCTGTAGCGTCACACGCAGACCACGGATTTGACGGATCAGGCGGATGCTTCGGATTTCTTTGATCCGGCAAATGCGTCCGATCCGCCTCCTCCGCGGTCTATTGGCTATCGCGGCGTAATGGCTGCATACTCCGGCCATGCCAGCACAAAGCCCAGCTTTTCCTGCAAGAGATTCTGGAAATCCTCCAAGAGTTGCGGCGTGTTGCGAATCTGGCGCGGGGTCAGCGCGTGGTTGAGCGCGTGCGCGGCCACCGCTCCCGCGGCCTCACCGATGTTCCACTCCACCGGGTGCAGGCGGTAACAGCCGTTGGTGATGTGCGTGACGCCCAGGTTCTTGCACGCCGGCAGCAGATTCTCCACGCGCACCGGCAGCAGCGCGCCCAGCGGAATCTGAAACGGAAAGCTGCTGATGTCTACATAGGTGCGCGGCGTGGTGCTTGGGTGCAGGTCGATGCGGTAGCTGCCCACGCCCACGCTGTCGGCGAACGGCTCGGCGCGGTCGAGGCCCGCCTGCCGCCGCTGCTCGACGCCAACGTGCTGCTCGACGACTGTCAACTCGGCCTGGATGCGCCGCGCTTCGCGGATGTAGACATACTTGGCGAGGCCGTCGCGCGTGCCGACGATGTCGTGGCGCAGTCGCACGCCCGGATAGCCATAACCGCCATCGTGACGCGGCGCCTCAGTCTGCATCCAGTAGAGGAAGGAGAGGCTCAACTGACGGCACTCTTCCAGGTGTTTTGCCCGCGCCTCCGCGCTGACGCCCAGCAGCGGCCTCAACCAGTAGTCGATCTGCGGCCAGTTGACCAGCGTAATGTCGCTGGGGTAGAGACCATCCGGGTAGTGTTTGCGGTAAAAGATGCGGCGGTAGTGCCAGAAGTCGTCGCCGTTGAGGCGGTCGGTTGGGCCGTCGAAGATGGCGCGGTGGCGCGTCTCCAGCGTGATCGGGTGGACGTCGAGCCAGCCCAACTGCTTGCCGGGCCAGAAGTCCGCCTGATAATCGCGCCAGAAATCATACATCGCCGGGCGGGCAATCGTGTGATCCTCATCCGGCAGGTAGTCAACGGCGAAGCACCAGGTCACAGCCTGCTGGTCAAGCGGATCAGGGTCGCCGGGCAGCGCGTGCAGCTCGCCGGTCTGCGCCTGGCTTTCAGCGCCGATCATGTGCTCCACCCCGCCCAGTTCGAGCAGATCGCCCAGCTCGGTGGCGTCGATCACGTAGGCGGCGCGGCAGACCAGTTCCTCGCCGCTCTCTTCGTCGCGCAGTGTCACGGCACTGATGCGGTCGCCATCCATCTCGACTGCCACCGGTTGATGGCGCAGGAGCACATCGACCTGGCGGCTGGAGCGGTAGGGCGCCAGCAGTTCGTTGATGGCAGCCAGCGCCACCCGCGGCTCATGGCAGAGCGGGCTGACGTTGCCGCGGCCGGGGTTCAGATTGACCTCGTTGCGCGCCTCCGGCGTGAGTGGATAATTGCGCCGGTAAAAGTCGCGGATTTTGGCGCGCAGCAAACGGTAGGAGGCCGTGCAACCGGTCGACTCGATCCACGGATGTTCGTCGGGGGGCACGGCCTGCGCGGTCATCTGCCCGCCCAGCCAGTCGGTCTCCTCAGTCAGGATCACGGTGCGACCGAGACGCAGCGCGGCCAGCGCCGCGGCCACCCCGCCCAAGCCGCCGCCAACGATCAAAATATCAGTAGTTCGCTCTTTCATGGAAGGTTCTTTCTTTGCATTGGGATTAGAAGAGGGGCATTCACCCTTTGATGCCGGAAAGCGTAACGCCCTGGATAAAGTAGCGCTGGCCCGCGGCAAAGATGATCAGCATGGGCAGGATCATCAGCGTCGAGAGCGCCATCAGGTAATGGGTGTCGGGCAATTGGCCGGCGCCGCCGCGCAGCGTGTAGAGGCCGACGGCTAGCGGCCGCAGATCGGGACGGCCCGCCATGTAGACGAGTGGCGCCAGGAAGTTGTCCCAACTGTCGCGGAAGGCGAAGATCGCCACCGCGGCCAGCGCCGGCTTGGAAAGCGGCATAACGATGCGCCACCAGATGCCGAATTCGCTGCAGCCGTCGATGCGCGCGGCGTCGGAAAGCTCATCGGGGATGCCCATGAAGAATTGGCGCAGCAGGAAGATAAAGAACGGATTGCGCCCCAACAGATGCGGCACGGTCACCGGTAGAAAGGTGTTGATCCAGCCGATCTGGTTGTAGATCACATAGAGCGGGATCAGCCGCACCACATAGGGCACCATTAACGTGCTGAGCAGCAGCAGGAAGAGCGCGTCGCGCCCGGGAAACTTGACGCGCGCAAAGCCATAGGCCACAAACGAACAGGTGACCACCGAGCCGATCACATCCGCCGCCACCAACACCAGCGAATTGCGCAGCCAGAGCATGACCGGCGCCATGCGGAAGACTTCGACATAGTTGCTCCACATCACGGGGTCCGGGATCCACTCCGGCGGCCAGATCGCGACCTGCTGCGGCGTTTTGAGCGAGGTGGAGACCGTCCAGATCAGCGGGATCAGCATCAGCGTCGAGCCGGCGATCAGCACCAGATGCAGCAGGCCGTGGCCGGCCAGTTTCATTTTGGGATTGCGTACAGCCATAGTCGCCTGTCTGCTTTCTCAGCGATTTCCGCAGCGATTTTCTCAGCTATAGTAGACCCACCGCTTGGAGGAACGGTAGACAAACAGGGTCAGCCCGAACACGATGATAAAGAGCACGACCGCGAGCGCCGATGCATAGCCCATGCGGAAGTAGCGGAAGGCGTTGTTGTAGAGATGCAGCATGTAGAGCAGCGTGGCGTTGTTCGGCCCGCCATTGGTCATGATGAAGGCGTTGTTGAAGGCCTGAAAGGCTGCCACCAGACTCATGATCAGGTTGAAAAAGATCGTGGGCGTCATCAACGGCACGGTGATGCGCCACAGGCTGTGCCAGCCATTGGCGCCGTCCACCTCGGCCGCTTCGTACAACTCCTGTGGAATGCCCTGCAGCCCGGCGAGAAAGATGATCATGCTGGCGCCGATGCTCCACAGGCTCATGATGATCAGCGCCGGCATGGCCCAGTTTGGGTCGCTGAGCCAGCGGATGGCCGGCAGCCCCAACAGTTCCAGCGCAAAATTGAGAATCCCGCGTCGCGTCTCAAAGATGAAGACCCACACAATCACCGCGGCCACCGCCGGCACCACCGAGGGCAGATAGTAGATCGTGCGGTAGGCGGTCGTGCCGCCGATCTTGCTGTTGAGCATCATCGCCAGCGCAAAGGCCGCCACGATCCCCAGCGGCACACTCACGCCGATGAAGTAGATCGTGTTGGTGACCGCCTTCCAGAAGAGCGGGTCGCGCGTAAAGGCCTCCACGTAATTGTCGAGACCGACGAAGCGCTCCGCCTTACCGGTTGCCGTCCAGTCGGTGAAGCTGTGGTAGAACCCGGACAGGATGGGATAGGCCTCGAACGCTACGAACGCAACCAACCACGGCGCGATAAAGACATAGCCAACGAGCCAGCGCGGCAGCTTGCGCCGCCGCGGAGGGCGGGTCGCCGTGACCCGCTCCCCGCTGACGGGCTGCGCCGTCATCCTTCCTGGCTCCAGTAGTCGTCGACAATTCCTTGCGCCTGTTGGGCAGCCTGCGCCAGCGCATCGGCCGGCGACGCATCGCCAAAGAAGGCCGCCTGCACGCCCTGGTTGACCGCATCGCGCACCTGGGCGTGTACGGGCAGGATCTGCACCGACACATCGCTTTCGAGGGACTGAAGCACCTTGTCCCAGTGCGGGTTGACTTCGTAGAAAGAGGGGTCTTCGTTGACGGCCTTGATGGGAGAGGGGCGCCCCTGCTGCATCACAAACCAGCCGCCGCTCTCCTCTTCGTAGGTGATCTCCTGCAACCACTTGAACGCAGCTTCGCGTTTCGCTTCCGGCGCCGCCTCGGGCACGACATAGCCCCAGGCGAAGGTCTCGCCCGACAATCCCTGCGATTTGGCGTCGGCGTTGCTGGCATTGTAGGGGCGCAGACCCATGTCCCACTGCATGTCTGGTTTGTAGGTCTGCATGTGGAAGAAGATCGACACGTTGGGGAAGTTGATGAGCTGGGCGTCGTTGTACCACGGCTGCGCCTCGGTCGCTTCGCCAGGGCCGGCGAAGAAGTCGGTCACATTCTGCACGCCGCCGTTGATCTCGTTGGTGAAGTTGACCATCCATTCGAGCGTCTGGACGCCCGCCTCACTGTCAAACGCGACTTTGCTCAGATCATCACTGTAGATGCTGCCGCCGTTGCAGTAGAGCCAGGCGAAGAAGTCCGACGCACTCGTGCCTACCGTAGCGCCGATCTTGACGATGCCTTTGTCGTCGATCTCTGTGAATTCCTTCGCCATCTCTTCCAGTTCGGTCCACGTCGCTGGCGTCTGATCTTCTTTGCCCGCAGCCCGCAACATGTCATAGTTGACCAGGGTCAAGCTGGTCACACCGCCGCCGGTGGGCATTGGCATGGAATAAAGTTTGTCCTTCCAGTAGAAGTTGCCGATCTCCGACGGGTAGAAGCGGCTCAAATCGAGGTTGTTGGCCGTGACGTAGCCGTCGATCGGCAGGATCAGCCCGTCGTTGGCAAAGCGCAGCACTTCGGCGCGCGAGGACATCAGCACCTCGGGCGGATCGCCGCTGGCGAGCGCGGTGAAGAGGTTTTCCTCGCGACGCTCAAAGGGTTGCACCAGATTCTGCACCTTGATGCCCGGGTTTTTCTCCTCAAAGCGCGCGATGATCTGGTTCATCAATTCCTCGCGCGCCGCGCCCCATACATTCCAAAAGCGAATGGTTACGTCAGCTTGCGCAGGGGCCGCCGCGCCGCCGCTAGTGGTCGGCGCCACGGCTGGTGCGCAGGCCGCGACCATGCCGGTTGCCGCGACGCCGCCCATCAACTTGAGCAGCGTGCGCCGGCTGAGAGTGCGTGAATCGTTTGACATGAAATCCTCCTGTTGAATTCTGCCAACCTGAAAGAGCACAAAAACAAAAAGAAAATGTTTGCGGTCAGGGGTGGACGCGAGGCGGCGCTATCGTGCTGCCCGTTACTGGCGTACAGTGAAGCGCGATCTGTCGGGGCTGGTCAGACGTTTTGGCGTCCAATCCTTCGGCCAGCAGATAAACCGCCTGCGCGCCCATCTCTTCGCGCGGAATGCTGAAGCCGCTGAAATTCAATGTCCCGTCCATATCTCCAAAAGGATCCCCCAGCAATCCTAGCGACAAGTCAGCGGGGATTTGGATTCCGCATTCCCGGCATGTGTGCAACAATGTGTAGGCAATTGGCCCAGTTTCCACTACGGCAGCAGTGACGCCGAGCGCGAGCAGCGTCTGCAGGGCAATACGTTCATCCTTCTGCCCAGAGCACAGGCAGATCAGGCGTGCGTCCAGCGGCAGCGCATTCGCCGCCAGTCCCTGTTTGTACCCGCGCCGGCGATCGAGCAGCGATTCTGTAACGTTCTCGGCGCCGATGTAGGCGATGCGCCGGTGGCCTGCCGTAGCCAGCCGGTCGATCAACTCGACGGTGGCGCTCGCATAATCGGCGGCGGTGTAGGAAATTTCGCTGCCAGGCACTTCACGTCTGCCGATAAAGACAAAGGGATACGCTTCCTCCACCAGCGCCTGTATTTCCTCTTTGGAGCTTTCTGTGCCAAGCAGAATGGCGCCGTCGGCCAGACGCAGCCGGTTGCGCCCGTCGCGGTAGATGCGCCGCCGGCCATCGCCAACCGAGGTGCTGGTGTAAAGTAGCAAATCGTAGCCCAGCGTCTCGGCGGCGTGTTCAATGCCGAGCAGAAAGGGATAGTAGAAATCACGCTGCGTCACGGGAAAGATCGCCTCAAAGGTGAAGACGCCAATTAAGCCGTTGCGTCCTTTGGCCAGGCTCTGTGCGACGGGATCGGCCACATAGCCAAGCTGGGCGGCGGCATCCAGCACGCGTTGCTGTGTTTCCGCGGGGATGCGCACGTTGCCGGTCACACGTTGATTGATCACCAGGGAGACAGTCGCCGATGAAACACCGGCTAGCTGCGCCACATCGGTGAGACGCGGGCGTTTTGTTTGCATGATGAGAAAGTCGCTGTAGGAAAATCTTGATAAAGCGCATTATCAAGCAAGTGCATGGTATCAAAAAAATGGGACTGTGTCAAGCATTTTTACGGAGCTTCTGGGGGCTAAGCCTGGTCTTGATGCGCCATTGTGGGAAGTTGCTGGTTGATGTAAAGATAAACTTCGGCCACAGAGCGCTGATGTACAGATGCAACAAGTTGTTCACAATCGTGATTCTATGATATGTACCATACGGTTCTCGAATATCGAGAGGAGCTGTACGTGGCCGGTCGAGCTAAATCCCGTCTGTACGAGCTGTTTGCTGTCACCAGCCCTGGGCTTGCCGCGTTCTGTGGCGCGGAGGCGCTGCGCTGTGGATTGCTGGCTGAGTTGGCGCCAAGCGCCGTGGAGTCCGGCGGTGTGAATCTCAGCGCCAACCGCGCCGCGCTTTACCGCGCCAATCTTCACCTGCGCACGGCAAGCCGCGTCCTCGTCCGTCTGGGCGAGTTTCATGCGGAAAACTTTGACCAGTTGCAGTCGCGCGCCAGCCTGCTTGCTTGGGAGAAATTCTTGGCGCCCGGGCGCGCCGTGGATCTGCGCGTCACCTGTCACAAGTCGCGGCTTTATCATTCCGGGGCAGTGGCCGAACGCATCGCCAACGCCATCGGCGATCGTCTCCGCCAACCGTCCAACGTGCAGAAAGCCGATGAGGAAAGCGACGAACAGGTCGCGCAGTTGGTCGTCGTCAGGCTGATGCATGATGTCTGCACCATTAGCATTGATTCGTCTGGCGCGCTGCTGCATCGTCGCGGCTACCGGCTGGCAACCGCCAAGGCGCCGCTGCGCGAGACGCTGGCCGCGGGCTTGCTCCTTGCTTCTGGCTGGGACGCGCAGGCTGACGCACCGCCGCCCTTGCTCGACCCATTTTGCGGCTCCGGCACAATCCCGATCGAAGCGGCGCTGATGGCGCGACAGATCGCACCGGGGCGAGGGCGGCGCTTTGCCTTCATGGAGTGGCCCGATTTTGACGCGAGGTTGTGGCAAAGTCTGCTGGATGAGGCTGACGAGCAGATGCAACAACGCAGCGCACAACTGGCGGATGGACTTGCCATTCAGGCATCAGACCGGGATGCCGGCGCCATTGCGTCGGCGCAGGCCAACGCCGCGCGCGCTGGCGTGGCGGGCGATATCGAGTTTACCTGCCGCGCCGTTTCCGCAATTGAGCCGCCCGCCACGCCAGGCTATGTGACAACCAACCCGCCTTATGGCCAGCGCATCCGCAACGCGTCGGATTTGCGCAATCTTTACGCCCAGTTGGGTAAGGTTTTGCACAGCCGTTGCCCAGGCTGGCGCGTTGCGATCCTGGGCAACGATCAGATGGCATTGGGACAGATCGGCCTGCGCCTGGACACCGAGCTGACGCTAGTCAACGGTGGCATCCATGTCTTCGTAGCGCGCGGGGTTGTAGGCGCTGCACGCTAACGCAGTTGCAGCCCTCCCTACGAAGTAGGTCTGGCTATCAGCCCGACATGTTGCGTGAATAATCCGCGTCACGCTGCCAGCGTGACCGGCGCATCTATGTCCAGTTTCGACAAAAAGGGAGCATCATCATGTTGTCCGAATCGAGCCTGCACGCCGCTTTGCCCGACGCCTTGGCCGGCGTCGATCTGCCTTTTCTGGGTGCACGCACACAAGGCAAGGTGCGCGACATCTATTGCCACGCCGATCGCCTGCTGCTGGTCACGACCGACCGTCTTTCAGCTTTCGACCGCATCCTGGGCGTGGTGCCCTACAAGGGCCAGGTGTTGACGCAGCTCGCGGCATGGTGGTTTGCGCAGACGCAGGATATCATCGCCAATCACCTGCTTGGCGTGCCCGATCCCAACGTGACAGTCGCCCGCGTTTGCACGCCACTGCCGGTGGAAGTGGTGGTGCGTGGCTACATCACCGGCGTCACGTCGACCGCGCTCTGGCATCAATACAGCCTGGGCAATCGCACGATCTACGGCATCGACTTTCCCGACGGCCTGCGCAAAAATGACGCGCTGCCCACACCCATCATTACGCCGACGACCAAAGCCCGGGACGGCGGCCATGACGAGCGCATCACCAGCGCCGAGGTGGTGGAGCAAGGTTTGGTGGCAGCGCCAATTTGGGAGCAGATTTCAGCGGCGGCAATTGCCCTCTTCACGCGCGGGCAAACGCTGGCGCGCCGCGGCGGCCTGATTCTGGTGGACACAAAGTACGAATTTGGCCTCGCGCCCGACGGCGCGGTGGTGCTGATCGACGAGGTGCACACGCCCGATTCCAGCCGCTTCTGGATCGCCGCCACCTATGCAGACCGCATCGCCACCGGGCAGGAGCCAGACAACTTCGATAAGGAATTCATCCGCCTCTATTACGTCACGCACGGCTATCACGGGGAGGGTGAGCCATTCCCGCTGCCGCCGGACCTGGCCGTGCAAGCTGCCGCACGCTACATCCGCACCTACGAGATGCTGACGGGGGAAGCCTTTACGCCGGGCGCCTGGCCCGCGGGCCCGCGCATCGAAGCGAATCTGCGGCAGTGGGTGGCAGGGCTGGAGCAGCGATGACGCGTTCCAGCTTTCTATCTTGTCTCCGTCACCTTGCGCAGCCCGCGTGGATGGTCCGGATCGAAGTCGCGCACCGCGGCCAGATGCATGGCAAAGAGCTGGCACGGCACGATGGCCGTAAGCGGCGACAGCCATTCGGGCACGCCCGTGGGCAGCGGAATGCCGGTGCGGCCCAATGCCAGCGTAGCAGCGTCGTCGCTGATGGCGACAATCTCAGCCTCGCGCTGCTGGAGCGTCTGCATAAATTGCTTCATCTCCGGCAGCAGCACGCCTGACGGCGCGATCACGAAGGCCGGGAACCCGTGCTCGATCAGCGCCAGCGGGCCGTGCATGAAGTCGGCGCTGCTGTACGACTCGGCGATGGTGTAGGTGAGCTCCTTCATCTTCAGCGCAAACTCGAAAGCGGTGGCATAGCTGAAGCCGCGCCCCAGCACGACACAGTCACGCATGTAGCGATAGCGCTCGGCCAGCACCCCGATTTGCGGCGAGAGCGCCAGCAGCTCATCCACTTTTTCGGGCACGGCGCGCAACGCGTGGCGCATCTGCTCGTCGTCCTTGAGTTCGATGCTCAACGCAGCAATCGCCGCCAGCGACGCCGTGTAGGTCTTGGTGGCGGCAATCGAATGCTCCTCGCCTGCGTGCAGCGTGATGACATGCTCTGCCTGTCTGCCCAGATCGGAGTCTGGGAAGTTGGTGATGGCCGCGGTCATGGCGCCTTGACGCCGGGCTTCGGCCAGCACCGAAACGATGTCCGGGCTTTTGCCGCTCTGGCTGATGCCGATTACCAGGGCTTTGCCAAAGCGCGGCGGGCTTTGGTAGATCGAATAAAGGCTGGGCGTGGCCAGCGCAACCATGAATTGGTTGATCGCGCCAAACAGGTATTGCGCGTAGCGACCAGCATTGTCGCTTGTGCCGCGAGCTGCGATCACGACATACTCGACTTCACGCGCTCTGATGGCGCTGGCCAGTCGCTTGATGACCGGGCGCTCGCGCTCGATCAATGCTTTCAACACCGTGGGCTGCTCGTGAATTTCCCGGTACAGATGTGATTGTTCCAGCGACATAGCTTGTCTCTCCATTCATGCAAATGAGTACTTGATCGTTGGCTCTGTGGATGATCAATCTGCCTGATAACAAGTAACGCCAGCGACGATGGTGCGCGCAACTTCAAGCGTCGGCGTGAGAAAGACGAGGTCCGCCCAGGCGCCAGCGCGCAGCCTGCCCCGTTCGTGATCGATGCCAAGCAAGCTGGCGGGCGTGGCAGTGATGGTCGTCAGTGCATCGCTCAGGTTGCATCCCGTGTACATGATGAGTCGGCGCAGCGCCTCGTCCATGGCCAATACCGAACCGGCCAGCGTGCCCGATGCCAGCCGCGCCTCGTGCACGCCCTGGCTATGTTCGGTGACGATGACTTCCTGGTCGGCAATCTTGTAACTTCCCGGCGCCATGCCCAGCGCCGCCATGGCATCGGTGACGACCGTCAGCCGGTGCGGGCCTTTGGCGGCCCACGCCAGCGCTACCATGGATGGGTGAACATGGATGCCGTCGGGGATGATGCCGATGGTCAGCGCGGCATCGCTCAGCAACGCGCCGGGCAAACCTGGCGCACGGTGTTCGAGCGAAGGCATCGCGTTGAAAAGATGCGTGCCGTAGCGGATGCCCGCGGCAAAGCCGGCTTTGGCTTCGCGATAGGTCGCCATTGAATGACCAGCGCTGACGACGATGCCGCGCTCCGTCAAGGCGTGGACAAGCGCCAGCGCGCCGGGCAATTCAGGCGCCAGCGTCACCAGCCGCACATGAGTTTCCGGCGACCAGGCGGCCACGTCAGCAACAGTTGGCAGACGCAAGTGAGCCGGGTTGTGTGCGCCCTTCTTCTGTGGGTTGAGAAACGGCCCTTCACAATGCAGGCCAAGGGGAATGCTGCCCTGCCAGCCGGCAGGCGCGCCACTCGCCAGCGTCTCCTGCGCTTGCGCCACCTGTTGCAGCGGCGAGGTGATAATCGTCGGCAGGAAACTCGTCACGCCCCAGCGAGGCAACCCGGCCGCCACGCGCCAGATCGCGTCAGGCGTCAGGGTGAAATCGTCGCCGAACGCACCGTTGAGTTGCAGGTCAATAAAGCCAGGCGTCACAAGCAGACCGCCGGCGTCAATGACCTCGGCACGGGCTGGGGCAGCGATGCTGGCGTCGTCGCCTATGGCTAAAATACGGCCATGTTCGATCAGCAGTACGCCATTATCGATTTGCACTTCGGGCGTCAGCACGGTCGCTCGCCGGATACACAACATGGGCTTCACCGTCTACTCTCCCAATAATTCGGCAGCCAGCGCGGCCGCGCCCCAGGCGCCAAGATTGCGCGTCGGGTCGGCAATGCGCAGAATCTCCGGGCGCAGCACTGCACGCGCCAGCGCCGAGGTTGCCTGTTGACGCCGCCATTCCGCTACGATCGGCTGCAAGTAGCGGTCACCGGCGCGGGTCACGCCGCCGCCGAGCACGACGCTGTCGACATCATAGGCCAGCACGACGCTGCGCAACGACCGCGCTAGTTCCGTGCCTACGTCGTCGACGATCTGCTGCGCCGCGGCATCGCCTGTGGCCGCGGCGTCATAGACGCCGCGCGCGGTAAGCGGATGCAAGGCCGCCAGCGCGCCGTCTGCACCCTGCGCCAACGCTTCCCGCGCCCGGCGCACGACGGCCGTGGCCGAAACCAGCGTTTCCAGACAACCGCGCGCTCCACAGTTGCAGAGCGGGCCGTCAGGATCGACGATGATGTGGCCGAACTCGCCGGCCAGGCCGTGCCGCCCGCGCAGCAATTTGCCCTCCAGGATAACCCCGGTCGCCAATCCGGTGCCGATGCTGATGTAGGCCAGGTTCTGGTCGCCAGCCGGGTTGTCGAAACGGTAGACGCCCAGCGTTGCCACGCGCACGTCGTTCTCGATCACGCAGGGCGCGCCAAAGTGCGCGACCAGCCGCTCAACCAGCGGGTAATCATACCAGTGCAGGTTGACGGCAATGCGCACAATGCCCTGCGCCTGGTCCTGCTGGCCGGGAATGCCAAGCCCGATGGCCGCCAGTTTGCGGGGAGCGTCGTCCAGCGCCAGCGTTTGTTCGATGGCGGCCACAATGCCCAGCATGGTGGCATCGGGGCTGGTCAGGTCAGTGGCGACGGTCAGCTCGCCGTGCGATTGCAGGTTTTCATCCAGCAACACAGTCGAAACGGTGGTGCCGCCGACATCTACGCCGACGAGCCAATAGGACGAAGCGGTCGGAGCCTGATGAATGGGTGACATGTCCAGGTAACTTTCTGATGATGGCGTTTATCGGGAACCAAGCTCTGCGCCCCCCATTCTATCACAGGTGACTGGGATGGACCTGTCAAGTTCAGATGATTAGAGGAGGTGTATCAAAGTTTTGCAGCCGATCGCTGGCCTGCTTTGATCTCTTCCATCAACTGCCAGCAGATTAGTTCCATACGCGGTACGTGAAACGCACCTTTATAGGTGTTGCCTTTCAGTTGTGAGGAGAGACGACCATCGCGATGCAGATACCCGAACCACTCACCGTACACTGGATCAGGGAAGCGGGCGTAGGTCCAATCGTGAATACGTTGGTGCCAGCGCGCGTATTTCTCGTCGCCCGTCAGGTGATAGGCCATCAGCGTGGCGATGATCGTTTCATTTTGCGGCCACCAGAATTTCATGTCATGCCAGTATTCCTGTACGGGCAGTCCCTTGATATCCACGAAGTAGGTGATGCCGCCGTACTCCTGATCCCAACCGCGCGCCCACATCCAGTCGAGAATGGTCAGTCCAGTTTTGAGCAGATCCGGATCGTTGCCGCGCACGCGGGCTTCGTGCATGATGAACCAGGCAGCTTCGATGGCATGGCCAGGGTTGAGTGTGCGCCCGTCGAAGTGGTCAAGCAATTCGCCGTTGGGGCCAGTGGTTTCGAGCACGGTCTCCAGTTCCGGGTGCATGTGATAGCGCCGAATTTCATCAATGTAATGGTCGATCCACTGGTTGCAGAACGCGGTGTCTGGCGTTGCCTGGCGCAGAATCTGCGCGGTGACGATCATGATCATCGGAATTGCCAGCCCGCGCATGGCGCGGGTCGCCGGCTCCCATTTAGGCGACAGCACGCCCGGTGTATGCAGATGGTTCAGCACCTGCGCATATAAACTTTGGGCTTCCTGCACCGCGGCCATATCCCCGGCCGCGCGTCCGTACGCGGCCAGCGCCGCGATCATGAAGGTC
The DNA here is from genome assembly GCA_014879855.1 of Caldilineaceae bacterium. Lineage (GTDB taxonomy): Bacteria > Chloroflexota > Anaerolineae > Caldilineales > Caldilineaceae > Caldilinea. The sequence continues at coordinate 9,399 of JACSRH010000156.1, read as the reverse complement.
TCGCTGAAGATATAGCGCCGCTTGCGCAGGGGGCTGCCCGTCCGATCCACCAGGAAAAACATGCGGCCATCGTCGTCGAAGCCGTGGTCGCGCAGAAAGTCGATGCCGTGGCGCGCCCATTGCAACCATTCTGGCCGCGGGGCCACCTCTTGATAAAGGGTCGCCAGCAGCCAACTTGCCCGCCCTTGCAGCCAGATCGCTTTGTCGTCGTCCAACAGGGATCCGTCGCGAGCGCGCGAGAACATGAAGCCGCCATGTTCCTCGTCGACGCAGCGGGGAAACCAGAAGGGCAGTGTGCTTTCGAGCAGCCCATCGCGGTAGGTCGCCAGCAACTGTTCGATGCGCGCCGACGAAAAAACCGGCGCGCCAGACATGGGTTCACGCATACGATTCACCACCTTCTATGGTTGTGCGCAAGTGAAATCACAATCCCCCGTTGCCATACTATTGGGGGGGCTATTGGAACGATGCGCGCTATCTTGCGGGTTTCCAGCTTCCCTGACTTTAGCGCAGCCACTCCAGAAAGCCCAGCTCCGCGAGATCGGCGTGGAGCGCGGTGCGTTCAGCGCGCGTCAGCGCCACGTGCGGCAACCGGACCGGGCCGCATTCCACGCCGGCAAAGCCCATCATTGCCTTGAGGCTGGGCAGCGGTCGATAGCTGCCCACGAGCTTGAGCACCATCTGCGCGGAGAGCAACTGCAATTGCTGCGCCGCGGCTGTCTCTCCAGCCTCAAACGCGCGGATGATCTCCTGGTAAAGCGGCGCAGCAAAGTTGTAGGTGCTGCCCACCGCGCCATGCGCGCCAGCCGCCAGCCCGCTCACCAGCATCTCATCCACACCAAAGAGCAGATTAAAACGCCCTTCTGCATAGTTGGCGCAAGCCTGGAATTCATAGAGCGTGGGCGCGCTGTACTTGATGCCAGCCAGGTTTGGAATACGCGCAGCGCCCTGACGCAAAAACTCGACCATGTCCAGGTTGACGCCGGTGAGTCCCGGAATGTGGTAGTAATAGAAGGGCAGGTCGGGCGCGGCGGCCGCAATCTCCGCCATACACGCCACCAGCGCTGAGACTGTAGCTGGCTTGAAGTAGAAGGGCGGCAGCGCGGCGATAGCGTCCGCACCGACCTGCTGGGCGTGCTCGGCCAGCGCGCGCGCGTCGGCAAGCGAGGTGTGACCGACGTGAGCAATGATGGGAATGCGCCCGGCAGCGGCCGCACAGAAGGCCTCGAGCGTGGCCTGCCGCTCGGCGCTGGTCATCGAGACGCTCTCGCCGGTGCTGCCACAAACGAAGAGGGCGCTTACCTTGCGCGCGACCAGGTGGTCCACCATCGGGCCAACCTGAGAAAGATGCAGGCTGCCGTCGTCATGCATGGGGGTGAACGTTGCCGGCACCAGGCCGGTGATCCAAAAACGCTCCATAAATCCTCAGACTTTACTTTATAAAATAGGCGGAAAATTACAGAATAGACGGAACTACAGAATGCTGCGAGGGTCGAGCGCATCGCGCAGACCATCGCCGATGAAATTAATGCTGATAACTGCCAACGCGATCATCAGGCCGGGCGGCAGCCACATCCACGGCATCCCTTCCAGGATGTTGAGGCTTTGCGCATCGCGTAACATATTCCCCCAGCTTGGCGTTGGCGCCTGCACGCCCAGCCCCAGGAAAGAGAGAGACGCTTCCAACAGGATGGCATTGGCGACGCCAAAGGTGATCGCCACCGCGATGGAGCTGACCGTGTTGGGGAAGATATGCTTAAACGCGATCTCCCAGTTTGAAACGCCGATGGAGCGCGCCGCGCGGACAAATTGCTCCTCGCGCAGGGATAGAAACTGGCCGCGCACCAGCCGCGCAATGGATGGCCAGGTCAGCAGACCGATGACCAGCATGGCGTTGTAGACGCTTGGCCCCATTGCCGAGGCCACCGTGATGATGATCACCAGCGAGGGAAAGGTCATGAACATGTCGGTCAGGCGCATCAGCGCCATATCGATCTTGCCACCGGCGTAGCCAGCGATGGTGCCGATGATGACGCCGATGATCATCGAGATCGAAACCGACACCAGACCCACCGACAGCGAGATGCGGCCGGCATACAACACACGGGTGAGCACATCGCGTCCGGTGCCGTCGGTGCCGAGCCAATGGGCGGCGCTCGGCGTCTGCCGGATGGCGCGCAGGTCGAGTTCGATGGGCGAGTAGGGGGTGAGCAGCGGCGCGGCGATCGACACCAAGATCAGCAGGCTCAGCGTGACTACACCGAACATCGCCAATTTGTGACGAAAGAAGCGTTTGCGCGCTTTGTCCCACAGACTTTCCGGCTTGGTGGTGGCAAATGTGATAGGTTGCGCGGTGGCAGTTGTCATCTTGATTTCCTATTCATAGCGGATGCGTGGATCGGCCCACGAATACGTTACGTCGGTCAGCAGGTTGGCGATAAGGACGACAAAGGCAGAGAAGAGCACATATCCCATAATGACAGGCGAATCGCGCAGCGAGATCGCGTTGATGAACATCATGCCGATGCCCGGCCATTGAAAGATGGTCTCGATGATCACCGAGCCGGCAAAGAGCACGGTCAGGTTGATGCCGATCACCGTGATCACGGGGATCAGCGCGTTGCGCAGGATATGGCGCGCGGTCACCACGAACTCTGTCATGCCTTTGGCGCGCGCGGTGCGCACGTAGTCATCGTTGATCACTTCGAGCACACTGGCGCGCGTGTAGCGCATGAAAACCGCGGTGCGCACCAACGCCAACGCCAGCGCCGGCAAAAACAGATGGCGCAGGTTGTCCACCCAGGAAAATTCTTCGCCGGCCGTGACCATGCCAGAGGTGGGAAACCAATTCAGCTTCAGGGCAAAGACAAAGATCAGGATCAAACCCAGAAAAAAATCGGGGATCGAGATGCCTGTGAAGCCGAAGAGCGTCAGGGTGTAGTCCAACAAGGAATACTGCTTGAGCGCCGAAATCGTCCCCAGGGTGACGCCCAGGAAGATCGAAATGATCAGTGAGAAGCCCATCAACTCCAGCGTGGCTGGGATGCGTCGCAGGATCATCGCAAAAACTTGCTCGCCAGTCTGGAAGGAGTACCCCATGTTGCCCTGCAACAGGTTGCCCAGCCAGCGCCCGTACTGTTCGTGCAGCGGCAGGTCAAGGCCAAGTTGACCCTGACGCAACTTGATCAGGTCTGCCTCCAACGGGGTGTCGGAGGAGATCATCGCCATCACCGCGTCACCGGGCATCATGTTCGCCAACATAAAAACAATGACCGTGATGCCCAGAATGAGCGGCAGGCTGATAAGAATGCGACGCAGAATATAGGTTGCCATGCAGCGCGTCTCCGTCTGAAAGTGTGTGCGATCTGGAGCAGGAGACGCCGCGGTGGGCGCCCCCTGCTCCGGCTTGACAGGTTGCTTCTTGGCTCGTTACTCGGTGTACCAGGTGTGAATTTCGTTGTAGATCGGGATGTCGAACATCAGCAACGGTTGTTCGGCGAAATGTTCGCCGAGGCCAACCACGCGCTTGTTGAAGCCCATCGGGCGCACTTCGTACCACAGCCAGAGCTTCGGCAGTTCCTCGTTAAGGATAGTGCTGATCTCCTGGTAGTACGGTGCGCGCGCATCACGCGTGCCTTCGCTCAGCCCCAGATCAAACAGCTCATCCACGCGCGCGTTGCAGTAACCCATCGCGCGCTGCGTGCCACAGCGGGTAATGTTGGCGCCGATGGAGGGATCCAGCCCCTGGCCATTCGCCGCATACCCCGCCTCGAAGGTTTTATCGACGATCGCCTGGTTAAATCCCGCACCATCCACCAGCCGCGGCTCAATGTTAATGCCGACAACGGACAGATATGCCTGGATGGCAACCACGATGTCCTTGTTGACTTGGTCGTTGTAGTAGTAGAGGAAATCGATCTTGCGATTTGCGTCCCAACCTGCAGCAGCCAACAGTTCAGTCGCCTTTGCCGGGTCGTATGCGTACTCGTTCAGCTCCGCGGGTCGCGCCCACTCTGCCGGGAACATCGTGTTGCTGATTTTGCCATAATTCATGCGCACCGTTTCCATGATGGTCTGGCGATCGATGGCGTACATCATCGCTTCGCGCACTTCAGGCTTGGCGAAGTCCGGGTCTTCCAGGTTGAGCATGACGAACGTGGGCAGGCCTGCGTCCATGTTGCCGAGGACAGTCAGATGCTCCATCGCCTCGAAGCGCTGCACCTGGTCGAGCGGAATGCCGCCGCCCTCGTAGGGGGTGGCGTCCAGTTCGCCAGCCTCCAGCGCGTTCAGGATCGCGGTGGTGTCGGCGTAAATCTGGAAGACGATCTTGTCCAACTTGGGCTTGCCGAGGAAGTAGGTTTCGTTGGCAACGCCTTCAATGTACTGATCATCGACAAACTTGGTCATGACGAAAGGCCCGGTGCCGACCATGTTTTTCCAGTAGGCGTTGGTGCGCATTTCTTCCGGTGCAACGCTGCCCAGGATGTGGTTCGGCAGGATGCTGATGGAAATTTGCTGAAGTTCAACCCACAGCGGTGATGGGCTTTTCAGCGCCACGCGCACGGTTTTGTCGTCGATCTTGGTGACGCCCGCCAGTTCGGTGGCCGTCCCGGCCTGGAATTCGTCGTAGCCCACCACGTCCGCGAGCTTGGCCGCGTAGGTCGAGCCAATCGCCGGGTTGGCGAAAATGTTGAAGCTGAAGACGACATCATCGGCGGTGAAGGGTGCGCCATCATGCCAGGTGACGCCTTCGCGCAGATGGAAGACGTAGGCTTTGCCGCCCTCTTCCATGTCCCAGCTTTCGGCCAGAAGCGGCTCGACGCCGTCCGCTGTCCACTTGACCTGCGCCAGACCTTGCAGGAATGCCTCGTCGATGCGGCGGCCACAGGTTGTCCACAACGTGCCGACCGCGCAGCCCGTGCGCATAGGCGAACGGAAAACGCCGGCCGGGCCTGTGGCTGCAACGGCAGCCGGCGCCGCGTCGGCCGCGGGCGCGGCGTCGCCAGTCGTCGGGGCCGCCGGGGCCGCCGCTGGTGCAGCGCAGCCGGCCAGCACCATGGCAAAGAGTGTGACCACAAGGAACAACTTAAATAGTTTCATACATGTCTCCTTAAAGCAGTTACAGGATTGGCGCCGGTCGGAAGCCGGCGCGACGACTTTCGATTGAATCAGTGTGGCGTGAGCTACACTTTATTCCGCTAGTTTTTCCGCCAGATGACAGGCGACGCGATGTTCGGCGCTGTTGCTTCCCTCCAGCACGCGCAGCGCTGGCTCTTCATGCCGGCAAACCTCCTCTGCAAAGGCGCAGCGCGGATGAAAACGACAGCCCGCAGGTGGGTTGGATGGGCTTGGCACATCGCCTTCCAGGATGATGCGCTTGCGCTCCCGTTCCAGCTTGGGGTTGGGCACGGGCACGGCGGACATAAGCGCCCGCGTATAAGGATGCAGCGGCCGGTCGAAAACGCTGTCCCGGCTGCCCACTTCCACGATCTTGCCCAGGTACATCACCGCCACCCGGTCGCTGATATACCGCACCATTGACAGGTCGTGAGAGATCATCAGATAGGTCAGCCCAAGCTGCGCTTTGAGATCGCTCATCAGATTGACAACCTGCGCCTGAATCGAGACATCGAGCGCGGAGATCGGCTCATCGGCAACAATAAAGGCTGGCGATGTCGCCAACGCCCGGGCAATGCCGATGCGCTGGCGCTGCCCGCCAGAAAATTCGTGCGGATAGCGATTGATAAAGGCCGGATTCAGCCCCACCAGCCGCAGCAACTCCTGCACGCGCTCCGCTCGTTCGGCTGGCCCGCCCATCTGGTGGACGGAGAGCGGCTCGCCGATGATGGTGCCGACCGTCATGCGCGGGTTGAGCGAGGAATAGGGATCCTGGAAGACCATCATCATGTGGCGGCGCAGCGGGCGCATCTGCTGCTCGGAGCTGCGTGTGACGGTCTGCCCACGAAAACGCACCTCCCCTGTTGTCGCCTCCAATAGATTCAGCACGGCTAGCCCGGTGGTCGATTTGCCACAACCACTTTCGCCCACCAGCCCCAGCGTTTCCCCTTCGTACACGTTGAAAGAGACATCATCGACCGCGCGCACGGCGCCCACTTGACGGCGCAACAATCCGTGACGAATCGGAAAATGCACTTTGAGGTTTTCCACTTCAATCAATGGTTTCGAGCCAGTTGCAAGCTGGACAGCCGCATTCATACGATTTCTCCAAAGCTATGAACGTTGCGCAATTCCGCTGCGCGCCAACACGCGGCGGTGTGGTGGGGGCCAACCGACTGCAACGGCGGCACGGCCTGCCGACATTGATCGACCACATAGGGGCAGCGCGGGGCAAAGGGACAAGCCACGGCGGGTGCGCGCAGATCAGGCGGCATCCCCTCGATGGAGGCCAGCCGCTCCTGGTTGCGCTGATCCAGCGATGGGATCGCCTGCAGCAATCCCATCGTGTACGGGTGCGCCGGGCGCTCGTAGAGATCGTCCACTGGCGCCTGCTCGACGATATAGCCGGAATACATCACGATCACCTTATCCACCACGCCAGCGACGAGCGCCAGGTTATGGCTGATCCAGATAATCGCCATACCGAGCTTCTGCTGCAGATCCTTGATTAACTCGACGATCTGCGCCTGGATCGTGACATCGAGTGCGGTGGTCGGCTCGTCGGCGATCAGCACGCTGGGATTGCAGGTCAGCGCCATGGCGATCATGATGCGCTGTCGTTGCCCGCCAGAAAACTGGAAGGGAAAGTCCCCCAGCCGTTCGACCGCGCCAGGCAGACCGACGAGCGCGAGCAGTTCCGCAGCCCGGTTGCGCGCCGCGTTCTTATCCAGCCCCATGTGCGCCTGCAGCGGCTCCATCAGTTGCAATCCGATGGGCAGCACCGGGTTGAGCGAAGTCATCGGGTCCTGAAAGACCATGGCGATCTCGCTCCCGCGCACCTTGCGCATCTCCGAAGATGAGAGTTTGAGCAGGTCGCGCCCCTTGAAAATGACTTCCCCACTCTCCACCCGCCCAGGCGGAAAACGAATCAGCCCCATGACTGACATCACCCCGACCGACTTGCCTGACCCGCTTTCACCAACGATGGCGAGTGACTCGCCTTCGTCCAGTGCATAGGAGATGCCGTTGACCGCGTGGATGGTTGCGCCGTCGGAATAGAAGCGAGTGACCAGATTCTTTACTTCGAGCAAACAGGACATGATGTGGCTCCCCGTCTTCAACTGTGGGTGGTGGCCGCTGTGTCGTTGGTTTCCGCAGGCGCATCGTTTCGTTTCAGGTGGGCCGCCAGGGCGATGCGCGCTTCCAGATTACGGAAATGGTCGCGCATCCGTTGTGTAGCAAGCGCCACATCCCGCGCCTGGATGGCATCCAACAATGCACGATGGGTCGCCACGGTCGCCAAAGGATTGTGGTCAATGTCAAGCATCTGAACCGCCAGCGCATGGTAGACCACCCAAAAAATATCGATCAGGCGGATCAACGATTCATTGCCCAGCGGGGTGTAAAGCATACGGTGAAAGCTGCGATCCGCCGCAGAGACATCTTCGCCACGGGCGGCTTGCTCTTCCCACGCATCGAGCAACGCGTCCAACTGCGCCAATTCCTCATCGCCGATGCGCTGGACCGCGTCGGCCACCGCGGCCACTTCCAGCCAGACGCGCACCTGCAGGATCTCCGTCATCCTTGCTGGGTCGAATAGGATGCCGTAGGAAAGCAAATCGAAAGTGGAATCAAAGTTGAATGCGCGCACGCGCACACCGTCACCGTGCCGCACTTCGACAATGCCTAACGATTCCAACGCCTTGATTGCCTCGCGCACCGAACCTCGGCTGACGCCCAGGTCAACCGCCAACTGGCCTTCAGGCGGAAGCAGATCACCTGACGCCAACCGGTTGTCGGTGATATAGCGCTTGATTTGATCTTGGATAACCCGATTCAACAGCGGGCTGCGCGCAAGCTTTTCCATGAGCAAGTCCCAGCAACACTTCCTAGATATATGATATTAGATATTAGATGTCGGATGTCTGGTAACAGGGTAGTATAATTTTAACGATTTGTCAATAGGCAAAAACTGAAAAAGAATGCATTTTTCGTCGCCGCTGCGCTAAACGTGTTTCCGCCACCGTCAACAGGCGACGTATACTGGCAATATAGTTTCACCTGAACAAGGACAAGCATGATGCACACATTTTGGGCCGCGGTTGGTTTTCTGACGACGTTGCCTGTGCCGCGGCGCGACCTGCCGCCTGACGCTCTTCACCGCGCGGCGCGCTGGTTTCCCACCATCGGGCTGCTGCTCGGTGTGATGCTGGCAGGGAGCGCGTGGGCGTTGGCGTGGCTTTTCCCACCCACAGTGACGGCGGTGCTGGTAGTGGGCCTGTGGGCTGTGCTCACCGGTGCACTGCATCTCGACGGGGTGGCGGATTGTGGCGATGGCCTGTTGCCACCGCTCGCGCGCACGCGCCGGCTAGAGATCATGCGCGACCCCCGGCTGGGCGCGTTTGGTGTGACCACGTTGGTGCTGATCTTGTTGCTGAAGACGGCCGCGCTGGCCGCGTTGGCCGCGTTGCCGTTGATGAAGTCGGCGCTGGCGCCAGCGCTGTTGCTGGCGCCAGCCTGGGCGCGTTGGCTGATTCTACTCGCCGCGCGCCTTCCCCCCGCGCGCGCAGAGGGGATGGGGGCAAGCCTGGGCCTGGCGCTGTCCAACCGGCAGTTGGCGCTTGCTGCGCTGCTGCCGGTTGCGCTGACGGCCGTGATGGGGGTGTGGCACTGGCCGGTTATCCTGGCAATGGGTGCGGCGCTCCTGGCGGGGCTGGGCGTCCTGCACCTGGCGCAGCAGCGTCTCGGCGGCGTGACGGGTGATGTTTTTGGCGCGGTCGTTGAAGTCAGTGAGGCGGTGTTTCTGTGCGTTGCGTGTCTGCGCGTGGCGTCAGGCACATATTGACCGAGATATTCTCACAATCTGTGTCATCTGTGGATAGTATTTCTGGTTTGAATCTGGATTAGTATAATCATCTATGTCTACAATCAATCTCTGCGCATGAGCAGCGCCAATTGACAAGGAAGCCGTTCAATGAAGATCACCCAACCCGAAAGCCAAGGTTTTTCCAACCAGCGCCTGGCCCGCATCGGTGCGGCCATGGACGCGTATGTCGTCGCCGAAAAGCTGGCGGGTGTGGTTTCGCTTGTCGCCCGGCGCGGCGAGATCGTGCACTTCCACGCGTGCGGAGACGCAGTTCGGGAGACGCACGCCCCGATGCAGGCGGAGACGATCTTCCGCATCTACTCCATGACCAAACCCATCACCAGCGTCGCCGTGCTTATGCTGATGGAGGAAGGGCGCCTGCGTCTGGCCGATCCGGTCGCCGCCTACATCCCCGC
>JACSRH010000416.1 GCA_014879855.1 Caldilineaceae bacterium | reverse complement strand
ATTTTTTGCATTTCTCTCTGCGAACCTCTGCCTCTTTGCGCCTCTGCGTCAAAAAGGTAGACTTTTCAAGTCAGTTTCTCAGGCGTAATGCATCTGACGCGCCATCTCTGTTCGGCGCATTCTTCCTGTCTCGGCGTACAACCGCTACAATAAAATGGAAAGCAGGAGAGGCAGGCAGAGAATTCCGAGTTGAGGCGCAATTGATGAATAAGACAACTTCATTGCCACGGCCCGCTGGCGCAGAGCAACTGGCCGCTGCTTTGTGGCGCATCTATCAACGGCCAGGCACGCCGACAGCGTGGCAAGCGGGCGGCAACCTGCCCTGGAACGATCCAGCCTTTTCCGAGCGTATGTTGCGCGAACATCTCGACGAATCGCACAGCGCCGCGTCGCGCACGACCGCGGCGCGGGCCGCGCAGATCGCGTGGCTCTGGCCGCGTCTGGCGCTGACGGCCAGCAGTCGCGTGCTCGACCTGACATGCGGGCCGGGCTTGTATGCCGTCGCCTTGGCGTCCCGCGGCTGTCGCGTGACAGGCGTCGATTTTTCGCCGGCTTCGATCCGCTACGCACGGGAGCTTGCCGAACGCACGGGCGTCGCTGACCGCTGCATCTTTATCGAACACGACGTGCGCACCGTCACCGTTGCGGCGCATGACTATGATGCTGTGCTCCTGCTCTATGGTCAGCTCGCCGTTTTTACGCGCCAGGAAGCCGTGGCCCTGTTGCAACTCGCCGCGGATAGCTTGCGTCCAGGCGGACGCCTCTGCATCGAACTGCTCGATCAGGAAAAGGTAGACAAAAGCCACAGCACGTGGTGGTTCACCGGCGACAGTGGGCTTTGGGGCGACGCGCCTTTTCTCAACTTCGGCGAGCGCTTTTGGGATGAGGCGGCGGCGCTGTCGATGGAGCGGTTTTATACGCTGCACCTTGCAAACGGCGCGCTGGACGAAGTGCTGCTCTGCGACCAGACTTACGCTCTCCCTGAATTGATGGCGATCCTGCAAAGCGTTGGGTTTGATGCAACGCAAGTCTATGCCGGCTGGGATGGTCTGCCGCTCTACGACGCTGCGGAGTGGAACGTTTACGTGGGGCAGAAACGTTCTGCGGAGTAAAAAGGACGACCCTATGTCAGAAAATCCAGCATCACTTTCCCAGTCCGTTGAAAATGATCTTGCGCAGACAGAGCAGGCTACCCTTGACGAGCATCGAGGAATGGCCTACGAACAGGAGATGGAATCCCTGCCGCAACGACGTCTCATTTCCCGGCGCGGCCTGTTGTGGGCGGTGGGGAGTGTGCTCAGCACCACGGTCGTGGGCGCAGGCTACGCACGCTTTGCCGAGCCGCATCTGGTGCAGGTTGATGCGATTACCCTTTCCATTCCCAACCTGCCCGCGTCGTTGGCCGGGAAGCGCATCGCCCAGATTTCCGATATTCACGTCGGCGCCTATTTCACCCCAGAGCAGGCAGCAGACGCTATCGCCCGCATCAACCAGCTTGGCGTCGATTTCTTGATGCTGACAGGTGATTTTGCCACCGTGCGCGAGCGGGATCGAACAAAGCGCGCGCTGCTGCGCAAGCAGGCGTTGCAGTCGCTGATCGAGCCGTTGCGCCAGGCGACCATGCCGATGTACGCCGTGACCGGCAACCACGATCACTGGGGCAGCCTTGAGCCGGTGACGTTTATGCTGCAGGAGGCCGGGGTTACGCTATTGCGCAACGCTGCCGCACCGGTGGAAAGCGGATTATGGTTGGCCGGCGTCGACGATATCTGGGGCGGTCGTCCTGACCTGCCCGCGGCGCTGCGCGATGTCCCTGCCCACGCCAAGACCTTGCTGATGGCGCATGCCCCCAACTATTTCGACAATGTCCTGCAACGCAATGCGCCCGTGGCCGTGCAGTTCAGTGGGCATACCCACGGCGGGCAAGTGCGATTGCCGCGCCTCACCCCCGGCCCCGATGGACTCTACACCTATGCGCCTGTCGTGCCCGACTTTGGCGAGCGTTACCCAATCGGGCTGCGCACGGTGAACGGTCGCATCATCTACACCAACCGCGGGCTGGGAACCTGGCCCATTCCGCTCCGCTTCAATTGTCCACCGGAGATTACGGTCTTCACCCTGGAAGGGTAGGAGAATTGGGAAGACGTCTGACTTCTGCCCACAACGCTCGATAAGCCGCGGCGGCCGGTGAGGCGCCGGCAAAAACCCCCACAGGCGCGCGGTGTACGCCCATCTGCTCGACATGCGTCAGATAAGGGATCGACGTCTGCAAAACATGTCTGTAGGACTGGCGCGCCTCGGCGATCAGGTCGCGGTGCAGTCGTTTGCGGCCATCCACCATGGAAAAGAAGGCATAGACGCGCGCCGCGTGATAGCCATGCTCATCCAGAAAGTCGAGCAACTGACGATGCGCCAGCAACGAAAGCGGAGTCGGGATGATCGGCGCCAACAGCACATCTGTAGTGGTGAAAATATTTTCGGCCAGCAGGTTGATCGTAGGCGGACAGTCGAGGATCAGATAGTCGTAGGCTGAGCGCAGCGGCTCCAATGCCTTGGCCAGCCGCTCGGTCGGCTTCTTGCGCTCGGCATATTCGATGTCAAGCCGGCGATGCGAAAAGTCGGCGGGCAGCAGATCCAGCGACGGATAGTCGGTCGCCTTGATGCTGTCAAACACCTTTTTACTCTCCTTAACCAGCCCGCGCGCCTTGCGCTTGATGCCCGGCTGGACGCGGAAGTAAAACGTAGACGATCCCTGCGCGTCCAGGTCGCAAAGCAGCGTGCTGGCGCCGCTCTCGGCAGCCAGATAAGCAAGATTGACCGCGGCCGCGGTTTTCCCCACGCCGCCTTTGTTGCTATAGAGTGCAATCGTGGCCATGTTGCAGATCGTAACACTGAAGCAGCAATCGTTCAAATACCTTTTTGAACGTCCTTTGAACGCGGGCAGACGCGTCTTTACTCATCTCGCGCAACCGTCCCGCGCATCAGCCAGGGCATCCCCCAGCCCGCGCGGTCTGCGGCATCGCTTCCAGCCGGCCCAGGATCGGTCACCAGCACCACCGTCACCGGCTGCCCGCGATAATCGTCAAGCGGCGCGAACACTTCCTGCCAGCCTCGGTCGGCGGGATCTGCCGGTGTGATGTGGCGCTCCCACAGCGTGCGTTCACCCGTCGCGTCGCGCACCCTGACGGCAAAGGTCACGCCGTCGCCGCCCCATGCCCATGTCTGCGGGTCAAGCGCCGGGCTAAGCCACAAAAAGGAGCGCTCCGTGGGCACGGTCAGCGGGATGGCAATCTCGGCGGGCGCGTGCGCAAAAATCACTGGGCGCGTGTCGCCGCTCTGCGGCATGGTGAATTCGGTCAACGCCACCCGCTCACAACCCACTGGCTCAGCGCAGATTGGGGCATCGGGCGTTATCGTGGCTTGGGGCAGCAGTTCGGTCAGATCAAGCAGACGATAGCGCGCCAATCGCTCACGTTCGGCCGCGTCAGGACGCAGCAGCGTGTACACATGGTTGACGCCGATCCATCCCATGGTGTAACAGCTCGCAAAGATCAGGCCGACGATCAGCATCTGCCGCAACGTAGCCGCCACGCGCGGTGTAGGTGCGCGATCGATCAGATAGAGCCAGGTATAAACACCCCACAAGGTCAGCGGCGGCCCCACGATGGCAAAGAGATCCCAATCGCGCGGACGGGGCAGATCATTCTGAAAGGCAAAGAAGTAGCATAGCATCCCGGCCGCGGCCACACTCAGCAGGAGCAAAGTGCGCCTTGCTTCGCCCCTCGCCCCTTGCCCCTCGCTCCACAATTTCACCATCCCCACCGCCCCACCCCCGATCCAAAACGGCCAGAGCGGCGCGATCAACCACAGGTTTTGCAGGGCATCCGCAAGCTGTGCGGGGGCCAGCGCCTGCAACGGCGTCCAGAAGAGCTGGGGATCGCCGGCAAAGCCACCGTTCAGGGCGGGCAACGGCGCACCAAGCCAGCCTAGCATCAGCACCGTCGCGACCGGCGCGACCAGGCCGCTGAGCGTCAGCGCCGTCACCTGCCGCGGCCAGCGATCACGACGCAGCAGCACCAGCAGCGCCGGCAGGACAAACGCAGCCTGTGGATGGAGACTCACCGCCGCACCGCCGGTCACGCCGACCGCCCATAACGGCGCGCGGTTCTGCAGCGCGCCAACCGCCAAAACGATCGTGGCAAACGCTAGCGCCGTTGATCCACTGTAGTTTTCGACATGGCCAAACCAGAGCAGGCTCGCGCCGCTTGCCAACAGCGCCGCCGCGATGGCCACGCGTCGTAGAGCGCGCACGGTCAACCAGCTTGCCGCGGCCCACGTCGCCGCCACAAAGACGCCACCGGCAAGAACGCTCATGAAGGCGATGGCGCTGTCCGGCCCAAGCCCGAGCGGGCGCACCGCCGCGGTCATGCCATATTCCAGCAGGCTGTCCAGCGGCTCTTTCCAGATGTAGGGATTGTCGCGCAGCGGGGTGCTCTCTAGCAGCGCGACCTTGTAGAGCGCGTCGCCGTGCCAGGTGCGCTCGCGCAAGCGCCAAAACCCCACCAGCGCCAACGGCAGCGCCAGCCACAACGGCAATGCCCACCGGCGCAATCCCTGCTCGACGCGGGCAGCGTAGCGCAGCCACCAGGCATAGGCCAGCGGCGTCGCCGTCAGCACGATCGCCGCACCGGCCGCCCAACGCAATCCCAGGGGCGCGTAGTCCAGGAACACAAATGCCCACCATCCGGTCAGGCCAAAAGTGTGGCCGCCTGCCGTGATCAACAAGGCAGCGCCGGCCAGCCCGACAAGCACAACCGGCAAAGCAAACGGCTGGCTTTCTTGTATTGGCTGACGTGTGGCGTCTGGATTTTGCTGGCGCGCCGCGCCTGTCTCATGTTCCGTAACTGTGTTCATTTGCTCCATCAACAGGTTTGGCCGATCCTTTACGCCTGCGCTACAGTACAACTTCAGCGAACGCCAGGAGCGCAGGCTGGCTCACGCACTGGCTCACGCACTGGATCACGCACTGGATCACGCACTGGATCACGCACTGGATCACG
>JACSRH010000412.1 GCA_014879855.1 Caldilineaceae bacterium | reverse complement strand
GTCTGGCCCATGCCCAGATCATCAAACATAGAGAAGGCAGGCGTGTCGTGACATCGAAGTGCGCTACACGCATGGCTCCCAAAAGCGTGTCAATCAAGCGCTCGACACCCTGGGCTACACAACACCCAACAATTCGGCCATCAAGTGACGCGCTTTTAGAGTATCAGAAACACGCAACGGCACGGCGCGTCGCATGAATGCCCACCAGGTGCGCAGGTGGCTGGCTTTCGCACGCCGGGCCGACACCAAAGTCGCCTTGGGCTGGTGGAGCCTCACCGTCTACAACTGGCGCCGGTCGCATTCTTCTCTCCGGCAGGAGTTGGCAGAACCCATGGGCAAAAAAAGCACCAACAACGGACGTCGGCCATGGCTCTGGGATTGGCCCATCGCATTCTTTCAGTCAGAGACCTTGCCCTCAACCCTGTCTACCCAGCCAGCGGTGTGTGATAATCTCACCGCACTACCAAAAATTTACATCAGAGAACTATTGAAGAGAGATGAGTTGCTGGACCGTTTCCCTCATCTTCTTGTCTCAAACATCTAGACCCTCAAGATAGGCCCAAACATCCGGCCAGGTGTTGACGTGGAAATTGTGATCGACATCGTAGTCGGCGGCAAAGTAGATCTGTCGATTGTCGGCATAGCCGTCCAATTCGGTGATGGAGATGCCGGGCGTTTCGCCATTGGGCGGCGTGTCCCAAATGCTGAGCCAGTAGTGCATGGGCCGGCCGCAGAGCGATTCCACTGTGAAATCGTGGCGAGCGTCCGCCCATGCGCGAATGATCGTGTAGTTCTCCGCCGTCCGTTCCTCATGCGGCAGCCCACCCCAGTAGCGAATCTCCCGCCGCATATCCTCGAACGCCCAGGGCAGTTGAAAAGTCACGGTCTGCTCCCACCAACGATCGAAGAGGGTGATCCCATTTTCCGCCGACAACCGATGCAACTCCGCTAACAGTGCGCGCGTCTGCACGGCAAAGAGATGGCGACTGATCTCCTTAAAGAAAAAATCGACCGCCGGCGGATAGTTCAAGTTCATGCTGATGTGGACCTTGAACAGCGGCGAATGGACCAGAAACTTGGCGGCCAAACTGTGCCAGGCCTCCCATCGACCAAGATGCCTGGCCGGGTCGATGCCAAAGAGATTGAGCATCGGCCCGTTCATGGCATGCACAAACCAGAGATTGTCCATAATGCAGGCCGGTCTCGATTCCTCAGCCAGCCGATCCACCATTCGCTGGAATGCCGGCGTCACATGTGCGCCTCTTATGTTGCCGTAGTCCAGCGCCGCCAGTTCTAGCTCCTGCTCATGGATCTGCGCAGCCCGATGGTTGTGCATGTAGATCGATTGCAACGCTTCGGCCTCGTCGTCGCCGAGCGGCGGGTTGACACGCGCCCCGCCGAGATCGGGCTGTTGCAGCGCCTGGATGTACGTATCGAAGTAGCGGCTGCGCTTGGCGCGGGCTGGTGCCGGCTCATGTTTGCCGGCATGGCCGTTGGATGCGCCATTGGTGGGGATGGCGTGCTCGAACGCGGTCAAACCAGACGCGTTGGCGTGGGGATGCGCCTGCTTCACGAAGTTGACGACATCGGCGCCCTTGACGCGGCGTTTCTCACGGTTGAGCCGGTAGAGCACGCCGACGTGTGGGATGTCGTAATCGCCAAAGTTCAGGTTTATCATGGGGGCTTGCCTCGTGGATTGAAAAAAATTCAATAAAGCCTGTTGACGCGCGTGGTACAAAGGAAGGAACAGTTCCCATTTGCCGGTGGGTTCATAGCAGTCGCGATCTGTTCATCCCGTCAGTCTAAGCCAGAGTTCTGTAGTTGTCAATTGGCGGCGGAGCCGCCTCCCCCCAAGAGGTGCACTTCATGTTAGGGGTGAATTGCGGGTTGTGAGGAGGAGCGTTCTCCAATGCGAACGGTTTACACCTACGATCGGCGTCAGAGAAAGTCTCCTTCGCAAGATGAGCGACCTTTCCCCTAATATTGAAAAGCGCCTCTTCAATCAAGAGAGGATTTCATCATGCGCACCCCACACCTCCACAATGTCATTTTCCAAGCCGCTGCAGCACCAAAATTTGTAGCGGTCCTCCTCATACTTGCATTTCTCATTGCGTGCGTCACCGGCCCTGTTACAGCGTTGGCCGCATCTCCAACACCGACACCGACCGCGGAGAGGGCTTCCTCACCTGCAGAGACGAAAGCAGCAGAGACTCAAGCCGATGACGTGATTTTCTTCCAGGAAACGACAACGGCTTTCTCACAGATCATGGAGCAACCAAGCTTACTTGGCGCAAAAAAGGCGACGCTGGGCAAAGGAGTTGCCGTCGGCGTGATTGAAGAGTTTGGAGAGAGCAAGTATGTGAATGTTGCCTATCTGGACGTCGCCGGCAACCTTCAAGACGGGTACATCAACCGCGCGTTGCTAAACGCGCCATCCGCAGCGAGTGAAGCTTCACTCGCCTTACTCAAACAAGCGATCCCAGGGGAAAGTTCAGCACTGCGGCAGGTGGCCATTTTTGAGTCGCGCCAGCATCTCTTTGATGATCCGACAGATCTTTCCTCTCGAAATGGCGAAATCCTTTCGAAAGGCGCGCACATCGCGACGGCAACGAAAACGGTAAACGGCATTACTTGGCTGAACATTGAAGGCGAAGGCTGGGTCGTTCAACGCGTCGAGGGCATGAACATTGAAAATGCGCAGATCACCAGAGAGTTAGCAGAAAACGAGATGCTCACGGCAGACGAAAAGAAGATTGGCAAACTGCCCAAACGGGCCATTCCTCATCAGAATATGAACATCCGTGCCGGCACAGGAACCGCCAACGCCGTCGTGGCACAAGCAACGCAAGGCACAGAGTACATCGTGCTCTCTACCCGCAAAATTAACGTCGCCAACAGTTATTCTGATCTGTGGGCGGAAATCGAACTGGGTGATGGAGAAACGGGTTGGATTGCGCTCTTCGTAGGCGGGACAGAGTATGCTCAGTTTTTTGATCCAGACCCGCCGGAAGGCGCTATTACGGATGATCAACGCGCAGAGCTTGAGGCAAATTTAGATACCGACTGGGCGAAGCCGGAGATCGAGGATCGGTTGCTGAAAACCGTAAACGCAATCGATCCGCGCGTCGTACACGGAGAGTATACCAACGTTGAAGGCAAGCGGCTTTATCACCAGATGGTCTTTTTCGATGCGGACGGCAATGTACTGTATCACACCAGCAACCGCGCGAGCGAGCAATTTCTGCATTTCGTCGAAGCGGGGAAAATCAAGCTAGATGAGCCGCTTTATCGGCTCGATTCTGAGACAGGCGCTTGGGTTGCGTATGCCGCAGAAGGTGCAGAGGCGAGCAGTGATGGGACCGGCAATCCGGGTAATGCTGAAGCTGAGGAGCTGGATGACCGCGATCTGGAAACAAAGATGCGTGAGCTATACGAGCCTGCGTTGTTGGAGCAGGCGGAAGAGCATGGTGACAAGGTTCTGTTTAGTGAGGAATTGGGGCTGTACACGGCACAATTTGGCGACATTGAAGCTGTATTGATGCCTATGGCCGGACCGGCGGCGCCGCCATCAAGTGACCCCACGCATACTCTTGCCGATTCTGTTGATCAAGCAACGGTTACCCAGCAAGACATCGAACTGGGGTACTTTGTGCAGCAGGATTCCATGACCAATTCAGAGGACACGGTCACGGTCAACCTCTTCAACCAGATCAAGAATCCAGTGGAGAATCCAAAGGGTGCTCTTGACGAACTGATGAATCCTGTTGCCCGGAGGATTGTCTTCAACAAACGGCCGGCCGGCATCTCTAAGCAGGGGCTTTTTGATGCGTGGATAGAAGATTCCTTTGTCAGCTATCCCCAGTTCTGGCCGCCGCAGCCCAATCAGAAATATGTCTTCAACATTGCCTTTTCATCCCGAGAAGGCGACGACTATCAGACGCGTCTCGCAAATGGTGAACAGGAAGCGGGATTTGCTCTTTCCAAGAATTCGCAATGGAGCCATCAGGAACGTCTCATCGTGCGCCAAGCCGGCGACACAATCTACTTCACCATCATTCATTTTCCGGGCTTGACCGCCGTGAAAAACATCTACTTCCAAGATCCCGAGACCGGTGAACTCTACGATGAAGGCAGGCAAGCGTATGGCCTGCCCAGCTTTGATCGCTCCCTGACTTTTACGCTTGGCGATATGATCTTTGATCGCTACCTTGGGCTGGACGATGTGGTCAGCGACCTCGACCAGTGGAAAGAAAACAATGCAGCGCTTATTGAAACGGTGAACGCCCACGGGGAACCAATCGAGCTAGATCAAGACATCGCCCAGCTGAGTGCGCTCTTTGCGCTTGAGTGAGTGACGAAACATCTGATTTCAATGTGTTCTAAACAATTTACACTCTGCGGGATCTCGGGAAATGCAAGCCATCTTCCTGGAAGATTTTCGAGCACGACGGCCTGAGAATGCCGATCTTCCAGGAAGATTCTATGTCATCCTCCTGATCTCCCGAAGAGCCACAAGTCAGAGAGGAACTTATGCACCCCAAAATTCGATCAACGTCGATTCATCGTCTCAATCGTTTCGCGTTCATAGTGATCGCGTCACTGTTTCTGCTGTGTGCGTTGCCCCACGTCCTACAGCGTGCGCCAGCCGCCCACGCCCAGAGCGACGTCATCCATGTAGACAGCGCATCCGGGCAGGACACGGATATCTGTGGCACCCCCGACATGCCCTGCAAACGCATCGGCTACGCCCTGGAAAACCGAGCCGCGGCCGGCGATACCCTGCGCGTCGCGCAGGGCGTCTACGTCGAGAACCTGACGGTGGACAAGCCGGTCGCGCTCGAAGGCGGCTATGAGGCCGGCGGCTGGAGCCGTGCCATCGACCAGTACGAGACGATCATCGACGGATCAAACAGCCGCACCGTCATGGGCGACTGGGACGGCGTCGGTATCCATCAGAGCATTGTCATTTCGGATGCCGGCGAGTACAAGATGTGGTACCGGGGGTGGGATCTGACATCCAATAGCTTTGGCCTGGCCACGTCGCCCGACGGCGTGACATGGA
>JACSRH010000319.1 GCA_014879855.1 Caldilineaceae bacterium | reverse complement strand
GCAGCTTCGGCAATGCGTTCTCTGGTGGCTGCAGCAACACGCTCTGGGGTCTGAAAGTAGAGTGACACTGTTGAAGTCGATACGCCAGCCTCTTCAGCAACGTCACGGATCGTGGCGCGCGGCGTAGGTGCGGATATGGCCATCACTTTTGACCCATAAATTTGGCAATTGGATGAGGAATACTGACGGCTTAATAATAACAGCAACTATAATAAGTGTCAATAGGTATTCCGATGATTTTGTTGGAATTTCCTATGAATTACTGGAAGATTCCTACAGGTTAATGGATTTTTGTTTTCCAAAAGCTGTCTACCGTCGAACCACAATTTGATAAAGTCGTTTGCTGACCTCTATGAAATGAATTTACCTCTGTCAACAATCTTCCAGGAAGCTCCAAAGCTTCCTGGAAGATGCTGAGCATAAGAGTATCATTTACGGCGGCGCCTACGCGGTGCTCCGTGTCCCTATAGAAAGTTTGTCCCAAAACTGAAATGCATTCACCTCAGTGAATCATGGACAACCCGCGGAAAACTTGTACAATAGACGCGGGTTTGCCGATGCAGCCTGGGCGCGCAGCGTGTTGCGTAATGCGGTTGCGCGGTTGCTGCATGGCAAAAAGGTAAGCCGCAGGCTTTCTCGTTGCGCTAAGCAGGACGGGCTGCTCGCCCGACGAGCTTGCGTCAACCCTCGGCCCTGCATCAACCCTCGGCCCTGCATCCACTATCGCCACCACGCTATTAGCGTGGCTTGCAAGAATGGCTGTTGTGAAAAAGATTACCTGGCGCGACCGGCTGCGCTACGCATTCGACAATACTCTTATGGGTGGAACGGCTGCCATCATCGGCTGGCTGGCGTTGTTGTCGATCATTGTTGTGCTGGTCGTTGCCCTGATCGTGTGGCTGGGCGGCATCGGCCCCGACGACGCCGACCCGCTGCCCCTGAGTGAGGCCGCGTGGGCTAGCCTGATGCGCACGCTCGACCCCGGCACCATGGGCGGCGACACGGGCTGGAACTTCCGCTTTGCCATGCTGGCTGTGACTTTGGGCGGCATCTTTATCATCAGCACCTTTATCGGCGTGCTCACCAACAGCATCGACAACAAGCTGGACGAGTTGCTCAAAGGGCGCTCGCGCGTCATTGAGACCGGGCACATCGTGATCCTCAACTGGTCCGAACATATCTTTACGGTGCTGCATGAACTCAAGCTGGCGGCTGGCGCTAAGCGGGATTGTGTAGTTGTTATGGGTGATCGCGACAAAGTGGCGATGGAAGATGCTATCCGCGAGCGGGTGGGCAGCGGCGGGACAGTGCGCATTGTCTGCCGTAGCGGAGACGCGCTCGAACCGGCCGACCTCGACATTGTCAGCCTGGATACAGCGCGGGCGATCATTGTGCTGTCGCCCGATCTGGCCGAGGGCGACCGTGACGCCCAGGTCATCAAGACACTGCTGGCGATCATCAACAACCCGGCGCGGCGACCCGCGCCCTATCACATCGTGGCGGAACTGCGCGACCCGCGCCACGTCACCGTGACGCGCCTGATCTCGATGGAGGAAGTCGAACTGGTGGTCGCCGGCGACTTGATCGCGCGCATCATTGCCCAGACCAGCCGTCACGCCGGGCTGTCGGCAGTCTACACGGAATTGCTTTCCTACGAAGGCAGCGAAATCTATCTGGCCGATCAACCAGCGCTGGTCGGAAAGACGTATCAGGATGCCCTCTTTGCCTACGCGCACGCCGCTGTGATTGGCATCGCCAAAACTGGCCAGCCGCCGCGCCTCAACCCGCCCGCTGCCACGCCATTTGAAGTCGGCGACCGTGTGATTGTGATTGCAGATGATACGCGCGATTTGCAGCCGGCCGCGGAGCGCTGCCCAATCGACGAGCAGGCGATCTGTGTCCAGCCAAGTACGCCGCAACCGACGGATCGCACCCTGATCATCGGCTGGAACTGGCGTGCGCCGGGCATTCTCGAACAACTGGACAGCTATGTGACGCCCGGCTCCGCGGTCATGATCTTTGCCGACGCCGAGGACGCGCTCGCCATCGAGCGCCAGACGCCAACGTCGCTCGCACGGTTGACAGTGCAGGTGCAGGTGGGCAGCACCACCGATCGCCGCTTGCTGGACGCGCTGGCGATCGAGCAGTATCGGCAGGTGATCCTTTTATGCTATGACAACATTCCGCCACAGCAGGCCGACTCGCGCACCATAGTGACGCTGTTGCATCTGCGCGATATTGCCAGCAAACACGACTATGATTTCTCCATCGTCACCGAAATGCTGGACGTGCGCAATCGTCGCCTGATTGAACTCATGCGGCCTGATGATTTTATCGTAAGCGACCACCTGGTGAGTCTGGTGCTGACGCAACTGGCTGAGGTGCAAGAGCTGAACGAGATCTTCGCCGAACTGTTCGACGCCGAGGGCATGGAGATCTATATCAAGCCGGTCAGCGAGTATGTGAAGCTGGCCGTGGGGGTGACTTTTGCCACGGTGGTTGAAGCTGCCCTGCGCCGCGGCGAAACGGCTATCGGTTTTCGCCGCCAAAGCAGCGAGATCGAAGCTAGCCAACAGCATGGCGTCGTGCTCAATCCGCGCAAAACGGACATTGTAACCTTCGGCGCTGGCGACCGGGTAATCGTGATTGCTGATAGCTGACAACCGATCGGGCAGCGATCCATCACATCGGAAACACGCCAAGAAGTGCGGTCTGAATCTGCTCTTCCCAGCGATAGAAAGCAGAATATTCGCCCCTGTATGTTTCGGGATCGCGCCCTACACCGTTGATGATGTAGACGAACCCGGCGTCGTGCAGGGGGTCGAACAGCATGGCGCTGAGCAATCCATACGCGTCCCCCAGGTGCCCCCACAGTCGCGGGCTTACCCCGGCCACAATGCGATCGCCAGACCCGTGCGCGTCGGCCGGTGCGTTGCTCAGGTGATGCAGCCCCAATCCCCAGGCGCGCATCAACCCGCCGTAAGGGTCGCCGTTGCCCAGGGTGGGGTCGAAGCGCCATTGCTCAGTCAGCATCTGTTGCAGGGTGGCTGGCTGGAGAACTCGTTCGTTCCTGCCTTGTCCACCCTGTAGAAAAACCTTCATCACTTCAACCAGATCGAGCGCAGAGATGCGCAACCCGCCTTGCGGCGAAAAGAAGACGCCATTCGTCCCTGGCAGATAGGTTTCCAGCCCGGCGGGCGCCGATGGACGCACCCCGCGTGTGTCGTCTGCTTGTGCACACCATGGCGCCTTCGCATCCCATGCGCCGTCACGCTGTCGCCGATAAAGAACCGCCAAATTGCGGATGCCGTTGTCCGACAGGGTGCGCACGTTGAAGGATGCGTCGATGCCCAGCGGCGCCAGCACATGGCGGTCGATATACAGATCGAAACGTTCGCCAGTGAGCCGCTCGATCAATGCGCCCATCACACCAAAGCCTAGATTGCAATAGGAGAAGAATTGACCGGGCGCATGGTCGGCCAGGGGGATGCGGCTGGCAAAGTGGGCGCCGTTTTCATAGAAAGCGTTGTCAGGGCGAAAGACTTCCGCCAATGACGTGGCGAGAGGGAAAGTGTACTGCTCACCATCACGCAGCGAAGAGGTGTGCGTCAGCAACATGCGCGTGGTGAGGGGCGTCTGCGGCCAGTGCGGATTGCGTAATTGCCAGCCCAGCACATCGCTCACGTCAGCGTCGAGATCGAGCAAGCCGCGTTCGACCAACTGCATAATCGCCAGCGCCGTCACAACTTTGGAGACGGACGCCACACGGAATTTTGTCTCCGGCGTCACGGGCAGCGTGCGGGCAGCACTGTCGAGGTCAATGAGACGATGACCGAAATAGCCTTCGTAGCAGATGCGTCCCGCCGCATAGACAACCACGGCCAGCCCGGCCAGGTCTGCGCCCCGCGTCTGCAAAATTGCCGATAAACGTCGATCAAGATCGTTCATAAAGCGTAAATTTCAGTTGAACCTCAAAGTTTAGCCCGCTGCCTACGCCAGCACGATGCAGCCACCACGCGCAAAATAACAGATGAGCGCCGAACCCACATTCCTGAGTTGTCGACTCGCTGCCTGACTCGTTCGCTATCCAACCCGTCCGTTACTCTACCAGCTCGTAGGTGATCTGCAGTTGCATTGTCAGGCGCAATTGACCGGGCTGAATCGGCGTGCGATCGGCGCCGCCCATGCCGATCTGCAAGCTGCTGATCGAGTTGTTATAGAAGCCGCCGGCGCCGCCGACAACTTCGCTGATCGCCAGGATCTTGCCCACTTTCACGCCGTTGAGCATCGCCAACTCCTCTGCCGTCGCTTTGGCATTCTCGACCGCCAGCGCGCGCGCTTCAGAACGGACGGCTGTCGCATCATCGAGCAAGAATTCGATGCCGTAGATGTTATTGGCGCCTGCCTTGATCGAAGCGTCCAACACCTCGCCGACTTTGTCGAGGTCGCGGATGATGACGGTCACCGTGTTGCTGACGCGGTACTGCACTTCCTCGTCGCTGACTGGTCCGCCCGAACCGTAGCGCTCGGCATACACATTGTAGCCGCTGGTCTGAATGTCTTCGCTTGGGATGTCCAGATCGGCCAATGTCGCCAGCAGTGCATCGACAATGCGACTGTTTTCGGCGGCTGCCTCCTCAACGCTGGCGCGCAGCACTTCGACGCCGATATTGGTGCGCGCCACATTCGGCTCCATGTTGACCACGCCTTCGCCGACGACGGTGATGGTGCGACCTGTGGCTGGCGCTGCGTCCTGTGCAAGCGCAACCGGTGTGTGCGCCCAAATCCCGCCCAGGATTGCGCCCGTCAACAATAGCGTTGCGGCCAGTGTTGCGGAAAGTATGCGATGGATTGGTTTGTTGTTCATTGTGTCATCTATCCTTTCATGATGGTTCTCAGCGTGAACTCGCTGTCGTTTACGTGACGCAACAAGCAAGAAGATTGTTCCCGCTTTCTCCCCAAATTTGACACAAGCATCGCTATCGCCTATACTATTTCCCGTTGGCAGTGATCCTCGGTAGCTCAATCGGCAGAGCATCCGGCTGTTAACCGGACGGTTGTTAGTTC
>JACSRH010000211.1 GCA_014879855.1 Caldilineaceae bacterium | reverse complement strand
TGCCGATAGTTGCCTGTTGTTCCTCTGCGAGCCTCTGCTCCTTTGCGCCTCTGCGTCAAATTTGTCCCTTTTCAAACAGTAGAACCCGGAAAGAGAGTTATGGATGAAATTTCTTCGCCGTATCGCCGAAAGAGCCGGCGTGTTGGGCAGACGCACAGGTGAACCCGCTGCAGCCGCCATCATGCGCCCCGCCGGGGGCGTTAACGATCATTACTTGACCTCAGCGCCAAGTGACCAGAATGCCATCGACATCTTTGCAGGCGAATGGTCGTCGAAATTTCCGGCCTCATTTTCCGAGCTGAAGGCAGGCGGCATCCCGATGTTTGAGGATGATCGCATCCACTGGTTTGCTTCAGAGATCCATGGCTTTCAACAACAACAGGTGCTCGAGCTGGGGCCACTCGAAGGTGGGCACTCCTACATGCTTGACCGGATGGGCGCTCAGTCGGTGACGGCCATTGAATCGAATACACACGCCTATCTGCGCTGCTTGATTGCCAAAGAAATTTTGGGCATGCCGAGCGTGCGCTTTTTATCGGGCGACTTCATGGCCTATTTACGTGGCCCAGACTGTCCTCACTACGATATTGGCCTGGCCAGCGGCGTGCTCTACCACATGACCAACCCCGTGGAGATGATTAGCCTGCTGGCGGGTCACTGTGAAAAACATCTCTTGTTCTGGACGCACCACTATGACGAGGCTTGGGCCAAAACGCCGGCTGGACAGGAGCATCTTACATCGGCTGAGATCGTTGAATATGCAGGCTTCCGCTGCACCTTGCACCGCTACGAGTATGGCAACGCGCTCGATTGGGGCGGCTTTTGTGGCGGGCCGCGTCCTCACTGCTACTGGATAGAGCGCGAGGAGCTATTGGCCTGTCTGCGTTTCTTCGGCTTCCCGCAAATTCGGATTGGGTGCGATGATCCCATGCATCCACACGGCCCAGCTTTTGCCCTGGTCGCGAGCAGAACATGACGCAAAACGCGGTCAAGCAGGCGCCGGGCACGCAAAACCCGCTTACTTTTTAGAAGGCTGTGTAAGGATTACACCGTGCAATTCTGGTTGAGCCGGCGATCTGCTCTTCTGCTCTTTCTCATCACTTTTGCTGTTTATGCAATACTCGTCCTTTTTTTCTCGCGCCCGCCTGGCATGAGTATGACCAACGGGGACGAGCCGCACTATCTATTGCAGATGCACAGCCTGGTGGTTGACCATGACCTGGAAGTGCCAAACAACTATGCAAATCTTGACTACCGTGACTTTTTTGTCGGGGAAACCCTCAAGGTCGGCGCATATCTTTATCAGTACCACGGTCGCACCATCCGCCACCACTTTTCACTGGGCATGCCACTGCTGTTGGCGCCGGCCTACGCACTTGGGGGCAGGGTCGGGGTGCAGTTGTTGCTGGCGCTGTTGACAGCAGGCAGCATGAGTTGCCTGTTGCTGGTGGCGCGGCGCTTTATGGGGCGCTCGATTGCTTTTGCCAGCGTGCTCCTCTGTGCGCTGCTCTATCCCATCGTCATTTACAGCCATCAGATTTACCCTGAGACGATCGTGATGGCGCTGGTTGCCTTGGTGCTGGCGCAGACGCTTGCCGTTGGCGAGGCGCGGGTGCGCCAGCGAGCAGCGCTGGTCGGCATCGCCGTCGGGGTTATGCCTCACTTTCAGAACAAGTTTATCTTGCTTTCCGCGTTGCTCTTTGTTTTCTTTCTGTGGCGCACACGAACTGACCTGAAAACAGCGCTGCGTTGGTCGTTGCCGCCGATCGTGCTGTTGGCTGTGGGTCATCTGGCGTGGGCGTACGTCATTTACGGCGAACTGGGACGCAGTGCGCTCATCTCGCCAGGCTACCCGCGGCTGGTGGATGCGCGAATCGACGACGGTGTGCTGGGACTGTGGTTCGATCAGGAAGTGGGACTCGGCTTTTACGCGCCGCTTTATTTGCTGGCGCTGCCGGGCGCCATCATTCTGTTGCACCAGCCGCAGCGGCGCGCGGTCACCAGCTGGCTTGTCGTCATCTACACCAGTTTTCACCTGTTGAGCGGCGCCTACTACGACTGGCCCGCGGGGCTTTCGCCCGCGCCGCGCTATCTGATTCCAGTCATCCCCGTGCTGGTGATCTTTGTCGGCGCCGCGCTGGAATGGCTCATTCGCCGCGGTCAGTTCCTCCAGCCTTTGCTGCTGACGCTTATCACCGCCTACTTCACCTATCTGATTCTTTTTGTACAGCGCGCCTATATGTTTCCTTTTTATATCGGCTCCAACTCCATCCTGCGCGAACATTTTCGCGCCAATCATTTGATCATCTGGTTGATCCCCTGGCTGCCCTCCTTTCTTCGCGCCCCTGAAACTGCTTACATCAGCCTGGTGCTCGTGGGGGCGATCTTTCTGACCGGTATGGCTGTCCTGATTCCAACGAACCGGTTGCTCATCGCTGTATTGAACCGGCCCACAGATCAAGCTGATTCGTAGCGTACAACTTCTCTACGCAGCGCCTATCACAATGTGTTCACCATACATACAGTCAGGAAGACGCAAGTCAGTCGATTGACGCGCGTCAACTGGACGGTGCATTTTCGTAGCCGCAGAATCCATCAAACGCCAAGCTTCTCATTTACGATTTGCCGGATGTCCGCGTTCTGTTGAGTCAGTAGTGATATAATACCCAAACGTTTGTTTCTGGCTATGTTCAGCAGCCAGCTTTTCAAGGAGGATTTATGTTGAAGTGCTCCCCATTCCCCCGCTGCAAATCTGTAGGCGTCAGCCTGTTGATGCTGGTGAGCCTGCTCGCAGGCAGTCCGATGACAGCGCAAGCGCAGCCGCAGACGCCGGCCGCGCTTGCTTTTACGTCCAGCAACGTGAAGCTTTCCGGCGGCCTTGTCATTCACTCATCGCCCACCCTGGCAGACCTGACTGGCGACGGTCTGCCCGAAATCCTGATCGGTACGACCGCGCAAAACGGCGCGAGCGGCAACCAGCCCAATCGACCCATGTATCTCACCGCGGT
This sequence comes from Caldilineaceae bacterium, assembly GCA_014879855.1. Taxonomy (GTDB): domain Bacteria; phylum Chloroflexota; class Anaerolineae; order Caldilineales; family Caldilineaceae; genus Caldilinea. The sequence continues at coordinate 2,064 of JACSRH010000211.1, read as the reverse complement.
GCGCAGCAACGACACCATTCTGTGGTCGGCGCCAGTCGATGCGCCGATCAATTCCAGCCCGGCAGTCGCCGACATCGATGGCGACGGACAACCTGAAGTGTTGGTCACGACCGGTGGTGATGTCAGCGACCGCAAACGGCAAGGCAGTTTGATAGCCTTCGACCGCTCCGGCAATTTGCGCTGGCGTTTCACCACGCTCGATGATGTTCCCAAAGATGGGAATCCTGACGGCGCCTTTTCCTCACCCACCCTGTGTGATGTCGATGGCGATGGCAAGCTGGAGATCGCGTTTGGCGGCTGGGACAGGCAGATCTATCTTATCAACCACGACGGCTCCCCGCGTTGGAACAACCTGAACAGCTATCCAGGCACGCCGGCGCGTCCTGGCTATCATAACGCCGACACAGTTTGGTCCACCGCAGCTTGCGCGGACTTGAATAACGACGGCAAGAACGAGATCATCATCGGCGCCGACATTACCGGCGGCGGTTCTCTGCCCGACGGCACGCGCACCCAAAATGGCGGCTTCCTGTATGTGTTCGATGGGAACGGCAATGTGCTGGTGCGGCGCTTCCTCGATGAAGCCATCTTTTCCTCGCCGGCTGTGGCCGATCTGGATAACGACGGCGTGCTCGAAATTGTAGTTGGAACAAGCTATTACTGGTGGAATGAATCCGGCCGCAGTAAGACTAACTATGTCTACGCGTTTCGCACCAATAATGTTTTCAGTGGTCTCCCTTACGCGGACCCGGCCAAATTGCCAAACGCGCCGGGCTGGCCGCAGAGCACTCCCTATCCCGGCTTCAGCTCGCCTGCGATCGGCGATCTGGACAACGACGGCGACCTGGAAGTCGTGATTGCCGCGGGGAATCCGTTTGCCGCGACAGGGGATGCAATCCCTGGCGCTGGCATGGTGCATGCCTGGCATCATAATGGCGCACCTGTGGCCGGTTGGCCCATCAACGTCAAGAACGAAGCCAACATGGATGCGACAATTTTCGGTTCTCCCGTTATTGCTGACTTGGACGGCGACGGCGCGCAGGAAGTGCTCGTTGCCATGGTTTGGGATATTCACGTCTACGGCGCAAATGGCGCGCTGAAAACCCGTCTGAAGACAATGTACACCGTGGCGTCCACCCCAGCGGTGGGCGACACCGATGGCGATGGCAAAGCCGACGTCTTCATCGGGGGCAGCCACGCCCAGGGCGATCAGTCGTCCGGCTACTTGTGGCATTTTAAGTCGACGAGCGGATCGCTTGGCGCTGCACCTTGGCCAATGTTCCACCGTAGCGCGACCCTGGATGGCTACTATGCGGTTGCCCGGCCACCTGAAGTGTCGTTGCTCACGAACAGTCTCTTGCTCCTGGCCGATATCGACATCCCCGCTCAGAGAAGAGAAGTTAAAATTGCCATCAGCCTGATGAACACCGGGGGCAGCCCCATGACTTGGTCCGCACAACCCAACGGCGCCGCTCCCACCTCCATCACGGTTTCCCCCGCCAGTGGAGAATTGCAGCCGGGCGGCTCGGTCGCGCTGGAGATTACGATCGATACCAGCAACCTGGATGAAGGCACGCACGATTTGGGCGCGATCCAGATCGAGGCGGCGGGCAATGGCAGTGCGCTGCCTGCGGTGCAGGTGCCGGTTTCGGTCTATGTAGGAGCCGTGGAATACCAATATTTGCCGATTACCCGCCGGTAGTGTGGTGCGTCGTGCAGGCTGAGCTACCAGTTCGATGATGGATGGCGCCACCACCGCTGTCACGCTGGTAGTTCGGCCGGCACGGCTCGCCGCGCAGGTGACGGCGACGCCTGCTACAGTGGTTTTCGCTTGGGTTTTGCAACTGCTAAACGCTATCCGTTCGACGGGCGCGTCTGCGCAGAAGCAGGGCAGAAATAAATCGCTGCCGGTGCGATCCTCGGTTGGAAGTTCGCGCCAGCAGCTAACGGAGACCTCCACAACCGAATAGTGAAACTACTGGGTTGTGGAGGGTTTGGCTGGGGGACAGGGATTCGAACCCCAACTGCCTGATCCAGAGTCAGGTGTTCTGCCGATTAAACTAT
>JACSRH010000132.1 GCA_014879855.1 Caldilineaceae bacterium | reverse complement strand
CCAGACGGTGAGTGAGGACGAAGCGCGCGCCACGTGGGATCACATCGCGCACAGCCCCAATTGCAGCATCGAGAAGGCGCGGCGCCACATCAATTACCGGCCGCGCTACACGTCGCTCCAGGCCGTGCGTGAGGCGGTGGCGTGGCTCGTGGAACATGAAGGGCTGCTGGCCACATGAAGACATGGACGCTGGCAGGCAAGCGCGCATTGATTACGGGCGGCAGCAAAGGCATCGGGCTGGCCGCGGCCGATGAGTTTCTGGCGCTGGGCGCGCAGGTGTTGATCGTGGCGCGCGGCGAGCAGGAGCTGCAGCGCGTGGTCGAAGCGCGCGTTGTCCAGGGGCTGCCGATCGCCGGCGTGGCAGCGGATGTCGGTGCGATCGGCGGCAGGCAAGCGCTCATCGAGGCCGTCACCGCGCGCTGGGATGGGCTGGACATCCTCGTCAACAACGCGGGCACAAACCTTCGCCGCGCGACCGTCGACTACGCGTTAGAGGAGGTGACGCACCTTCTCGATGTGAACCTGATCAGCGCCTACGAATTGACGCGGGCGCTCTATCCGTTGCTGCGCCAGGGCGTGAACCCGGCCGTGGTCAACGTGGCGTCGGTCGCTGGGATGTTGGATGTTGGCAGCGGGTCGCCGTACGCGCTCACTAAGGCGGCGCTGATTCAGGTGACGCGCAGCCTCGCTGGCGAATGGGCCAGCGCTGGCATCCGCGTCAATGTTGTCTCGCCGTGGTACACCGAAACGCCGCTGGCGATGCCTGTCCTGCAGGACGCCGCGCGGCTCGACCGCATTGTGCAGCGCACACCGCTGGCGCGCATTGCCACGGCCGATGAAGTCGCGGCCGCGATTGCGTTTTTGGCCATGGACAAGGCATCCTACATCACCGGCGCCAACCTGGTGGTGGACGGCGGCATGACGATCAAGGGGCTATGAGCGTATCGGTGAATATCTGCGTCCCCTTGTAGCCACCCTTTTCAAGCATTATGTTTGACAGGCAATCACCTGAACAAAGGAAGCAGGCGGATGTTGTACAAGGTGTTTCTGGTCGAGGATGAGATCGTCACACGCGAGGGGATTCGCGACAGTGTGGACTGGGCAAGCGCAGGTCTACGCTGGTGTGGCGAGGCCTCTGACGGCGAATTGGCGCTGCCAATGATCGAGGCGGAAGCGCCCGATATCCTGATCACCGACATCAAGATGCCCTTTCTGGATGGCCTGGAATTGAGTCGGATTGTACGGGCGCGGCTGCCACAGACACGCATTGTGATCCTGAGCGGCCACGACGAGTTCCGCTACGCACAGGAAGCCATCCAACTGGGCGTCACCGAATACCTGCTCAAGCCGATCAGCGCGCAGGATCTGCTCGACGCGCTGGCGCGCATCCGGCGGCAAATTGAGCAGGAGCAACAGCAGCAGGAAGCATTGCGCCACCTTCAGGCCCAGCTTCAGGAGAACGCCACCGTCCTGCGCCAGCGCTTTCTGCTCGACGTGGTGACCGGCGCGCTCACGGCCTCTGAGGCCATCGACGCCGCACGCGCCTTGCACATCGATCTGGTCGCCCGCTGCTATCTGACCATGAGTGTGCGCTGTGATGTGGCAGTCGAGATGACTCATCTGGCGCGGCTGGAGAGCTATCATCGCGTGCGCCAGGTGGTGGCGGAGTTGCTGGCCGCGCGCAACGACGCTTTGCTGTTTACGAAAGATGTGGATGAGACTGGTTTGCTGTTCAAAGGCGACGATCCGGCGGCAGTGCAAGAGGCGGCGCACCAGCTTGCCGCGCAGATCACGCTTGTGCTCGCGCCCGAACCGTCCCTGGCGCTGGCGATCGGCATTGGTCGCCCAGTCGAGCGCATGGCCGCGATCCCGCAGTCGTTTCTGGAAGCGTGCGACAGCGCGCGCACGCAGATCCGCAAACTGACGCCCCGCCGCGGCGGCATCACCTATCCGCCGCACACCTTGTTGGCGGTCGATCCCACTGCCGTGCTCACCTTCCTGCGCCGGGGCGAACTGCAGGCCCTGGAGCCATTTCTGGCGACGCACCTGTCGAGCGTGGGCGTCGACGCGCCTGAGCTGCGCGCCGTGATTGACTTTCTGGCGACAGACGTGTTGGTGGCAGTCGCCAACTTTGTCCAGGGTCTGGGTGGTGCGGTGGAAGAAGTGATCCCCCCGCGCGCTGAGCTTGAGTCGCTGCTGGCCGCGCTCGCCAGCGCCGATGATCTGCGCGCGTTTGCGCGCCAGATGCTGACGCAGGCGCTGCTTTACCGCGAACAACACACCAATCGAACGCAGCAGATCATCGAAAAAGCCAAGCAATATATCGATGCCCATCTGGCCAGCCAGGACCTGTCGCTGCACACGGTCGCGTCCGCGGTGGGGTGGAGTCCGAGCCACTTCAGCACAGTTTTCAGCCGAGAAACTGGCATGACCTTTGTCGTGCATCTGACCGCGCGTCGCATCGACCAGGCAACGCGTTTATTGCGCACGACCACGTTGTCAACTGGCGATATCGCGTATCAGGTAGGCTATCACAACCCGCGCTATTTCTACGCCGTGTTCAGGAGGGCGACCGGACAATCGCCCAGCGAGTATCGGCAACAGGGCGTCAGCAGCGCATGGCACGCGGATGGCGCGGATCAGGCGGATTTTCGCTGATCTTATCCGCCGCTATCCGTCTGATTTGCGTCATCTGTGCGCCATTGTCATTCGGCAGAACAAATGAGTTTTGACAGAGAGGGGTGGTCATGTGGAACAGACGGGATTCCCATCAAGCGGCGCGTGAAACCGTAGGGGCGCTTAGCGCGGACCGCGGCCCCCTGTTTGCGCCGATCATGCCATCGACGCAATTTCTCTCTTACCTCAAGTTGTCGCTTAAGTCGAAAATGTTGCTGGCGTTCTCCGTCCTGATCGTGATCCTGGGCATCCCCTACATCTTTCTGGCGATCCCCATTCTGCAATACCAGGCGCAGTACAGCCGGATAATCGACAATATCACAGCGGCGAACAGCATCAACGGCTATATCAAGTTTGCCATCGATGCTGAGATGTGGGACATCGTCGCCGGCAAGGAGGATTTCTACACGGCCGATCAGTACGCGATTCTGGATGATGTGGACGCCAAACTGGCCGCCATGCGCGAGACAAGCAGCTCGCAACGCGGCCGGTTGAAGCTGCGCGTGATTCAGAACACGATGGAGACGCTGCGACACGATATCGACCGCGTGGGCGTGCAGCTTTCGGCAGGCGTGCCTTTTGACGACAACATGGTGTTGATGGAGCGCATCCGCTGGGTCTCGGAGCTGGTGGAAGAAGGCGTCCAGGATTACATGCTGTTTGAGGTCAACCGCACCGAGCAGCAATATCGGGCCTTGCAAGCTGGCCTGCAACAATGGATCTACGCCAGCGTCATCGGGATGTTGGCGGCGGTTGCCTTTTCGATTGTGGCCGCGTGGCGCATTTCGCGCAGCATCTATCTGCCGATCAAGAAGCTGCACGATGTCACGACCACCATTGCACGTGAAGATCTCGAGCCGCTGGTCACCTCCGACAACGTCGATGAGATCACGGAGTTGGGCATGAGCTTCAACATCCTGGTCGGCAAGGTGCGCCAATTGGTGGCGGCCAAGGTGCAGGAGCAGGAAAATCTGCAAAAAGCCGAGTTGCGCGTCTTGCAGGCGCAGATCAATCCACACTTTTTGTATAACACACTGGACACGATCATTTGGATGGCGGAGTCCAAACGCACGGCGCAGGTCGTCGAGCTGGTGCGCGCCCTCTCCCGCTTTTTCCGCATTTCGTTGAGCAAAGGCAAAGACTGGATCACGGTCGGCGAAGAATTTGAACATGTGAGCAGCTATCTGGCAATTCAAAAGATTCGCTATCGTGACATTCTCGATTATCAGATCGACATCGACGACGCTATGCTTTCGGCGACGATTCTGAAGCTTATGTTGCAGCCGCTGGTCGAAAATGCGCTCTATCACGGCATCAAGAACAAACGCACGGGCGGCACGATCGTCGTGCGCGGCCGCTGTGACGGTGACGCGCTGCTCCACGTCGCGGTCACCGATAATGGCATGGGCATGACGCCAGAGCGTCTGGCCGAAGTGCGCAACAGCCTGACGCGTGATGTTCTTGTGACACGTGAGGGGGGCTATGGCCTGATCAATGTCAATCAGCGCATCCGGCTCTACTATGGCCAACGCTATGGCTTGACGCTCGACAGCGAGTATGGCGCCGGAACATCCGTCTCTTTGTCGATACCGTTGCGCCGTCGCCCAGAGCCCGCTGCCGATAAAAGCTGACCTCAATCCAAAGATTTAACACCTTGCCGCGGTGGTAGCTGCCCCTATGCATGAAACTCGCCAAGAATCGTGACGCTATGCGCATAGAAATGCATTGTCTGCGCCGGTGGCAATTGCTACTATAAGATGCGCCGGTCTGTTGACGACCGGCTTGTACAGTCTTCACCTCACCAGTTTTCATCTTACAAGAGGAGAAAAACCAATGAATGTGCGAAGCGTGCTTTTTGCGATGCTGGTCGGTGCTCTGATGTTTGCGCTGGTCGGCTGCACGACGGTGGCGCCAGTTGCGCCAGCCGCCGACGCGCCGGCAGCCGAACAGGCAGCAGCCGCGCCGGCCGGTGACGTGGCCGCCAAGACCTTTGCGGATCTGGTGGTTGGTTACGCCCAGATCGGCGCGGAGAGCGAGTGGCGTACGGCCAATACCGAGTCGATCAAGGCGGAGGCCGAACGTCTGGGCGTCGAACTCAAGTTCTCGGACGCGCAGCAGAAGCAGGAGAACCAGATCAAGGCGATCCGCTCCTTTATTGCGCAGCAGGTGGACGTGATCGGCGTCTCGCCTGTGGTGGAAACCGGCTGGGAAACTGTCTTCCAGGAAGCCAAAGATGCCGGCATCCCGCTGATCCTGGTCGACCGCCGCGCGGCCGTGCCGGAAGATCTGTATGTCACTTATCTCGGCTCTGACTTTATCGAGGAAGGGCGCCGCGCCGGCAAGGCCATGGCCGACATCATTGGCGGCGAAGGCAAAATCGTCGAGTTGGTGGGCACGGTCGGGTCGGCG
>JACSRH010000411.1 GCA_014879855.1 Caldilineaceae bacterium | reverse complement strand
AGTGCGTTGAAACGCACTGCCAAACCGGTGATCGCACCGTCTGGCAACCGGGCTTCAGCCGGTTTCGCATGTCAGACACCGGTTGAAACCGGTGGGCGTGCGATTCGCCCCCAGCATGAAGTAGACCCGTCTGCGACCTGGCAACCAAAATCAGGAGTCACGGTGGGGAGGAGTCAGTCTATGAAACGTTGGTACATACCACTTGGCGTTCTGGTGATCCTGGGCATGGTCGCGGCCGGCCTGTGGGGACTGCGCGGCGCCATGCCGGTCACGGTGGAGGCGCAGTCCGCGCCGCCGACCGTTGCCGCTGAGCGCGGGGATGTTTCGCTGGGCGTAACCGCGCCCGGCCGATTGGTGGGCAAACGCGAAATGGTGCTCTCCTTCGGCGCCACGGGCAAGCTGTTGAGCCTGCCCGTGCGCGCCGGCCAGCATGTGACCGCGGGCGCCACGCTGGCGCGCCTCGACCCTGCCCCGCTAGAAGAGCGCGTGGCGACAGCCCAGACTGAGCTGGAATTGGCCCGTGCGCGGCTGGCGAAGCTCCAGGCTGGCCCCACGCCCGCCGACATGGCCGCGGCGCAGGGTGACCTGGCCGGCGCGCTGGCGCGGCTGGATACGCTGGCACGCGGGCCGAACGACGGCGAACTGGCCGCGGCACGCGCCGAATTGGCCGCGGCCGAGGCGACGCTGGCACAGCTTCAATCACCCGACGCAGCCGCGCTGCAAAACGCCCAGTACGCGCTGGAGACGGCCAGGAACAGCCTGTGGAGCGCACAAATCGCGCGTGATGCAGCCTGCGGCGGGCCAGACGTGATCGCGTGTGATCTGAATCAGGCCGCAGTGGGCAACGCTGACGTTGCCGTGCGCAAAGCGGAGGAAGATCTGGCGCGCATCCAGGCAGGGCCGAACCCAGAGGAGATACGCGTGGCCGAGGCCAACGTCGAACGCGCGCGCGGCCGCCTGGCGCAGGCAAACCAGCGGACCGGCGAGAACGACCTGCGCGCCGCTCAGTTGGCGCATGAGCAGGCGCAGGCCAGGCTCGACGAATTGAACGCCGGCCCAAACGCCGTGGATCTGCACCAGGCGCAGGCGACAGTGCAGGCCGCCGAACAGGCGTTGAGCCGGGCGCAGGCGGAGCTCGCGGCGGCAACGCTGGTGGCGCCCTATGACGGCGTCGTGCTGGAGGTGAATGCCAGCGAGGGCGAGACGGTCGCTGCCGGTGCGCCGGTGCTGCGCCTCACCGACCCGACGCAGGTGGAAGCGGAGATTACGGTGGTCGAGGAGGACTTCCCGCTGGTGAAGGTCGGGCAAGAGGTGGATCTCTTCTTCGACGCCATGCCTTCAGCCGCGATCACCGGTCGCGTCGATCGCATCGTGCCTCAGCGCAGCGCCAACGCCGCCTCGCCCGTCTACCCGGTCTACATTGCACTGGATAGCGTAGGCTCAGAACTGGCGCCAGGGATGACGGTGGATGCGTCGGTGGTGATCGACCGGCGCGAAGAGGTCCTGCGCCTGCCACGTTCGCTGGTGCGCGCCCGCGCCGATGGCACCGCTACGCTCAAGGTGTGGAATGGCTTCAGCACGGAAGAACGGACGGTAAAGGTAGGTCTGCGCGGCAACCAGTACGTCGAAATCCTGAGCGGGCTGGCCGCGGGCGACCAGGTGGTGAGCCGATGAACGACCCAAGACCAGTCATCGAAACGCAGAAGCTGACCAAGACCTACCGGATGGGCGCCACCGACGTCTTCGCCCTGCGCGGGGTGGACATGCGCATCAACGCCGGTGATTTCGTGGCGCTGATGGGGGCATCGGGCAGCGGCAAGTCCACCATGATGCACCTGCTGGGCTGCCTGGACACGCCTACCACCGGTCGCTATCTGCTCGAGGGCCGCGATGTCGGTTCCCTCTCCGCGCAGGAGCGGGCCAGGCTGCGCAACCAGCGCATCGGCTTCGTCTTCCAGACCTTCAACCTCCTCCCGCGGCTGACCGCGCTGGACAATGTGGCGCTGCCGCTGCTCTATCGGGCGGCAGGAAAGCAAGGAAACGCAGAGCCGGCTTCGCCCCGCAAGCGCGCCTTGGTCGCGCTGGAGCGCGTCGGGCTGGCGGAGCGAGCCGGGCATCGCCCCACGCAGCTTTCCGGCGGCCAACGCCAGCGCGTCGCCATTGCGCGGGCGCTGGTGGGCGATCCGGCCCTCATCCTGGCCGATGAGCCGACCGGCAACCTGGACAGCAGCACCGGCGGCGACATCATGCGGCTGCTGGCCGAACTGCACGCCGAGGGCCGGACGCTGCTGCTGGTAACGCATGATCGCGCAGTGGCCGACCAGGCGGAGTACACGCTGCACATGCGCGACGGCAGGCTGCTCCCATGACCTTTCTCAACGTGCTGCGCACCGCGCTGAGCGGCATCGCGGCCAACAAGCTGCGCACCGGCCTGACTATGCTGGGCATCATCATCGGCGTGGCCTCGGTGATCGCCACGCTGGCGCTGGGCAACGGCGCGCGTGCGGCTGTCGAGAACAGCTTCCGTTTCCTCGGCTCAGACCAGATCCAGGTGAGCGGGCAGTTTGCCGTCGAGGATGGCGAACCCAAGCCGGCCGGCAAGCTGCTCTCTTACGAGGACGGTCTGACCCTGACGGACGCCGCGCCGCTGATCGATCGTGTCGAAATGACCGTCAGGGGCAGCGGCAAGGTGCGCCACGGCCAGACAACGCTGGATATGACCTTCACAGGCGTGGATGCGGGCGCGCTGACCAGCATGATCGCCGACGGCAAGGTGCAGCCAGTGGGCTGGCCGGCCGGCGCCCTGCTGACCAGCGAGGCATTTCTGGCCCGCGGCCGCTTCTTCTCCCACAGCGAAGTCGCGGCAGGCGCGCAGGTCTGCGTGCTGGGGTACAGGACGGCCGACGACCTCTTCCTGGGCGACGATCCCATCGGACAGACCGTGTGGATCAACCGCAAGCCGTGCGAGGTGATCGGCGTGATCGCCGAGCTGGAGACGGTGGACGAGCAGGAGCGCACGCGCGCGAAGCCCAACGATGCCTTCTACCTGCCGGTCAGCACGGCGGTGCAAAGCCTCTTTGAGAACGAGCCGTGGGTCGAGATTACCGCGCACGTGACCGATGAAGCGCGCATGGACGAGGCCAAGACCCAGATCGCGGCGCATCTGCGCACGCGGCATGGCATCGAGCAAGGGAGCGATGGCAAGTGGCTTGACGACTTCCGTCTAACCACCAAGAAGGACATTCTGGGCGTCCAGCAGGACGCGGCGCGCACCTTCTCCGTGCTGCTGACTGCGTTGGCAGTCGTGTCGCTGGTCGTTGGCGGCTTCGGCATCATGAACGTGATGCTGGTCAGCGTCACCGAGCGGACGCGGGAGATCGGCGTCCGCATGGCAGTAGGCGCGCGCCAGCAGGATGTGGTGCTGCAATTCCTGTTGGAGGCGGCGCTGCTCAGCCTGGCCGGCGGTCTGGTCGGCATCCTGGTTGGCATCCTGTCGATCCCGCTGGCTGCTTCGCTCAACGCAGGGCTGGCGCTGCTCGACCCGGCCAGCATCCCCGTCGCCTTGCTTGTGGCCCTGGCGACGGGCATCATCTTTGGGCTGTATCCCGCATTGCGGGCGGCACGCCTCGACCCAATCGAGGCGCTACGCTATGAGTAGGTTCAACCTACATCAGTTAGAATAGGAGTCAGAACATGAATCACAGAACTTGGATTATCGGCGCTGCGGCGCTAGTCGTGCTGCTGATCGCGGCGGTCTTCGTCGGCAGTCAGTTGCTTAACAACAAGGTGGCGGTTGGCGCCAGCGCGCTGCCCATGGTGGCCGGACAGTCTGATGCGCAGAGCGGAGCAGGCGCTCAGGGTATGCAGACATTCGATATGGCGATGGAGTCGGCCCAGGAAATCCCCCAGACCGAGCCGGATGTCACCGGCCTCCTGGCCGGCCGTGGCGACAATAGCCTCTTCATCACCACAGGAAACATCGTGATGACCGTCGGGATCAACCCGGATGGCACGTTGTCCACCAATGGAAATGCCGACGGGCCGGAGGTGGAGGTCGTCATCCCGCACACGGCTCAGGTCTATGTCGACACCACAGCGTTGTCCTCCGTAGGCGCGCCCCAAGCTGACGGGATGATCAAGCAGACCGTCGAACCGGGGACCGTGGATGAGATCGGCGAGAACACCATCATCTCCGTGTGGGGCGAACGCCGCGGCGACCGCATCATTGCAGACACGGTGCTCTACATGGCTGATGCCACTGCGCAAATCCTGAATTCTCGGTAGCGATAGCGCCGTTGTGCGTGTATCGTTGTCTCGCTAGCCGGTTCCATGGAACTGGCTAGCAAGATATACACCAGCAATTCCAATATCCGCCGAGCCTGCTCGTCCAGCAGGTTGCGCAACTCATGACCACGATCGGAGTCCTTCCATGCAATCATCCATCCGCTGGCGTCTGGCGTTGAGCTTTGCGACGATCGCCCTGCTGGCCGCGCTGCTGCTGGGCGCGATCCTGTTGGCGCTCCTCTTGCAGAGTTACTCCGCGCGCGAGCGGGCCTATTTGGAAGGCAACGCGACGGCCATCGGCAGCACGCTGACCCAATACAGTGCAGCCGGCCCGTCGGCGGACGCAGTGCGCGAGCTGGTCAAGGGCCTCGCCTTCCTGTCGCAGGCGCGCGTACGCTGGCTCGACGCCCAAGGCGCAACGCTGCTCGATACGGGCGTGCCCGAACGGACGAACGTGGGGTTCGGCGGTGCGGTCGGCGTGGCTGTGGCCACCGCCCCCGATGGGTCGTCTGCAACGACCGCGCCGCCCGACGTGATGCTGGCAGTTGACGTCCCGCTGACCCAGACTGCGCCAGTGTCAGAGGCGATTTTCCTGATGGATGGCTCGCCTGCTGAGGCCGGTGGTGTGGCGTCGGCGGCGCTGGCGGGACCGAATGTCTCGGTGGTGAGCACCTACGATGGGTTCGGCCTCAACATGGAGGCGCCCCAGGCGCTGGCGAGATCGTCCCAGGTCGTGCGTGTGACGCTGTACGATCCAGCGGGCGCGGTGACGGGCGCCATCGAACTGTCCGAAGGCCCCGCGTATGGCCGTG
>JACSRH010000409.1 GCA_014879855.1 Caldilineaceae bacterium | reverse complement strand
GATCTGGCGGGCGTAGGCGTCACGGTCGAAGGCGGCGCCGGGCTGGTCGGCCACGAACGCGCCGGCGACGAAGTCGCGACCCGCGGCGATGGCCTGTGTGCGCGCCAGCACATCCTGCCGCTGGCGCTCGTCGAGCAGGTTGACGTAGCCCGTGTCCATGTTGACGGCCGGCGCCAGGCCGGCGTCGAGCGTGCGCGCGACGTGGGCTTCGAAGCCGGGCCAGTCGATGGCGCCGTTCTCCAAGAAAGGCAGCAGGATGGCCGAGATGCCAGTGATCGCGCGGCGCGGGCGCAGCAGGGTGTGGGGCTCAATAGGGTGGGCCGAAATGTCCGGCGTCTGGATCAGGTGCAGCGACATCAGCATCCTCCTTCTGGTGTGACGAGCAAACCTTTAGACTGGAGCACTTCAATGTAGGCGTGTAGCGCGGCCTGGTTGTGGGCGCGCAGCAGTCGCTCCACCTCCTCAGTGTTGCGCGCCTGAAAAGCGAGCAGCAGCGCGTGGTGCTCCTGCTGTGCCGCAACGATGCGCTGTTGCAACACAGCCTGGATGTAATGCACGCGCAGGCGATCCCAATGATCAAGCGCCTTCTCCAGCATTCGCCCGATCAGGCTGACGCCGGCAAACTGGCAGATCATCAAATGGAACTGCTTATTCTGACGCGACCAGACTTCTGGTTCGTTGACAGTCGCGTCCATCGCGCTCACTGCCTGGGTCAAGGCTTGCAGATCCGCCTCGCTCATGCAGGTGCAGGCGCGGCGGCCGCAGATCACTTCGAGCGACTCCAACAGCGCGAAGATTTCGAAGATCAGGTCGGGGCTGAACTTGGTGACCGTGGCGCCGGTGTACGGCTCGAAATCAACAAAGCCATCGGCTTCCAGTTGGCGGATCGCTTCGCGCACGGGAATCTGGCTGACGCCCAACTGTGCGGCGACCTCGTCGATCACCAGGCGTGCGCCGGGCATGTAGTCGCCGCGAATGATCTGTTCGCGGAGCAGATCGTGGACAACGGCTGGTTTGCTGCGGAAAGTTAGTCTCATAAGCATCTGCTCTGAAGCACGGATTTGAAATTGGCACTTGACCCTGCTGCGAAAATCCTATATCCTATAGGACACCAGCATACAGGATAATTTCGATTTTGGCTAGAGTGAATTTTCCGACTGTTTGTGAGCAACGACAGGGCGGGCGACGTACAACCTTCGTCCCCCTGTCGAAAATGCTTTTTTGCCATTCCTTTCCAATCGACTTTCTAAAGGAGACCATTGTATGCGAAACAGAATGTCTGGGTTTGCCGTGCTGTTCCTGGTGATGGCGCTCGTACTCAGCGCCTGCGCACCGGCCGCCGCGCCAGCCGCCGCGCCCGTTGCCGAAGGAGAGAGCACCGAAGCCGTCGCCGCAGAAGGCGGCGACGGCGCGACCTCTGAACTGCGCGTCGCCTGGTGGGGCTCGCAAAACCGCCACGACCGCACGATTGCGGCGATTGAACTCTTTGAGCAACTCCACCCGGAGATCAAGGTCGTTTATGAGTTCAGCGGCTGGGACGACCACTGGACCAAGATGACGACCCAGGCCGCGGGCGGCAATCTGCCGGACGTGATGCAGCAGGACTATGCGCGGCTGGAGGAATGGGTCTCGCGCGGGCTGTTGATGCCGCTGGACGCGTATGTGGCGGACGGTACGCTCAACTTCGATAATGTTTCAGAATCCGCGCTGGCGGGTGGCATCATTGACGGCCAGCTCTACGGCGTCAACCTGGGCACCAATTCGATGGTGATCGTGATCGACGCGGACAAGCTGGCCGAGGCCGGTCTGGAAGCGCCTCGCCCCGACTGGACCTTTGCCGAATTTGAAGCGCTCGCCACGCAGTTGCACGAAAATTTGGGCATCTACGGCTTCACCGGCGGGCTGAGCAACGAGCAGTTGTGGAAGAACCTCTATCTCAGCCTGGGCGAGTGGGTCTACAACGAAGATGGCAGCGCGCTGGGCTACGAAGATGACCAGCCACTGCTCGACTATCTCGGCATGGTCAAGCGCATGCAGGACGCCGGCATCATTCCCACGCGCGAGACGGAAGTTGCCGAGCAGGGCAGCAGCGTCGAGGACAACGACATTGTCAGCGGCGACGCGGCCATGACCTATGTCTGGAGCAACCAGCTTGTCGCGCTTTCGGCTGCGGCGGGCGAAGGGCGCAACTTCCTGCTCGTGCCCATGCCGCGGCCCGAAGGCGGCGCCTCGACCAACTATCTGAAGCCGAGCATGTTCTTCTCGATCACGTCGCAGGCCAAGAATCCGGACGCGGCGGCTATGTTTATCGACTTCTTCACCAACGACATCGAAGCCAACAAAATTCTGATGGCCGAGCGCGGCGTGCCGATTTCTTCGGCCGTGCGCGACGCGCTGCAGCCAGAGCTTGACGTGGCGCAGCAGCAGATCTTCAACTACATTGCCGAGATCGAGTCGAGCGTCAGCCCGATCCCGCCGCCAGACGCCGCCGGCCATGCCAACGTGATCAACAACGTCTACTGGCCGCTGGTCATGGATCCCTTCTTCTACGGCCAGCAGAGTCTGGAGGATACGGTGCGCATCCTGCGCGAGCAGGCGAATGCCGTGCTGGCGGAGTCGGCTGGACAGTAACGCCTTTCGATTGATCGCGCTGCGGCGGGAAGGGAAGCCGGCCGGCTTCCCTTCCCGCCCCTTCCTTGCAGGAGTCATGATGAGCAACGCCCTTCCCGCGCCTGCCGCACCAGCGTCCGCCACCGCCAAAGCGCCCACCAGGCCGCGCAAGCGGGGCGGGGCGCGGCGCACCGACAACCTGATGGGGTACCTCTTTATTGCGCCGTGGCTGGTCGCCTTTCTGGCCTTTACGCTGATCCCCATCGTGGCCTCCTTTGTGCTGGCCTTCACCAACTATGATGTGCTCAACCCGTCATGGAGTTGGGTAGGCTTGCAAAATTTTGAGCGCATGTTTACGCGCGACCCGCGCTACATCAAGTCGCTGCAGGCGACCTTTTTCTACGCGTTCACTGCCATTCCGCTGCGCCTGGCCTTTGCGCTGGCCGTGGCCATGTTGCTCAACACCCACCGCCGCGGGGTCAGCACTTACCGTGCGGCCTATTACGCACCCTCGATCGTCGGCGGCAGCGTCGCGGTGGCGGTGATGTGGCGCGAGATCTTCGGCGCCGACGGGCTGATCAACGCCATTCTGGGCACGGATATCACCTGGCTGGGCAATCCCAACACGGCGATCTGGACGCTGATCGTGCTGGCGGTCTGGCAATTTGGCTCGCCGATGCTGATCTTTCTGGCCGGTCTGAAGCAGATCCCGCGCGAGTTCTACGAGGCCGCGGCCATCGACGGCGCGCATGGCGGGCAGCAATTCTGGCACATCACGCTGCCGCTGCTGACGCCGATCATCTTCTTCAACCTGGTGATGCAGTTGATCAGCGGCTTTATGGTCTTTACGCAGGCCTTTATCATCACGGGCGGCGCGCCGCTGGACACGACGCTCTTTTACGCGCTCTATCTTTACCAGCGCGCCTTCGTCAGCTTGCAGATGGGCTACGCCTCGGCCATGGCGTGGGTGCTGTTGGCGATCGTGGCGGTGATGACGGCGCTGGTCTTCCGCTCGTCGTCGTACTGGGTTTTTTACGGCTCACAGGAGGAGAACTAACCGCATGGACAGTGCAACCACCGCTCCTGCCGACCGCGCCATGAGCCGTTCCCAATCCAGACCGTTGTGGCGGCGCATGCCAACGCGCACGCTGCTCTACCACCTGCTGGTCGGCGGCCTGGGCATCCTGATGCTTTATCCGATTCTCTGGCTCTTTGCCAGCTCCTTCAAAGGCGCGGCGGAGATCTGGACCAACGTTCGCTCGCTGATCCCGCAGGACTTTACGCTGGCGAACTACACCAACGGCTGGCGCGGCTTTGGCGGCATCACCTTTGCCACCTTTTACGCCAACTCCTTCTTCTACGCCGGCGTGGCCACGCTGCTGACGGTGCTTGCCTCGGCGGTGGTCGCGTACGGCTTTGCGCGCATCAACTTTGTCGGGCGGCGCATCTGGTTTGCCTGCATGTTGGCGACGCTGATGCTGCCGGTGCAGGTGCAGATCATCCCGCAATACATTATTTTCAGCGAACTGGGCTGGATCAACACCTTTTACCCGCTGCTGCTGCCGCGCATCGGCGGACAGGCATTTTTCATCTTTATGATCATGCAGTTCATCCGCGGCATTCCCAAAGATCTCGACGAGGCCGCCGAAATGGATGGCTGCGGCAAGGGCGGCATCTTCTTTCGCATCATCCTGCCGCAGATTGTGCCGGCCCTGATCACCGCTGCCATCTTCTCCTTTTATTGGACGTGGGAAGATTTCCTCACGCCGCTGATCTATCTCAATGACCCCAAGCTCTACACGGTCTCGCTGGCGCTGCGCTCCTTTGCCGACCCCTCCGGCCAGACCGACTGGGGCGCGATCTTTGCGATGTCCAGTTTGTCGCTTGTGCCCGTCTTTGTGATCTTCGTAGCGTTCCAGCGTTTCCTCGTGGAAGGCATTAGCACGACCGGGCTGAAGGGGTGACGCAATGCTCCTAACCCCGCCGATCCTTGCGCCGCGCCCGCGCGCGGTCGAGATCGTCTGCCACCAGGGCGCCAACGAATACGCGCCGCCCAACACCTTCGCCGCCGCGCAGATTTGCGTGGAGTGGGGCATGGAGTACGTGGAGATCGACGTCAACACCAGCCGCGACGGCGTGCTCTATCTCTTTCACGGGCCGGAGCTGGGCTTCACCACCAACGGCTTTGGCGCCTTCCACGAACACGACGCCTGGCAGATCGACCGCCTCGACGCTGGTGGTTGGTTTGACCCGCGCTTTGCTGGCGAGGCTGTGCCGCGCCTTGACGCTTTCCTGCGCTGGATTAAAGGCAAGGCCAAGGTCTTCTTTGATGTGAAGCGCGCCGACCTGCCCGCGCTTATCGCGCTAGTGACGGAAATGGAGATGGCGGAGGAGAGCTTTTTCTGGTTTGGCGACGCGGCGCAGGCGTTGGCTTTTCGCAAGCTGGCGCCGCACCTGTCGCTGAAGGTCAACGCGGACGACGCGGCC
>JACSRH010000407.1 GCA_014879855.1 Caldilineaceae bacterium | reverse complement strand
AAGGCCATGGCCGACATCATTGGCGGCGAAGGCAAAATCGTCGAGTTGGTGGGCACGGTCGGGTCGGCGCCAGCGAATGACCGCGCCACTGGCTTCCGCGAGGCCATCACCGAATTCCCCGGCATGGAAATTATCGCTTCGCAGTCCGGCGATTTCACCCGCGCCAAGGGCAAGGAAGTCATGGAAGCCTTCCTCAAGAGCTACGGCGATGAGATCACTGCGCTGTATGCACACAATGACGACATGGCGATCGGCGCCATCCAGGCCATCGAAGAATATGGCCTGAAGCCGGGCGAAGACATCAAGATCGTGTCGGTCGACGCTGTGCGCGGCGCGTTCGAGGCGATGATCGAAGGCAAGCTGAACTGCACGGTTGAATGCAACCCGCTGCTTGGCCCGCAGTTCTTCGATCTCGCACTCAAAGTTGTCAATGGCGAAGAAGTCGCCAAATGGGTGCCGTCAGAAGAAGGCGTCTACTTCCCGGAACAGGCGGCTGAACTGCTGCCCACCCGCCAATACTAGACGCTGTTTGTAGGTTCTGGGCGCCTACCCGGCTCGATTCGACCGGGCGGGCGCCCTTATTGCCCGCACAACGCAAGGAAATCCAACCATCATGGCGGACAATTCCAACATCTTGACGATGAAAGGCATCAGCAAAGCCTTTCCTGGCGTGCAGGCGCTGGATGCGGTGGATTTCTCACTGCGCAGCGGCGAGATTCACGCTTTGCTCGGTGAAAATGGCGCCGGCAAATCCACATTGATCAAGGTGCTTACAGGTGTGGAGCGGCAAGATCGCGGCGTCATCGAGTTGGACGGCCATGAAATTCTTGCCAAATCCCCGCACCATGCCCAGACGCTTGGGATCAGCACGGTCTATCAAGAAGTCAACCTCTGCCCCAATCTGTCGATCGCCGAAAACATTCTGATCGGACGCGAGCCGCGCTTTGCCGGCAGCATTGACTGGCGTCGTCTCAACGCCAGGGCCGCGCAGATCCTGGAGTGGCTGGAGATCGACGTTGATGTGCGCCAGAGCGTGGGCATGTATCCCGTCGCCATTCAGCAGATGGTGGCGATTTCGCGCGCGCTGGAGATTTCCGCCCGGGTGTTGATTCTGGACGAACCCACGTCAAGCCTGGCCGCGCATGAAACTGAAAAACTCTTTGCTGTCATGCGCAAACTCAAGAGCGAAGGCATCGGGATTATCTTTATCACGCACTTTCTGGCCCAGGTGTATGAAGTCTCGGATCGCATCACGGTTTTGCGCAATGGCAAATTGGTGGGCGTCTTTGACACCGCCACCCTGCCACGCGTCGAGCTGGTTGCCCGCATGATCGGCCGCGATCTGAACGAACTGGAAGAGATGAGCCGCTACAAACAGGCGGCGGCAACGCTCTCCCAGAGCAGCGTCGTGCTCCAGGCCAAAGATTTTGGACGCGTTGGTTCCATCGAACCATTTGACCTCGACTTGCATAAAGGCGAAGTGATCGGGCTGGCAGGTCTGCTCGGCTCCGGGCGTACGGAAATGGCGAACCTGCTCTTCGGCGTGGACAAGCCGGATTCCGGCACACTTACCGTCGCGGGCCAGCGCGTGGAGCAGCACGCGCCCCTGCGCTCAATTCAGGCGGGCATGGCCTATTGTCCAGAAGACCGCAAAGCTGACGGGATTGTGGGCGACCTGACCGTGCGCGAGAATATCATCCTGGCCTTGCAAGCCAGCCGTGGCTGGTTTAATCATCTCAACACGGCGAAGCAGCGCGAGATCGCGGATAAGTATATCAAGCTGCTCAACATCAGCACGCCAACGGCTGACCAATTGGTGAAGAATCTCAGCGGCGGCAACCAGCAGAAGGTGATTCTGGCGCGCTGGCTGGCCACCGACCCCGATATCCTGATCCTGGACGAGCCGACGCGCGGCATCGATATTGGCGCCAAAGCAGAGATTCAGAAGCTGGTGCTGACACAAGCCAATCAAGGCAAGTCCTGCATCTTTATCTCGTCGGAGCTGGACGAAGTGCTGCGCACCAGCCACCGCGTCCTTGTGTTGCGTGACAACGCTGTCGTCGTCGAACTGGCGCAGGACGAAATGAACGAACGCACGATCATGCACATTATCGCCGGGGGAGAATCATGACGACCCGAGCAAGCTGGTGGGAGCGCCTGCGTCATAGCAGCTTATTTTGGCCGCTGGTCGCGCTGGCGCTGGTCATGTTGTTCAATTTGCTGTTCACGCCAAACTTCTTCCGCCTCGAAATCAAGGACGGTCATCTCTTTGGCAGCCTCGTCGATGTGCTCAACCGCGGCGCGCCGCTCATGTTGATGGCCATTGGTTTGACTGCCGTGATTGCCACTGCCGGCGTCGATCTTTCCGTTGGCGCCGTGGCTGCGATCTGCGCCGCGATGGCGACGCGGCTCGTCGGCAATGTCACCGATGTCACCGCGACGCCCTTGCCGCTGGTCATCATGATTGCGCTTGGCCTCGCCATCCTGTGCGGGATATGGAACGGCTTGCTGGTTTCGCGCGCCAACATCCAACCGATGGTGGCGACGCTGGTGTTGATGGTGGCCGGGCGCGGCATTGCTCAGCTCATCACCGATGGGCAGATCATCACCGTCTACTATCCGCCGTTTTTCTATTTTGGCGCTGGCTATCTTCTCGGGCTGCCCTTCACGCTTTTCATCGTGGCGGCCGTCTTTCTTTTTGCCCGGCTGATGACGCGGCGCACCGCGATCGGTCTATTTGTGGAGTCGGTTGGCACCAATGCCAGTTCCAGTTTTTACAGCGGCATCAACGAAAAGAATATCAAACTCCTCGCCTACGTGTTTTGTTCATTCTGTGCAGGCATTGCCGGCATCATCATCAGTTCCAACGTCAAAAGCGCCGACGCCAACAATGTCGGCCTCTTCATGGAACTCGACGCCATTCTTGCGGTCGTGATCGGCGGCACATTGATGTCGGGCGGGCGCTTTTCGCTGGCGGGCAGCGTGCTCGGCGCCTTGCTGATCCAGAGCGTCACGACGACAATCTACGCGTTTGGCGTACCGCCCGAGGTCGTGCTGGTTGTAAAATCGCTGGTCGTCCTCTTTGTCGTCCTGCTCTATTCCGAACCAGTCAAGATTGCCCTGGATAAGCTTGCACAGCGCAAAGGGGTGCGGGCATGATGCGCAAACTCCAGATCGACAGCAAATATCTGCCTTTGCTGGTCACGATTGTCCTGTTTCTTGGCCTGTATGCCTTTGGCGTCGTTCAATATCGCGGGTTTTCATCGCCCCAGGTTTTCTTCAATCTGCTGATCGACAATGCCTTTCTGCTGATCACCTCGATTGGCATGACCTTCGTCATTTTATCGGGTGGCATCGATCTCTCTGTGGGCGCAGTGATCGCCTTTACCACTGTTCTCTCCGCTTATATGCTGGAGGAATTAGGGCTAAGCCCGATCATCGTCATCCCAACGGTGCTGCTCTTTGGCGTGACATTGGGCGCTGTCATGGGGTCTATCATCCATTTCTTCAAAGTGCAGCCCTTTATCGTGACGCTGGCCGGCATGTTCTTTGCGCGCGGCATGTGTTTTGTCATCAGCACAGACGCGATCACGATTTCCGACCCGTTCTATCGCGCGCTGGCGCTCTACCGCATCCCTATCCTCGGCAAAACTTTCATCTCGATCAACGTTGTCATCGTCCTGGTCGTCCTGCTGGCTGCACTCTATTTGGCGCACTTGACTCGCTTTGGGCGCACCGTCTATGCTATTGGCGGCAATCAGCACTCCGCGCTGCTGATGGGGCTGCCGGTGGCGCGCACCAAGATTCTGGTCTATACGCTCAATGGCTTCTGCTCGGCATTGGCGGGCGTCGTCTTCAGCATTTACATGTTATCGGGCTATGGACTTTACACCAATGGGCTGGAGCTGGATGCGATTGCCTCGGTCGTCATCGGCGGCACCATGTTGACGGGCGGGGTGGGTTATGTGATCGGCACCGTCTTTGGCGTGCTGATCCAGGGGCTGATCCAGACGATTATCATGTTTCAGGGCACGCTCAACTCGTGGTGGACCAAGATCGTTGTCGGTTTGCTGACCTTGCTCTTCATCGGGCTGCAAAGCGCATTCGCCTCGTCGCGACGCACGCGCATGGCCGCGCGCAAAGCGCAGCCAGCCGCCAAAGTGACGCCGGGCGCGGCCAAACTTGCCTCCGATGTCAGCCAACAGGGATAATGCTCTTGATGAAGTGGCCAATGCGCTGTTTAAGAGAAACGTCCGACGCAGAGACGCAAAGGGGCAGAGGTGCGCAGAGAAAGGCAAATTTTCTGTTTTCTCTGCGTCTTGGCGGCTTTGCGTTAGATCGTTCTTCGTTGCACTATCTGCTTTTGCTCAGCTTGATCAGTCTGCTGGTTGCTGGCTGTAGCCGCGGCTCCACCTCGACGCCAGCCGTCGCGCCCGCGCCTGTCGAACTGGTGGCGACCGCCACCCCGGAACTTGCGCACGACTTCACTTTGCCCACTTTGTCCGGCGAAAGCGTCACGCTCAGTGAACAGCGCGGCCACTGGGTGCTGCTCAACTTCTGGGCCACGTGGTGCCCTCCCTGCGTGCAGGAGATGCCTTACCTCAATCAGGTTGCCAGCGAGCGCGACATGGTGGTGTGGGGCGTCAATTTCGACGAACCGGTCGACACTGCGGCGGCATTTGTCGAAAAGTACGGCATTACCTTTCCCATTCTGACCGAGCTGGACGACATCACCGCGCTCGTCTACAAAGTGCGCGGGCTGCCGATTACGCATGTCATTGCCCCGGACGGCGCCATCGCCAAAACAGTGATCGGCCAGCTCGATCCCGTTGCGTTTGAAGCTTGGCTGGATGAACACGAGATTCCCCGCCGCCAGTAAATCACGCCATCAGCAGGTCACGCTACCAGCGTGACGGCAATGGTTGGCGCAGGGTCGTCGGGCCTGATAGGCCGGCCTGCGCCCGATCTACTGGTGCTTTCCACGCTTTGCTATCGCTCCTGGCCGTGCTACGATTGCCGGGGGAGCGGTTGATCCCGCAAATCAAAATCAAAATTGCACAGGAGAATACAAAAATGGGACAGATTGCATTGCACTGGGCCGGCCACGACAGTCAGATGTTCATCACGCGCGACAGCTT
>JACSRH010000238.1 GCA_014879855.1 Caldilineaceae bacterium | reverse complement strand
GGAGCAGAGGCTCGCAGAGGAACAACAGGCAACTATCGGCAAGCACTCTCTGCGTTTCTCTGCGTCTCCACGCCTCTGCGTCAAAAAAAAGGGCTTTCAAACAGCTTCTAAAGAATTTCCATATGAATCGCCGGCGTATTACGGTCAACGAGCTTATACGTGACGCGGCTGGATGATGCCGCCCGCGCCTGGATCTGCTGCATAACGGCTGTCACAGTAGCGGCGTCTATTGGTGTAGCGACGCTGTGATTTGCCTGATCCGGAAGCGCGCCCTGGTGCGACTCAGCAGAGTGTGGCGGCGCGGGGAGCAGTTCGACGTAGTCGAGGAGTTCGTAGAAAACCTGAAAGCGCGTCTTTGTCACCGGCGAAGCGAGCGTCGGCTGGCGCTGCACCGCGGACAGGGCAGGGTGAAAGTAGGGATCCCCGGCCAACACAAGCTGCCACATCTGCTGGTTGACGCGCACAATATCGTCGTTGGGCATGTAGTACCCGCGTGTTCCCCCTTCGTGGTGGAGCATCCGCACAAATGGCAGCCACACATTACGATAGCCAGACGCCAGCGCGCGCAAACACAACTCGACGTCGCTGAAGGTCAGTCTATACTCTTCATCAAACGCCCCGATGCGCTCGAACACTTCGCGGCGCAGCATAAGACAGGCGCCGGTGACCGCCATATAGTTGCGCACCCACTCAGTCGAGCCAAACACCCCAAACTGTCCCTCACGCATGCCGCCGAAAATATGGCTGGCAACCCCCTCCAGACCAACCACGACGCCGCCATGTTGAATTGAGCCGTCGTCGTACAGCAATTTGGCGCCGACGACGCCAATGTCTTTACGCAGCGCCCACCCCGCCATAGTTTCCAACCAGTCCGGCTCTATGGCTTCGGTGTCATTGTTGAGAAACAAGAATACATCTCCGCTTGCGTGCTGCACTCCAACGTTGTTGGCACGCGAGTAGTTGAAATCGTCCTGGTAGTGCACCAGATGGACGCGTGGCTCATGCGCCAGCTCTTCGTAGTAGGCAAGCACTGCCTGCTCTGTACTCCCGGTGTCAATCACGATAATCTCGAGGTTGGGATAATGCGTCTTGTGCAGCAGGGAAGAGACGCACCGCTGGATGAAATGAAATTGATCCTTGGTGGGAATGATGATCGAGATTTTTGCATCCCGCGCCGGGAAGTCGACGCGCGCGCCGGCCGATGTTAGCTTGACAGTGAAGCCGTCGGCGCCAAGTGCGGCCAGATGTTTTTGCAGCGCACGCGCCTGCGCCGCAAACGCATACGGCTTTGCCTGCGCATCGACTGCCGCTGAACCTGGAATCTTGCGCCAGTGATACAGGATTTGCGGAATGTGAACGATCTTGCCGGCGCGCAGCGAGCACCGCAACGCCAGGTCCCAATCCTGCGCCCCATCTGTAGCAGGATCAAAGCCCCCGCCTTCCTCGACCAGGCTACGCCGAAAAAGGCCATGCCCGACCAGGTTGACTGATAACATCATGTCTGGCGACCAGGCCGGTTTGAGCCACGGCTCGCTGCGCTCACGGTCGTCGGCCGAGATTTTGTCTTCATCGAAGTAAATGATGTCAATCGCAGGGTCTCGGTTAAGCTCCGCTGCCACCGCAAAGAGCAACGTGGGCGCGAGTTTGTCGTCGTGATCGAAAAAGCTGACAAATTCCCCCGCTGCCAGTTTCAACGCTGCGTTGGAATTACCAGAAATCCCCAAATTCTGGGCGAGATGCACTGCCCGCACCCGCGATTCTTGTGCTGCAAGGCGGTCGATATATGTGCGGATCGCGGGATCGTCGCCCCCATTCGCCAGACACAACTGCCAGTGTGGGTAAGTCTGCTGCTGCACGGAGCGGACGGCGAGGTCGAATACTTCCAGCGGGGGGTTGTAAACAGGCATGATCAGCGTGATCAGCGGTTGATAAGCAAACTGTCGAGCCGCCACGCGCTGTGCTGCAAGCGTCTCTGGTGCAGGTTCGTGATCGGCAATCCACTCTGCATACGTATAAACAGGCGGGGGAGGCGGCGCCGGGATAATCAGGCTGCCGGTGCGTCGATAGCAGACGATTGCCTCATTGATGCGCTCCAGCGCGACGCCAACCCCCTCGCGCCATCCCAGAGACCAGACCAATTGGATCAATTGGAGGAACTGGCGGCGGATGCTCAGGGGCGGGGCAATAAAGTCAATCATCATGGTGAAAGTACGATGAGAAGCAGAAACTGGTGTAGGCGCCTTCATGGCAACATCGCTCAGGCCGATTGTCTCGTCACCCAATTGTTGTCTCACGGCTTGACCGCGGTGGCGTAACACTCGAAGGCGCCGTTGAGCGACTGCAAGGAACGGGCAAGCGCTGCTATCTGTTGAGATTGCTGGGTTTGCGCCGCGCCTGTCTGGAGCGCTAAATCGCTTACCTGAAGCGCCAGGTCATCGGTCAGTGGCTGCACAAGCCAGCGAGTCAGGGCGCGCTTCAGATGATAGCTGGCCTTTCTCAAGATGCCTTTTCCCTGTGGCGGAATTTCATGGCGATAGTGAAAAGGCAGCGGGCTGGACGACTCCCCGACATCTGCACCCAAGGATGAAGGAGCAGAGGATAAGGCCGCTTGTGTGGTCGCAACCTGGTGCAAAAACGCACGCACCTCTGGCAGCAGCGGCGAGCCTGTGGTGGTGTTTTCGCCCTCTTCGCTTTGGCAAAACCCTTCATGCTCTAAAAAGAAGCAGAGCAACTTTGGATGGTAGAAACTGACATGCCCAAAGTGCATGTAAAACATTTCAAGATGCGAATAGAGCGAACGAACATTGGGCGTCGCCAGGATGATGCGCCCTCCGGGACGCAACACCCGGAAAGAGTGCTGAATCAGCTCAATGACTTTGGGATAAGGCAGGTGCTCGACCAAATGGGCGCAAAAAATACCGTCGGCGCTTGCCTCCGCTTGCTGATGCAGAAATTCAAACACATCCTGCCTGACAATCGGCAGCGCATTTTGCTTGCCTGCTTCGAACGTCTTTTCATCCGAATCCACCCCGATCGCCTCAATCCCATGCTCGAGCAACATCGCCAGGAAGTCGCCGTCGCCACACCCAAGATCGATCACACGACCGCAATTGGCAAAGTAGGGAAAATAGAAATCCTGGATCTGGCGCATGGTTTCGGGGCGGACGCCCATATAGCGCAGAAAGTCGTAGTCAAGCCCAGGAAAGCCGGCTGGCTCAGCGGCCAGTTCGGGTCCATTTTTACTTTCGGGTTGTAAATCCATAGCGCAGATACTCGATGACTTTTGCAGCGAAGGCGCCGAACCCTTCGTGCTGAATGATGATCGTGTTTGCAAAACCGATAGCGCCAAATCAGGCTTCTTGCCGAGGCAAGGCGCGCAGGCAGTCGCTTGCTGCCAGTATACTGGGCGCCAAATTCAGTGTCAACAAACCCCCGGCGCAGTGAGCTTGCTTCAGTCGTCCGATGCAACGCGCACACAAAGCACTGGGGGGCTACGCGCCCGCCGCGCCACGCGCCGCCGCGCCACTATTCTGCGCTTGACATGGCGCAAAAACACAGGTAACATTTGCATCTATGCGCATATCCGCATAAATAGATTATAGGAAATCAATCATGTCCGCATCACCCTTTTCTTTACCGACGCTGCCCACGGTCCAGGTAAGCGCCGCGTTGGAGACAGCGCCTGCCGTCCTGCTCAGTATGTGGGCCTTGACCACTGAAGGCGTGGCCGAAGATGCATGGCACGCGCGCGGTGCGGCCCAGTTGCCCCCAGAGCGACGCACCTTCAATCGCCAGCTCTTTGCGGCTTTCGGGCCGGCATTATTGCCTGACGCACCAGTTGCTGATTTTCCAAGCTACCTCACGATGCTGGCGACGCAGCCGGACGCAACTTTTCACCAGCGGTTGACAGAGGCCGCGCAAAGCGTCGAAGAGCCGGTGCTGCGTGCAGAAGTCGACGCCATGTTGGCTGACGCGCCCGCGCTCAAACGCCAGATCGTCGAGCATCTGCGCACGCTCTGGGAGACGCTGCTGGCGACCGAGTGGCAACGCCACATCCACCTGCTGACAAAAATGACGCGCAGCATCAACGAGTTGATCTTCAGCCAGCCCCAGTGGCAGGCGGCGAATCCGTTCGACGCGCTGCGTTTCCTGTTGCAGAGTGAGCCGGACGATCGCCAACTTGCCCAAGTAGCTGGCGTCCAGCGCATCATATTGGTTTGGTCGCCCCACCTCCTGGCGCATTGCACGCACTTCGGGAGTCGCGCTACACTCTGGGTGGTGCGTAAATTCGATCCTCAACTGCTGCGCCGCGACCCATTGCGTCGGGCGGAGGTGCTTGGGCCGCTCAATGCACTGGCGGACGACACGCGGCTGCGCATCCTGGAACTCCTGGTCGAACATGGCGAGGAGCGCGCCCAGGAGATCATCACCCAGTTGGAGGGCAGCCAGGGCAATGTCTCACGTCATCTCAAGCAGTTGGTCGGCGCCGGCTTTGTACAGGAGCGACGCGCCGGCGACGCCAACAAACTTTACACCTACGATGACGCCGGACTACAACGGTTGCTGTTTCTGTCGCGCCAGTTGTTGTCCAGCCACAACGTACAGGCGGTCGGCAAAGAGACGGCGACCGAGTTGCAACTCAGCCAGGTGCGGGCGAGCGCGCCGCCCGCACTGCGCGACCTGTTGGATGAGCAAGGACGCGTCACCCGCTGGTCGAGCAAACTGAAAGATCAAGTAGCCATGCTGCACTACATCATTGACAAATTTGCGATGGAACGCGGATATACTGAACAACAGGTGAACGAGCTGCTGCAAGCCTGGTATCTCGACGCCGATTATGTCCTGGTGCGCCGCAGTCTGGTCGATGCCGGTTTGCTGCGGCGCACGAAGGATGGGTCGCGCTATTGGCGGGCATAGGCGGAAATGAGCGAAAACATCGTCACCAACTGCTGCCGCACCCGTCAGCCAGACGGGCTGGTTGACGGAATGTAGCCGTGAGCGTGGTACAATGGCGGCGCAATTTACTACATCGGCTACGAACGCAGCGACGGCTGACGCAACTACAGCCAGCGCAACTACGGACAACGCAACTACGGGCAAGGATTCGTTGCATGAAACGGACATCGACTTCCGCCTTTGGCGTGGGCAAACGCGAGGGGCACGACGC
>JACSRH010000360.1 GCA_014879855.1 Caldilineaceae bacterium | reverse complement strand
CCCAGGGCCAGCGCCTGGCGGTTGATGCGTTCGCAGGCGGATCGCTGGTTTCTGAAAGTTGTTTTTGATCTACTTGACAATCAAACCGTTTTGATTGTATTGTAATCAAAACGGTTTGATTTCCATTGGGCGCGTTCGGTGTCTATTCAATAGGAAAAGCGATGGCACGCGTAACGATTGCCGATGTCGCGGCAAAGGCTCAGGTTAGCAAAAGCACCGTCTCGCACGCGCTGAGCGGCAAGCGCTCGATTTCGGAGGCAACGCGGCGGCGCGTCCACCAGGCAATTGCAGAGCTGGGCTACCGACCCGATCCGGTGGCGCAGAGTCTGGCCACGCGCACGCGCCATCGCGCCATCGGCTTTGTTTTTCCGCTGCTGGCGCCGGAAGTGGCTGGGTTGGAGGTGCGGTTCATTGCCAGCGCCGCGCAGGTCATCAACCGCGCCGGCTATGCCTTTACCCTCATGACTCACCTTGACGACAATATCGGCCATCTAGAACAATTCGCCGCCAGCGGATTAGCCGAAGGATTCCTCTTGATGCAGGTGCAGATGCAGGATGAGCGGGCCGTTTATCTGGATCAATGCGGCATTCCCTTTGTGTTGATCGGTCGCTGTGAAGAGAACAGCGGCTTGTATTATGTGGATTGTCATATTGAACAAGGCATCGATCGCTGCGTTGAACAACTCGTGCACTTCGGCCACCGGCAGATCGCTTTTCTCCACCAGGATGATCAGGCCATGGGTTTCTCGGTGCGCGCCATGCGCTCGTTTGCAGATGCGTGCCAACGTCGATCGCTAGAGAGCGCCTACGAACCCTGCGATCTCAGCTTTGCATCGGGCGAACATGCCATGGCGCGGCTGCTTGCCCGGCGGCCGGAGACGACGGCCATCATTGTCTGGAATGACAATGCAGCGGCCGGCGCGGTCGAAGCAGCATTGGCGCATGGCCTGCGCATTCCGGCCGACCTGTCGCTGATCTGCTTCAACTATTCGTCGATTTCTCGGCTTGGCTCGCTGCAGCCGACTATCCTTGACATTCGCGCCGAGGATGTCGCGGCGCAGGCTGCACACATGTTGATTCGTCTGCTCAGTGGCGAAACGCTGTCCGAAACGCAGGTGCTGATCGAGCCGGCCTTTATCCCAGGACAAAGCATCTCACCATGCAGCGCATAAACGCTGATCTGTCCTGACTCTGCCTGGTTGTCAACGCAAACCCATGCGTGCATTGGCTTGCGTTTTGCAATAGATCGTCCGGTCCTTTTCCTCACACTTTTTGTAAAGGAGCATTCCTAATGAACAAGCTGCGTGTGACCTTGCTGGCAGGGTCTATTCTCATTGTTGCGCTGCTGCTGACTGCCTGCGCCGGCGTGGCCGCGCCGGGCGCACAACCGGCAGCGGCGACCAACGAAATCACAGTGTGGAGCCGGTACGACCTGGAAGACCCGGCCGACGCCAACGGCGCCGTGTTGAAGCAGTTTATTGCCGATCTCGAAGCAAATGAGGGGGTCAAGGTCAACTATGAACAGGTCGCCTGGGATCAGCTATCGACCAAGCTGGCCCTGGCCGTGCAGTCGGGCGGCGATGTGCCGGACGTGGTGGAATCGGGCAGCCAGCACATCCAGGCGCTGCTGGATGCCGGCGCGGTGACCCCGCTGGACGACCTGCTCAAGGACGAGAGCTGGGCGGCCGATCTGACCGATGGCGACAAGAAAGCCTGCGTCATCGACGATGTGCGCTACTGCGTGGCAACCAACGTGCGCGGCGGCATGACCTACTACAAGGCCGCCGCATTCCCCGACGGCTTCCCGCAAAGCCCGGAGGCAATGCAAGCGGCCTGTGAGACGCTTAAAGCAGAGGATCTCTACACCAACAGCTTCTTTGCCGGTCGCAGCTATGGCGCGATCGAGATCGCCTGGTGGCCGCTGATCAAGTCCAATGGTGGCAGCATCTTTGACGCCGAAGGCAAGCCGGCCTGGGCAAGCGAAGAAGTCGCCGCCGTCGCCAAGTGGGCGCAGAGCATGTTTCAAAACGGCTGCTTCCCAGAGATCGCGGTGACGGGCGACTTCTCCGACCCGGAAATTGTGTGGACGGATGGCAAGTCGGCCGCGTTTGGCGGCGGCAGTTGGTCCGCCATCTTTGTCGGCGGTCTGCTGGACAGCGTCAATGCCGGCGAGGTTGCCATGACGGGCGGGCTTTCCTTCAACGGTGATCCCCACGTCTTCATGGTAAGCGAGGGCTGGATTGTGCCGACCGGCGCCAAGAACCCCGCCGGAGCCGTGAGCTTCCTGCGCGCGTTCATGCAGCCGGAATTCCTGGCGACCTGGTCGGAGGCGCAGTTCGGCATTCCAACCACCAATGCAGCCTATGCGCAGGGCAAATTCGAGGGGACACCCTTCTACCAGAACGTCGACGAGATTCTGGCTACACAGGGCGCGTACATGCAGCCCAGCCCCTACTATGTCGAGAGTCTGGACATTCTCGCCACCACCTGGCAGGAGCTGCTGCTCAACCCCGATCGGGACCCGCTGCCCGCGCTGCAACAGGCTGCGGATGAAGTGCTGGGCCGCTACTGGCAGTAGATCTGAACATCTGCCAGGAAGCTCCCCAACTTCCTGGCAGATGGCCGACGGTATGCGTGAAAGTCGGAGGAACCGCTTGTGCGCCAAAAGACCCTTTTCCCTTACCTGCTGATCCTGCCTTCGCTGCTCCTGATCTGTCTGGTCAGTCTTTATCCTGCTCTGTACAGCCTCTTTCTGAGCCTGAACACCTTTCGTCGCGGCGAACGCATCTTTGTCGGGCTGCGCAACTTCGAGCAGATCATCGCCAGCGCCAACTTTTGGGAAAGCCTGCGCCACACCGCGGTCTATGGCGTGCTCTTTGTCCTGCTCACTATGCTCTTTGCCTTTGTGCTGGCGGTCGTGCTGAACCGGCGACTGCCCTACACCGCGCTCTTCATGACAATTATTTTTGTGCCGTGGATGCTCTCCGAAGTGGTGACCGGCGTGATCTTTCGCTGGCTCTTTCTGCCCGGCTACGGGTTGATGCAGGATTGGCTCTCGCCCCTCTTTGGCGACATCACCTTTCTGGGTCATCCGCAGGGCGCCATGGGCGTCGTGATCGGCGCCACGATCTGGCGCACGATTGCGTTTGCCATGCTGTTGATTCTGGCCGGGCTGCAAACCATTCCCGGCGAAGTCTATGAGGCCGCCGCCATCGACGGCGCCAACGAATGGCAGAGCTTCTGGCAGATCACCTGGCCGTTGGTGCGCCCGACGACGCTGGTCATCGTGCTGCTGCTCACGCTGCAGGCAATTAACGCCACCGGGCTGTTTCTGTCGATCACCAACGGCGGGCCAGGACGCGCGACCGAAGTGCTCAGCGTCTCGATGTACCGCGAGGCGATTCTCTTCTTTAACTTTGGCTACGGCGCCGCGCTGGCCGTCCTGATGCTGCTGATCAACATCGTCCTGGCGCTTGTCTACATCCGCACGATGCGCAGCGAGGTTGTCGCTTGAGCAACCGCAGGCCTGCCTGTGTCTCTGATTTCTGGAACGGTTTGTACAGGAGCGTTTGATGACCGCCACCACTTCCGCCCCGCCACGTATGCGCAGCTGGTCGATCTTCAGCCGGCGCCACCGCACCAACACCCTGCTGATCGTCGCGCTGACGGTGATCTCGCTGGTCGTGATCTTTCCTGTGTTGTACGCGATCTTCACCTCCTTTCGGCCCAAGGGCTTTGGCCTCTCGCGCGATTGGCTGGCGGGAGGAATCTATCTGGGACACTACGAACAGTTGTTTGGCACCATTCGCTTCCTGCGCCAGATCTTCAACAGCCTGGTGATGAGCCTGGGCGGCGCGGTGGTGACCACCGTGGCGGCGGCGATGTCCGGCTATGCCTTTGCGCGCTTTGCGTTCCGCGGGCGCACTCTGCTGCTGGCCCTCTTCCTGGGCGTGCTGATGCTGCCCGGCCTGACCAATCTGATCCCGCTCTACAAGATCGCCAGCGACCTGCAACTGCGCGATACCTATGTGATCATGATCGTCATCTATGCCGCCTATGGCGTCCCCTTTGGCACGTGGGTGATGATGGGTTTCTTCAAAAGCATTCCCGTGGCGCTGGAAGAGGCCGCGGAGGTGGACGGCGCCACGCCGTTTCAGGCCTTCTGGCGTGTCGTCCTGCCGATTTCGGCGCCGGGGTTGATCGCCGTCTTTATCACCAACTTTGTCTACAATTGGAATGATTTCCTGACCGCACTCGTCATGCTATCCAGCACGGCGATGAAGACGGCGATGGTTGGCCTCTTCGACTTTCAGAATCAACTGACCGGCAACAACAATGAACTGCTGATCGCCGCCTGCGTGCTGATCATGCTGCCCGGCGTCATTCTCTTTATTCTCTTCCGCGACACTTTCCTGCGCGGGATGCTGGAAGGCGCGCTCAAGGGATAGCTGCCGGCGCCCCGCTCACTTATGGAGCCAGTGATGGATCACGTTCCCGCCTCTTTCCCCGTACCTCTTTTTCTGGATCAAAGTATGCCCGTCGAGCTGGCATCCGAACTGGTGCAGCTTGATGTCGACGGCCATTCGGTGCGCGTCCATTGTGCGACGCAGCACTACGAACCTGAAGTCTTCGACTATTACGGCACCTTGTGCGAGACAATTCTGACGCCTGCCACCACGGGGCGCCCGTTTGTCATCCAATTGGATGTTTGCACCGACGCCATCGTGCGCATGCGGATGGCGCCGGAAGGAGAGCCATTTCCGCCGCCGACGCCGATGGTGGTGGGCCAGTTTGACGGTCCGACCCATTTTCAGCTTCACCGCGCCGGCGATCGGGTGACGATCGAAACCGCGCTGCTGCGGCTGGAGATCGTCCATGAGCCGCTCCAACTCCTGATCTACGACCGCGACGGCAACTTGATCTGGGCGACGCGTGCGCTGGACATCGCTTGCCTGCGCCGGCCGGAGGTGCAGTGGAACCCGGCCGAGAACCGCTGGCTCTTTTATCACCGCTACGCCTACCCGCTGGGTTGGGCGGCGCACGGCGGCATCCAACGCGCCTTTCTCTCCAGCGACCTGCATTACGACGAGCACATCTATGGCTTTGGCGAGGGCTTTGGCCGCCTGGACAAACGCGAGACGCGCCAGCGTCTGTGGAATGTAGAGGCCTTTGGCAATGCCAGCCCCGGCGC
>JACSRH010000403.1 GCA_014879855.1 Caldilineaceae bacterium | reverse complement strand
CCGTAGCTCAGTGGATTAGAGCGCTTGGTTGCGGTCCAAGAGGCCAGAGGTTCGAGTCCTCTCGGGGATACCAAAGCAGTATCGAACGACAGCCAAAATCCCGGTTTTCAGTGATATACACTGGCAACCGGGATTTTGCATTCCAAAGTGATGTGAAGACTAGCCTGATCTCTGGCGATCAGATCGAAGGATCGCCAAAGCCGCCTGCTGGAACAGCCGCCTCTGTTGGCGCTGAGAGGCCAGGCACGACAGGAGTTGGAGAGGCAGCCGTGACAAGGGCTGGCGTCCCCATTTTTGACTTCAATAGCCCCTGGTCGGTCAGAATATGCACGATCGTGTCCAGCGTCTTTTCGCCGTGCGTGCGGTTGCGGGCATCGTTGGGCAACTTGGTCTCCATGTCAAAATAGTTGCCCTTGCCGTTGTGCGAATAAAAGCCCAGGCAAATAATGTCGATGCGCCCATTGGCCATGGCGCTGTTCCACGGGGAGTTGGGCATCAGCGGCCAGCGGCCAGCGTAAAGAACGCCGCCCAAGGCTTGCAACGGATCGGCCACACCGTAGAGATGCCAGAGATGCGTCAGCTTTTCCAGCCCCGGGTCGTCGGAGAGCATGCCGCCCAGTGAAATCACGTAAAGCGGGCTGGGCAGCGCGGCCAGGTAGCCGGCCGCGCCGATGGCGATCTGGCCGCCGCCACTCCAGCCGATCAGCACGATCGGGCGCCTGTTCTCTGGCCGGTAGCCCTGACGGGCGAGCACGCGGTAAATTTCGTTGGCGATGCCCAGGTTGTAGATCGGTCCGTAGCGGCGGTCGGCGGAGACAAACATCTGCAACGCGTTGCGCAGATTGACAAACATGGCGAGCAGGCTGTTCGGATTCTTGAAGCGCAACTTCTCGATCCGCTCCCACAGTCCGGCGAGCATACGCTGGCCGGTCAGCCCGTTGTTGGTCACGGAATAGGGATAGACATCGGTGATGACTTTGGCATTGGGCAGCCGCGCTTCCAGACCGTGCAGAAATGGATATTCTTCTTCGGGGAAGGAATCGCCGGAGATGGCGCCGATGCCGGACAGATAGATGACGTACATCTCCGGCTCGGCCGCGTTCGAATCGCTGACAGGAACTTCGGAGAGTTCAGACGGGCCTTTCTCGCTCTCCTCACGCGACCAGCCCGCCCACCAGCCAAGCGATTCCAGCGGCGCCAACGCCGCAGTCACAAAGAGCAGCAGGAAAATCCCGATGATCAGATAGAGGATCATTGTCGCCCCTCGCGCAGTAGCGCCGGCGCATTGTGCGACTTGCTGAACTCCAGCAGCAGATCCTGGGTGTTGGCATCCATGGGCGTGCCGGTGACTGCGTGCCAGATGCGGTTGCGCAGCGCAATAAATGGCTTGCCGATGAAGTTGGTGAGACCCAGCATGAGCAGCCAGCCCAGCCCCACGCAGATCAGCGCCCGCACCAGGCCGACGTCAAAGCCAAATTCCACCACTGTGAGCAGAATCAGAAAGCTCCAGATGTTGAGAATCTTGCCGATGAAGGGTCCCATCCACGGGATGAGAATAAAGACGCCAAAGATCAGCGGCGCGGTGCTGAGGCCGACCATGCGCATGAGCGACAGGATGTGCAGCTTGTCGGCAAAGAGCAGGCTGCCGATCAGGCCGATGGCCGCGCCCCAGATCACGTAGCTGATCACAAAGAGCACGCCGTTCAGGGCAAGGCTGAGGGCAAAGCGACCGCGGCGCACGCGGTTGACAAAGAGCACCACGCTCTGCCCCAGCAGCATCGACGCGCCGGCCAGGAAGACTACGCCCATCACCAGCCAACTTGAATTGGGATTGGCGCTGACATAGGCGTAGAGCCGTGGGTCAAGCGCCAATGCGTACCCGATGCCGGTAAACAGTGCATCAAAATAATTGAAGATTTGCGAAAGAAAGTCCATAAAATGTGTTTTTCTCCAGGTTGTCGGGCATTTCCTCTCGTCAAACACATCATAGACCGAAGCCTGGATTCTCGCAATCCCTTAAAATTAAAACAGGAGTCTGCGAAATTTACGACGCTGAAATCAGCGCCATCGATTCCTGTTCAGGATTGACGCACGTGCATCGTTAGTTTATCGTATTCACTGGCGCCAGCTTGAGCGCATCAGACACATCAAAAAGAGTGGATTACGCCATGAACCCTTCTGCACCAGAGCCGTCCGCACCATTCCAAACGCCTGCAACCGCGTCGTTTTGCATTGAGCACGCCGATCTTGTCGTCACGATGGATGCACAACGCCGCGAGCTGCGCGACGGCGCTATTGTCACCGACGGGGCGGCCATTGTCTGGGTTGGCGCCACCGCTGACCTGCCCGCAACATTGCGTGAAGCCGCGCACGAAGTGATCGACGCGCGCGGTCGCATCGTGTTGCCGGGCTTTGTCAACACGCACCACCACTTTTATCAGACGCTGACGCGCGTGATCCCCGCTGCACAGGATGCTGTGCTCTTTGACTGGCTCAAGACGCTCTATCCGATCTGGGCCGAACTCACGCCAGAGGCCGTCTTTATCAGCACGCAACTGGCGCTGACGGAACTGCTGCTCTCCGGCTGCACCACATCAAGCGATCATCATTATCTCTGGCCCAATGGCAGCCGGCTCGACGATCAGTTCGCCGCGGCCGAGACCGTCGGCGTGCGCTTTCACGGCGCGCGCGGCAGCATGAGCCTGGGCGAAAGCCAGGGGGGGCTGCCGCCGGACCGCGTCACGGAAGATGAAGCGTCCATTCTGCGCGACAGCCGCCGCGTGGTGGAAACCTTTCACGACGCGAGCCGCTTTGCCATGCGCCGCGTCGTGCTGGCGCCGTGCAGCCCCTTCAGCGTCACGCCCGACCTGATGCGCGAAAGCGCGGCGCTGGCGCGCAGCTTTGGCGCGGAAATGAACGTGCACCTGCACACGCACCTGGCCGAAACCAGAGACGAAGAAGCCTTTTGCCTAGCACGCTTTGGCTATCGGCCTGGCGACTACGCCGAACATCTCCACTGGACGGGCGACGATGTGTGGCACGCGCATTGCGTCCATCTCAACCAGAGTGAGATCGAGCGCTTTGCGCGCACGCACACCGGCATCGCTCACTGCCCGACGAGCAACATGCGCCTGGCCTCGGGCATCGCGCCGGTGCGCGCCATGCGCGACGCGGGTGCACCGGTGGGGCTGGGCGTGGACGGCAGCGCCTCCAACGACGGCAGCCATCTGCTCAACGAGGTGCGCCAGTGTCTGCTGCTGCAGCGGGTGATGGGCGACCCACACGCCATGACCGCGCGCGAGGCGCTGGAGATCGCCACCCTGGGCGGCGCGGCCGTGCTGGGTCGCGACGACATCGGCGCGCTGGCGCCGGGCATGGCCGCCGACCTTGCCGCCTTCCGCCTCGATACGCTCTGGCACGCCGGCGGCGCGGTGCACGACCCGGTGGCCGCGCTGGTCTTCTGCCAGCCGCAGCCGGTGGACTGGTCGATTGTCAACGGCAGGCTGCTGGTGCGCGGCGGCGCACCTGTTCATCTGGATGTGGGGCGTTTGGTGGAGCAACACAATCGCGCGGCGCGGGCGCTGGTGGAACGGGCAGGTTGAAGGCGAATCTGGAAGAGGATGCATAGTGCAAGCGCAGGATTGGGGAGACAGGCGGCTGTGCGATGGCCGCTGTCTGATGACTAAGCGTCTACTTCAGTTCGACCTGATCGTCGGGATGCAACTCATTCCAGTGGAGCGCAAAAAGAGGGAGAAGCCACGCCAATTGTTGGGGAATCTGCCGCCGACGCCATCGTTGAGGAGCGGCCCAGCCGGGCGGCAGGCGCGCCACGTGGTGGAGATTGTCGAGGCCGCACGCCGCGCCATCGAGACGGGCAGGCGCAGACGCTGATGACGACAGTGGAGGGTCATGCTGCCGAAGCGCAGCGCCCGTAAGCGGAGGATAGAGTTCAGAACCTGGGCTTGACAAACTCCCGCACGACAAAAACGGAAAAATATCACCAGTTTCCAGCAAAATCATCACTCCGTCTCCAAAGCTTGACGCTTAGCGGCAGTCAAGCGGCGTTCAACCGCCAATCAGTTCTGCCCAGAAATCAAGCGCTTCGCCCTCCATCTCCGGCGTCACCTCCTCTGCATCGACCATTATGATGGTTTCCGCTGCTTGCCACAACTGGCCCACCGGCGCAACTGTCTGCTTTGCCAGCTCCTCGTACAGAGCAAACTTTGCCCGCCGATCATGCTCTCGCAGAAACTGATGGAACAGAGTGAGGTAGCCAGGGTCGTGTCTGTGCAAATAGTTGATCGCCGCCTTTTCACCTTGCCACTGCAATCGCCGCACCTCAAAGTAATTGAAGAACAAGTCTGCCGGCCCATAAATCATCATCTTGAGATCGGCGGTTTCCCAATAAAGTGGATCGTCAGAGGAAAGATAGCGCCGCACAACCTGAAGATTATAATTGACCCCATTCCACGCTTTTACACCAGTTTCTGTGCCTGACGGCTTTATCCACTTGCCGCCCTGGGCTTTCTGCTGCGCCTTTTCCACATTGCCCTTTCTGTCAAAGACAATTTGACCCTGCTCCAGCCAGCCCACCAGACGTCCTGTCCAACTCCAAAAATCGAGTGGTTCGCTTGCGGCCAGAAATGCTTCGATCTGCTGAGTCGTGTGGAAGATCACATCGGCAAAACGATGGTCGATCATAGTCACCCCGACATGCAGCGGAATCGGCATTGTTGACAGCACCACAACCAGGTCGTAGTCGCTTGCTGGATTTAATTCGTTGCGGCTGGCCGAACCCGCCAGGAGCAGAGCATCCACGGCTGGATGGCGGCTCAGGCGGCTAACAATTTCGCTCAGACTGCTGTCCGTTGATGTTGACTGCCGTGCTTCTGGCATAGGTTTCATGTTCCGATCTGGAGGCGGAACCATCCGCAAAAATCGCACATTTGTGCTATTCGATAAGATGGTTTTTAATAGCGCTGCACAGGCAGCCATCTACCGGCCAATGCCATCGCCGGCAGCGCCGCATGAGCTCAAGGTCGGTTGAACAGGCGCATCACGCCCAGAACGACAACAGCGTTGGAAAAGCCATTGCAAGGATGTGTATCATGCTGACCATTGATATCGAGACCGCGCGCCGCTTCATTCTGGGCAAGCAGGGTCTGTGGCCTGGCCGGCGCTGGCGCGGCGGCGAGGG
>JACSRH010000265.1 GCA_014879855.1 Caldilineaceae bacterium | reverse complement strand
AAGCTGGCCGGCGTGACGATCGGCAGTCACGTGTGGTGTGCGGCGGGCGTCTTCCTTCATCCGGGCGTCGAGATTGGCGACGAATGTTTCGTCAACTCGCGTTCGGTGGTCACGCAGTCGATCCCGGCCGGCTCGGTCGTCGAGGGCAACCCGGCGCGTGTGGTCCAGCCGATGGACGCGGTGCGTCGCAAGATGTCGCCGCGGCGCGTCGATGCCGCCCTCCAGCAAATTTTGCGCGACTTTGCCAAGGTGACGCTGGCGCGGGAGATGGGGATCACGGCGATTGAGCTGTCTCCAAATCAGTTGAGGTTCTGGTTTGGGAGAAGGCGTTATATAGTGCAGATCATCCCATCGGTGGACGCTGGTGCTGATGAAGCTGTGCACAGTAAAGAGGAAATGACGGTTTATCTCGTAAATTGTGAGGAGTGGAAGAGTGCATCTTCGATGCATTGGTTTGATGTTCCTCATCTGCGGTGCTATGGATCAGGAGATGTAGTGCATGAAGCGTTGCGCCTGTTTATGCAGAGATATTATGGGATGCGCTTTTCCCTCTTCTAATACCATTTGTTTTTAATGACATCATCAGTGAAGGAGAGAGAGTATATGGGGCGAATTCTGGTTACCGGCGGCGCGGGCTTTGTTGGCTCTCATGTTGCAGAAGAATTGTTGCTGCGCGGACATGAGGTTACTGTATTGGACGATTTGAGTGGTGGCTTTGTTGACAACATTGTTGAGGGCGCACGTTTCGTCCAGGGCAGCATTAATAACGTCGATTTAGTCAATCGCCTATGCGCTGAACATCGGTTCGACTACATCTATCATTTGGCGGCCTATGCAGCAGAGGGGTTGAGTCACTTTATCAAACGATTTAACTACGAAAATAACCTGATCGGCAGCATCAATATTATCAATGCCGCCATCAACAATAATGTTGGCTGTCTGGTTTTCACCTCGTCGATCGCGGTCTATGGCGCCAGCCCCAGCCTGCCGATGCGCGAGGATGCGCTGGCTCATCCCGAAGATCCGTATGGCATTGCAAAGCTTGCCGTCGAGCAGGAGTTGGCCGCCAGCAAGGAGATGTTCGATCTGAACTACATTATTTTTCGCCCGCATAATGTTTATGGGGAGCGGCAAAATATCGGTGACAAATACCGAAACGTGGTTGGGATCTTTATGAATCAGCTTCTTCAAGAGCGCGCCATGACGATTTTTGGCGATGGAACCCAGTTGCGGGCGTTTAGCTATATTCGCGATATCGCACCGATTATGGCGGATGCGGTTGACGTTCCCGGCGCCTACAATCAGGTCTTTAATATCGGGGCGGACCAGCCCTATTCGGTGAATGAACTTGCCGTGGCAGTCGCGCGCTCGATGGGAAAAGAGCCTGAAATTCTCCATGTTCCTGCTCGCAACGAGGTGCAGTTTGCGTATTCGTCGCATGAAAAGCTGCGCAGCGTCTTTGGAGAGACGCATCAACACTCATTGGCGGAAGGGTTAGCGCGCATGGCGCAGTGGGTAAAGGCGCACGGTGCGCGTTCCAGCTCAAAGTTTGAGGGAGTGGAAGTAGAGAAAAATTTTCCCAAAGCCTGGCTGGATTAACCCTTCAGTGGCCAAAAGTTCTGGTGGTAATCTTGTTTATGGAGGTGCAGGGATGTCTAACCCGCATGTCGTCATCATCGTTCTGAATACCAATCGCCGTGACGACACGTTAGAATGTCTAGGGTCGATTCAGCGTAGCGATTATGTGGACCTATCAGTTGTGGTGCTGGATAACGCCTCTACAGACGGTTCGGTGGAAGCGATCCAGCTTCAATTTCCATGGGTGGAAATCTTGCCGCTGTCAGACAATCGTGGCTATGCGGGCAACAACAATGTAGGGATCGAGCTTGCTGTCAGCCGAGGCGCGGAGTGGGTTTTTGTTTTGAACGAAGACACAGTGCTTGCTCCAGATTGTATCTCAAAGCTGATTGCCACTGGTGATAGTCACCCGCAGATCGGCATGATCGGCCCACTCGTTTATCACTATGATGAGCCTGAGGTGATTCAGTCTGCTGGCGTTGTACTTGGACGTTATCTGCACTCTACGCATCTTGGTCAAAACGAGATGGACACAGGTCAATTCACGGGCTGGCAAGAAGTTGAAGCCATTACCGGCTGCTCACTCTGTGTCCGCAGCGACGTGATCCGCGAAATCGGCGCGCTGGACGAACGTTTCTTCTATTACTGGGAAGAAACTGATTGGTGCTTACGCGCACGCCAGGCAGGCTGGCTCAATGCGGTTGAGCCAGCGGCCAAACTCTGGCACAAGGGCGTCCAGAGAGATTACCGTCCAAAGCCGAGCGTTGCCTATTACAACACTCGAAATCGTTTGCTGACATTGTCTAAGCAGCGCGTCCCGCCAGATGTCTGGGTAACTGTCTATGGCGAGATGCTGCGCACGCTCGTCATCATGTCCGTCCGTCCCAAATGGCGGAATCATCTGCAACACAGGGATGCACTCTGGCGCGGCCTTGTGGATTTCCATCAACATAACTGGGGGAGAGGCCGTGTATGAGCCTCTTCTGTAGCGATGTCAGAGAGATGTAAGGGATGGACTGCCTAATTTGGTGTAAAGTACGCTCAGAAGTGTCGTGAAGGGAGCAAATATTATAACGATAAAGCGCACGTGATGGAATGTTTCAGCATGGATTCTGGAGAGCCGGTTAACTTTATGCGAATTGTACTTCCTGTACACCATTTTCTTCCCCGATTTACGGCTGGGGCAGAGCTTTACACATATCGGCTTGCGCGCTGGTTGCAGGACAATGGGCATGAGGTGGAAGTGATTGCCATTGAAGATATCGAGAGCGGCAGTCCTGCAACTATTGATGCACAGCACGATGTCTTTGACGGCATTCCTGTATGGCGACTCAGCTTCAACTTGATCAAAGCTCCGGAGAGACGGATTTGGGAGTTTGACAATGAATTGTTGGGCAAATGGTTTGAGGATTATTTCCGTCGCCAACAACCCGACCTTGCCCATTTTCAGGCTGGGTATCTGCTCGGCGTCGCACCGGTTTTTGCCGCCGACCGCCAACGCATCCCCACCCTCTTGACATTACATGATTATTGGTATTTGTGCCCTCAGCATACGTTGCAGCGCAGTGATGGCGTTTTGTGCGCCACCGTGCCCGAAGACCCGCTGATATGCGCGCGCTGTCGCATGTGGGGGAACGATCCTTATATTCGGCTAGGGCGCAGGATGGGGCCAAAGCTGCGCGCCGTGGCCGAAAAGCTGCCGCTAAAGGCGGACGGCAATACAATCGCGCTTCGTCGTGAGCGACTGCAAGCAGCGCTCGATTGTGTAACGCAGGTGATTGCGCCGTCAATGTTTATGTACAACCAATTTGAGCACGTTATCACATCGGATCGCCTCAGGTTTTCCAGGCTTGGCATTGACATCGGTAGATTACACAGGGAGAGGCAAAGAGGGACAGGCGAAACCGTGCGCTTCGGCTACGTGGGACAGGTAGCCCAGCATAAGGGTGTGCATCTCCTTATTGAGGCGTTCACATCGCTTCATGCGGGAGACAAACCTATCGAATTGCATCTATGGGGCGGTGTTGAAGCAAACCCAGCCTACGCAGTGACTTTGCGACAAGCAGCCAATGGGGATAATCGAATTCAGTTTCATGGCCGATTTGATAATCGTCGTTTACCTGAAGTTCTTGGTGCACTCGACTATTTGGTGGTTCCATCACTGTGGTATGAGAATTGCCCGCTCACCATTCTGGAAGCTTATGCTGCACATCTGCCCGTTATCGGCTCTGATCACGGTGGCATAACAGAATTGGTTAATCATGGGCAGGATGGTCTGGTCTTTCGTCCGGGTGATGCTGTTGACCTGGCTAAAGCCATGCAAAGCGTCTTGGACAACCCCCAATTAAATACGCAGTTGCAGTACGGCGCTCGCCAGCGTTTCATTAGAGATACAGAAGATGAAATGCAACAATTGCTCGGAATTTATGAAAGCGTCTACACCACCTATGCAAAGGCCAGCGTTTGGGTGAATCATGTCTAAATTTTCCAAGACTGTTGCTCGCAACTCTGCTTTTGGCATGGGAGCGCATGTCATCATCAAACTTGTTTCTTTTACTTTTACAGTGCTTGTCATCCGCCGCTTAGGGGCTGAGGTGTATGGTCAGTACGCGGCTGTGCTGGCCTTTGGCGCTGTCTTTGTCTTCTTTGCCGATCTGGGGCTAAGCCCTTACACCGTCCGCCAAGTAGCGCGCTTGCGCGACAAGCCGGACGGCAAAGCCGAGATCGAGCAACTCTTTGGCAGCGTGCTTGGGCTACGTTTTTTGCTTTCGTTCGGCGCGGCCATCGCCATTATCGCTACGGCCTGGTTCACTGGGCGACCCATTGAAATGATCGTTGGTGTGGCGCTGGGGACGATTGGGCTGGTGATGTACAGTGTACAGGGCGCCGCGGAATCAGTGTTGGCCGGACATGAACGCATCGACATCGCCGCGGGCGCTCAAGTAGTTCATCAGGTCACTTTCGTTCTCCTCGGCACGCTGGCCTTACTTTTTTCCACGGGCTACTATGGCTTAATCTTCGCTAATCTGGCCGGCATCCTCTTGATGACCCTTGTGTGTTGGCGTGGCATTCGCCACATTGGCGTGTGGCCCGCTCTGCCGCAGCCTTCATGGTGGTTGTCACTGTTGCGCGCCAGCATTCCCTTTGGCATCATCGGCTTCACACTCGGCTTATCCTATAAGTTTGATACAATTTTGCTCAATATTTATGCAGGCGATGTTGTGACGGGATACTACAACTCCGCCTACAATCTGATCTTCTCCGTCCTCGTTATTTCCAACGTAG
The DNA here is from genome assembly GCA_014879855.1 of Caldilineaceae bacterium. Taxonomy (GTDB): domain Bacteria; phylum Chloroflexota; class Anaerolineae; order Caldilineales; family Caldilineaceae; genus Caldilinea. Next base: position 18,736 of record JACSRH010000265.1, on the reverse strand, counting down.
TCAATACGGCGCTTTATCCGTCACTTTCCCGCCAATCGGTGACGCAGCCAGAAACGCTGCCAGCCATTTATGAACGAATGCTGCGCTATCTTCTGATGCTGGCCTTGCCGATCACGATTGGTGGGTGGGTGTTGGCGCCGACCATCATCAATTTTCTCTATGGCAGCGACTATACAGCGGCCGTGTTGCCACTCTCCATCCTTATCTGGGTGATCCCTTTCATGTTTGTCACCGAGTTTTTAGGATACGTGATCGTAGTAAGTGGGGCCGAGCGTCGCGTGGCCTGGGCAATTGCAATCAGCACGGGAGTTAATGTTGGATTGAATGTGCTGCTGATCCCAATCTTTGGTGTGCTGGCTGCCTCGTTGTTGACAGTGCTCACGGAGGCGGTTTTACTTTCCCAGTATACGTGGGTGCTACGGGATCGACTGCGACCGCTCAACTGGAACCTTGTTCTGCTGCGCCCCTTGGTCGCAGCCGCCATCATGGGCGTTGTTGTCTATCTGTTGCGCGATCTCTTTCTTCCGCTGAACGTTCTGATCGGCGTCCTCCTCTATGGCGTATTGTTGTTGGCGCTGGGCGGGATAGGACGCTCGGAATTAGATTTAATGCAAGGAATTCGCCGGCAGCAGCTAGGGTAAAACTCATCGCTGAGCTTTATCGGGCTGAGCCTTATCGGGCTGAGCTTTATCAGAAAATCGCGACCTTCTATATTGCTCGTGATTCAGCATTGTCCCCATTCGCGCTCTTCTATTCACAAAACTGACCCAGAAACCCTATTCTTGTTTTCATAGAATATAGCGTTGCTGGCTGTCATAGACTGTAAGCGAACCGCAAGCCGAAATTTTGATAATCTGTGCCAAACTGTACTAGATGTTTTAGCTTACAGTCGAACTTGAATTTACAGGTGGAAGATAGTGGAGAAAAATCAACGCGTCACCATATTGCACTGGTATGACGACGTCGACGCCTTGCCAAAGACAGTTGCGGCCTCATTTGCTGAACTTGGCTACGAACCCTCGATCATGCACTACACCACTGATACATTTGGGGATTCGCGCTTTTTGTTCACGTATGCACCTTGGGGACGGCTGCAACGCGTAACCGCGCAGTTGGCGAAGATGGCGCCGTCAACCCGCCCCTATTGGATTCATTGGAGCACCGAAGATTGTCCGGATATTCGGTTGCCCGGCAGTCTCACCGTGCCGTTTGGTCGCCTGCTTGCCTGGCTGGATCGCTTTCAGGATGGCGATGCTGCACAGCGGCGCGTGGCGCTGACGCCTGCGATGCGTTGGGTCAACACCCATCTGCACAAGCCTCGCTATGTTGGCATCTATCATTATGCCATCCACACGGGTCTGATGGGGTTGCTTGTCGAATATTCAAAAGTCTATGCAGATTACTATAACCGGATTGGAATACCGGCGCGTTATGCGCAGTGGGGCGCATTGGATGGCGTCCATGGTGAAGATTTGCATCTCGATCGTGATATCGACGTGTTGTGGATCGGCACGCGGCGCACAAAACGACGTAGCAAATTGTTGGATAGCATTTTGTCCCAGCTCTCTGCTGCGGGCAAGCGCGTTCACATTGTCGACGGCGTGATCAACCCGCCTGTTTATGGTCATGAGCGCGCCGTGCTGCTCAACCGCGCCAAGATCACGCTAAATTTGTTGCCTACCTGGTATGATTCGGCGCTGGCATATCGCTGGCCCTTAGTCGCAGCCAACAAATCGTTGTTGGTGACGGAGACCTCCTTACCTCACGCGCCGGAATTTTGGCCGGGTGAGCACTATGTCGCAGCGCCAGTGACGGATTTGGTCGACACCATTCTTGATCTCTTAGCGCACCCTGAAAAACGTGCGCCGATTGTTGAGCGCGCGTATGATGCGGTAATGCACGGGCATACAATTCTGGATAGTGTGCGGCAGATCATGGCCTGGGCACAAAGTGGAATAAAAACTGTCCAGAAGATGGAGCAGGAGCTCTCCGCAAAAGTGCTATACCTATCTGCTTTGGTCTGTTGTTTGGTGGAGTGGGGAGCGGCGCTTATGTAAGCTGCTTGCGCTCTCCAAACGGTGAGAAAAGTGCGCTGCTGGAACGATCAGTAAAGGATATCGTTCCAGTGTAACCAGCATTGCTCCTGGAGGCGCTGGACGAGTTTCGCAAGCGTGGAAAACAATGATGAGAATCGGAATTGACGCAAGATATCTATCTCACAGTCTGGTGGGGGGTGTGCACACCTATGTAAGTCTGTTCGTTCCAGCCTTGATCGAGCGGGCGAGGAACGCGGAGATTATCCTCTACGCCGATAGCAAAGCAGCCTTCGAGATCGATGCCGCCGCGCTGCCACCCAATGTGAGGGTGGAGATTCTTGCTTATCACAATCTGTGGTCAGCATTCAAGCTCGATCTGACCCTGCGCAATGTAATGGCTGCTGACCGCATCGATGTAGCGCACTTTCCAGCTAATTTCGGTTTTGCGCCGCCCGGCACGCGCAGCGTACTCACCTTGCATGATGCCATCAACATTATGCCGCTGTGGAAAATTTTGTGGGGACACGAGAAAAAACTGCGAACAATGGGAATGATGACTTACTTGCATTTTGCCACCACTCGGGCTGTACAGAGTGCGGATATAGTCATCACAGTGTCGGAATATTCCAAACGCGAAATTGTACGGCGCAGTGGCTTGTCTGAAGATCGCGTGATCGCTGTGAAATATGGGCCAGCACCTATTTTTCAGCGCATTGAGCAACGATCCTCCCTGGACGAAGTGCGCGCTCGCCTGCGTGTGCAACGCCCGTTTTTGCTTGCCGACGCTATCAAAAATCCTGGCGTGATTGCAAACGCCTGGCGACGCTTGCCGGAAGCGTTGCGAGCGAGTCATCAGATGCTTTTTTTCTCGCGCATTGCCGATCCGCCGGCGCCGGTCATGGAGATGGTCGCCGCAGGGCACGCCCAAGTGCTGATCCGGCCAAATCGCAGCGATCTGGTGGCGCTCTACAACATGGCGGAGGGCTTCCTGTTTCCTTCCCTCTATGAAGGGTTGGGGCTGCCGCCGATCGAGGCGATGAAATGTGGCGCGCCTGTGATTGCATCGGATCGTGGCTCAGTGCCGGAAGTGGTGGGCGATGCAGGCATTGTGATTGACGCGGTCGATGATGAAGCGCTGGCCACCGCCATTACGCGCCTGTTGCAGGATTACACTTTTCATCGTGAGTTGCAGATGCGCGGCTTTGCCCGCGCCGAGGAATTTAGCTGGCCCAAGCCCGCGGATCGCATCCTGGATGCGTATCGCTATGCGCTTACCTTGCCGCCCGCTGGCCGATCTGCCAACGTGCGAGCAACTTCATGAACCGATGGCCGGGCAGCTAACATACGGCATAGGCGCCGTTGAACCTGGTGCACGCAAGCCCAGACGCGCGCTATTACATTGGCACTTCCGGAGCATAAATGCGTATCTTATTTCTATCGCGTTGGTTTCCTTACCCCGCGGACAATGGCTCCAAGATCCGCGTATTCAATCTGTTGAAATCCTTGCACGCCGAGCACGAGATTGTGCTGGCGTCATTTGCCACAGAATCTGTCTCTGCCTCATCGCTGGCGGCGATGCAAACAATCTGCGATGAGGTGCATGTCATCCCCTACCGCGGCTTTCGAGCCGACAGTAGGAAGGCGCGTCTTGGTCTTTTTTCGCCAACGCCGCGCTCGGTCATCGATACGTTCAGCCAGGAGATGTTTGATATTGTCAGCGCAGTTGCCGCCACCTGGCAGCCTGAGTTGGTGATTGCTTCTCAGATCGACATGGCGCGGTATGCATTGGCGGTGGAGAACACTCACCGTGTGCTGGAAGAGTTGGAGCTGGCTGTGCCCTATGACGCCTATCGAAACGAGCGCCATTTGCTTGCACGCTTGCGTAAGGGCTTGACCTGGTGGAAACTGGAGCGTTATTTACGCCGCACGTTGTCTGCTTTCGATCTGTGTACAGTAGTCTCAGTTGGCGAGCGTGAACTTGTGAGTAAAGTCTGCCCAGCTACGTTGCCGGTGCACATTGTCCCCAACGGCGCTGATTTGCAGCGCATGGACGAGGTGCATGTTGAGCCAGAGCCGGATACACTCATCTACAGCGGCGCTCTAAGTTTTTATGCCAACTTCGACGCTATGCAGTATTTTCTGGGAGAAATTTTCCCACTGATTTTGGAGCAGGCGCCTGCGACCCGACTTCTGATCACAGGAAGCATCCAGGATGTGGCAATCGACCTACTGCCCCAGTGCCAGAACGTGCATTTTACTGGCTATTTGGAGGATGTTTGGGTGGCAATAAAGGGAAGTTGGGCATCCGTTGTCCCTTTGCGGCTAGGCGGCGGCACACGGTTGAAAGTGGTTGAATCGTTGGCGTTGGGCACACCAGTTGTATCTACGTCAAAAGGTGTAGAGGGACTCAATCTACGCCCCGATGTGGATGTGGCGGTCGCCGATGATCCAGTAGACTTTGCCGGAAAGACAGTGGCTTTACTAAAGAGCGCCCATCTTCGCCGACAGTTTTCAAAGCAAGGATATCGAGCTGTGAAGTGTTACGACTGGACATTGATCGGCCGCGAATTGAACAATTTGCTTACTGATGTTGCGACGCGCCACCCATCGCGGGTTGCACAAGCGGAGCAAGCTTAACCATGCAATTTCCATCTACTGCGCGAAATTTACGCCAGCGTTTCACTGTCGAACGATACACCTTCCTCACGTTTATTGTCGTAAGTGGAGTGTTGATCTTTATTCCGTTGATCACCTTTTTCTATATAAATGGGCAGCTTGATCCGCTGTTGGTGGTGACGGCTTTGCTTGGCGTGACTGTGGCGTTTCGTCTCTTCAAGGTGGAGGAGCGCAGCAACAAGGGCATCGTGCTGCTGGTTATCACTGCTGGTATGCTTAGCTTTGTTTCGCTGCCTACTGGTCGTGAGAGCAAGGTGCCGATCAGTATGGTCATTTCTCTACTGCTCGTAGGAATGTGGCTGTTCTCGATGCTGTTCGGCAGAACGAAAATTCGCCCATCCCCAGTAAATCGTCCATTAATTGCTTTTGTGTTGATTAGTATCATTTCCTACGTGTGGAGTCAGATTTTTCGTGATCCGCTCCTGCTTGTGTGGAGTAGTTTCCCAGTTGTGCAGGTGGCGGCGCTGACGGTGAATATCTTTTTGCCATTGACGCTTCTCTATGTCGCTAACCACTTGACTGAAGTGAAATGGTTGAAATACCTAACGGCCGTTGTTATCTTTTTCGGAATAGTCAGTGTAATTCTCTTTTTCTTCAATTCATCGCTAGGCAACTTTTTTTTCTACCGGGGAACGCGTGGCCTCTTCAGTATGTGGGTAGTAGCGCTTGTGTATGCGCTGGCGCTTTTTCATAAAGAGTTGAAGCCCTGGCAGCAAGCAATCCTGCTAGCACTAGTTGCTGTCTTTGTTTATCGTTACTTCATTGTGGGACGCTCATGGGTTTCAGGATGGCTGCCGATGGGAGTTGCTGCAATGGTTATTACCTGGATACGCTCGCGCAGACTTTTTCTGATTTTAACGCTGGTGGGTTTGCTGTATTTTTCGTTCAATTTCAACTTCTATTACCAAAACATTGTAGTAGCAGAAGAGGATGAAGGGAGTGGATCCGGGCGTATTGGACTTTGGGAGCAGAATCTTATTCTTGTAGCAAACCACTTTCTTTTTGGTGTCGGGCCGGCAGGGTACGCACCCTATTATATGACTTACCATCCCGAGGAAGCCCGATCCACTCACAATAACTACTTTGATCTGCTTGCACAGACTGGGATTATAGGGTTTGTAACCTTCTGGTCGTTGCTTTTATCTTTAATTAAGATAGGACAGAAGACGCTGCGCCGGTATGCTGGACAGCGGAACTTCGAAGAAGTTTTTGCGGTGGCAACATTGAGTGGAATTGTCGGAATGTTGGTGGCGATGATGCTTGGCGACTGGGTGTTGCCTTTTGCCTATAACGAGACGATTTCCGGTTTCGATAACGCTGTACTTACCTGGGTGTTGCTTGGCGGCATGGTGGCGCTGGGCGCGTTCAGACAGCATTCTAATGAAGATGAAAATGATGCTCACTTTGCTCCGCCCACAGAGGAAGGGTTGTTGTGATGGTGACTCTTTCTGTAATTATTGTAAACTGGAATACATGTACATTGCTGACCCAGAGCATTGAAGCTATCAAGCGTGAATTGGCGGACACTCTTTATGATATCTGGGTGGTTGACAACGGCTCCACCGACGACAGCGTGACAATGCTGCGCCGTGACTTTCCCCATGTCCAGCTAATCGAGAGCCCGATTAATCTCGGCTTTGCCGGCGCCAATAATCTTGCGATGCAGCGCAGCCAAGGGCGTTACCTCCTCTTGCTCAACACAGACGCTATTGTGACCCCCGGCTCAGTGCAGGCGCTGTTGCAGTTGGCGGATATGTCCCCGCGCGCCGCCATCGTCGGCGCGCATCTGCTCAACCCGGATGGCAGCTTTCAGGCTTCCTACACCAATTTTCCCACGCTTTGGCAGGAGTTCCTGATGCTTTCGACGCTGGGACGACGCTGGCGTGGTGACTGGTATCCCAGCCACGGGCCGGAGGCAACACGCGGTGCGCAGCGCGTCGACTATGTGGAGGGCGCCTGTCTGCTGGTGCGTCGCACCGCCTTCGAGCAGGTAGGCGGTTTGGATGAGGGCTACTTTATGTACGCCGAAGAAGTGGATTGGTGCCGGCGCATGCGCGATCAGGGTTGGGAAGTCTGGTATCAGCCGCTGGCAAAGGTCGTTCATATCGGCGGCGCCAGCAGCGCTACGCGCAAGACTAGCCGTGAGGCCGATCTGTATCGCAGCCGAGTGCGCTATTTCCGCACCTATCATGGCGGATTGCAGGCTGGACTGCTGAAGGCAATGATCGTGAGTTTTACCAGTCTCAAGCAGGTAGGCCACGCTGTTCTGAAACTACTGAGTGGCGACCAGCGCGGGCGGCAGGTGGTCTCGGTGGGTGAGCTATTGGCTGCGCTGCGCAATGTCTGAACTGCGTGGGCAGGCTGACCAGGGGCGGCGTTGTTGCGACAAGTGCGCACTGCTTCATACTGAAGGGCATTGCATCTGTGAAGAATAATCAAACAACAGAAACGCACAATGCAGCGCGCAGAGAACGGCTGCACGCGCTGGCAATCATGGTGATCCTGCTGCTTTGTTACGTCTATTTTTTCCCGCGCTGGGCTGATCCCAATCAGAATTCGCGGCTGGACATGGTCTTTGCCGTGGTCGAGGATGGCACATTTCAGATCGACAAATATGTCGCCAATACGGTGGATTACGCCAAGGTCGGTGCGCATTTCTATAGCGATAAAGCGCCCGGCGCCGCGTTGCTCGGCATCCCGCTCTATGCGGGGCTGGCGCCCGCGCTGGACACGCCGCTGCTCAGTTCGCTGACCGCGCGATTGGAATCGCACAGCGCGTTCGCTGGCACGCTGCGCGTCAGCGGCTCCGGCGTGTCGGCGCAGAAGGTGCGTTTTGCGCTGGTGCAGATTTTTCTGAGCTTCCTGCTCTCGGCGCTGCCCACCGCGGCATTGGCGGCGCTGCTGTTCTTGATGCTGCACGCGGTGACAGCGGCGGTGCTGCCACGCATCATCGTAGCGCTGGGCTATGGTATAGCGACGCCGGCCTTTGCCTACGCCAATGCCTTTTACGGTCATCAACTGGCCGCGTTCCTGCTTTTTGCAGTGTTCTATCTGCTGGCGCGCGCGCCGGCGCGTATCGGTGCGGGGCGGGCGCTGCTTGTTGGGCTGCTGCTGGGATATGCGTTTGTGACCGAGTATCCAGTGGCGCTGATGATTGCACCGTTGGGCCTCTACGCCTGTTATACATTCTGGCAGCGCGGCCAGTTTGCACCGCTGTTTTGGCTGCTGGGCGGTGGGGTGCTGGTGGCGGTGGGGTGGATGGGATACAACACCACGATCTTTGGCGGCCCGTTGGAGCTGGGCTACAGCCGCTCTGAATTGTGGGCCGATCAGCATCACACCGGCTTTATGAGCCTGACGCTGCCGACCCTGGACGCGCTGTGGGGCATCACCTTCAGTCCTTTCCGCGGGCTGTTTCTGCTGTCACCGTGGCTGCTGCTGGCATTCCCTGGCTTTGTGCTCTGGTGGCGCGACCGTCGCTGGCGCGCCGAGTGGTGGGTGGCAATGAGCGTCACACTGGCAATCTTCTTGTTCAACGCTTCTTCCAGCATGTGGTGGGGTGGTTTTGCAGTAGGCCCGCGCTACTTGCTGCCGGCCCTGCCGTTCCTGGCGCTGCCGATTATCTTTGCTCTGCTTGCGTGGGGCGCACAAGTGTGGATGCGCACTGTAACCAGCGTCAGCTTGCTCTGGTCGTTGGTTGCGGTGTGGAGCATGACCCTGGCTGAGCAGGCCTTTCCATCCGACGCCCTGCGCCATCCTTTCATGGAGCACGTGCTGCCCAACTGGGCGGTGGGCAACATCGCGCGCAACCTTGGCACCATCCTGGGGCTGCAGGGCGTGCTGAGCCTGGCGCCGTTGCTGCTGCTGGTGGCGGCGGTCGCCGGTATTTGGTGGTGGATGGCGACGCGCTCACCTCGCCATCCGCTCACGGCGCAGACTGCGCCTGAACAAGCGATGAGCCGGTGAAAGCCAGCGCCATCTGAACGTCATCAGAATGGCGCCGCATAACGCGGATCGAGCAGGTTTTCATGGTCTATCTTACTCCATGAATACCTGCCAATCTGTGAGCCAGCAGGAGTAAGTTGCGCAGTAAATCCGGAGAGTATATGCAGGCTGAACTGGGCTATACGCCCACCAAATCGAAAGAGAGCATCGCTGACGCTGTGGTAGTGGCGCGCGGCGAATGGCTCTTTGTCGTCGCGATGGCGCTGGCGGTGCTGGTGGTGACGACACTGCCATATCTGTATGGCTACTGGTCGGCGCCGCCCAACAAACAATTCATGGGCATCGTCCATAATGTTCCCGACCATATGCAATATTTTTCCTGGTTCCGCGAATTTGGCGATGCCAACCTGGCGGCCAACAAGTTGACGCCGGAGCCAAACGCGCCTGTCTTTTTCAACCTGCTGTGGTGGAGCCTGGCGCGCATCGGCGGCTGGTTGGGCGTGGGCTATGCGGGTATGTATCAGGTGCTGCGTTGGGGCGCAACGATACTTTTCCTGCTGCTGGCGTATCGAATGTTGAGCTGGTTTTTTGTCGATCGGCCGCGACGCACGACCGCGTTTTTGCTGCTGCTCTTTGGCGCGGGGCTCGGCTGGGTGCTGATTGCGATGAAGTACACCGTGACAAATGGCGAGCTGCTTTGGCCGCTTGACGTTTATGTGGCGGAGCCGAACACATTCTTTAGCATTCTGGGCTCGCCTCATTTTGTGGCCGCGGCGCTCTATATCTTTGTCTTCGACCTGGTGTTGCGCGGCCATGCCAAGGGGCAATTGCGCTATGCCGTCTACGCCGGACTCTTTGCCCTTTTTATGGGCTGGCAGCACGCCTATGACCTGTTGATCGTCTATGGCGTAGTGGGCGCGTATGCGCTGCTGGTATGGCTGCGCGACCGCAAGCTGCCCCTGTATCTCGTGTGGAGCGGGCTGATCATTGGGGCAATCTCGGTGTGGCCTGCGCTCTACTCTGTGTTGCTGACTTCGCTCGACCCGCTGTGGGAGCGCGTGCTGGCGCAGTTTGCCAACGCGGGCGTCTACACGCCGCCGCTCTACCGGCTGCCGGTGCTCTTGGGCCTGCCTTTCCTGCTGGCGTTGTACACGGTGATGCGGCAAAACCCATTCCGCCTGCAAGACGTGAGCAACAACGACCTCTTCGTGCGCGGCTGGTTCTGGATCTCCTTCGTGCTGATCTACCTGCCGGTCGATTACCAGATTCACATGCTCAATGGCTGGCAGATGCCGATTGCGATCCTGGCGACGCAGGGACTCTTTGCGTTCGTGATTCCTGCCCTCGCGCGCAGATTTGCGCAGCAGCCATCCCCCACGCGCCGATTAGCAGTCGTGGTCGCGGCGCTGGTGATCGGCTTTTCGTCTTTGACAAACCTCTATCTGTTTGGCTGGCGCTTTTTAGACCTCAGCCGCCATGACTATCCGTTCTATCTATATCAGGATGAAGTGTCAGCGCTGCATTGGCTGGAGGCAAATGCTTCACATAATGATGTCGTGTTGAGTTCGCTTGAGCTGGGTCAATATGTGCCCGCAGAGAGTGGAGCGCATGCCTTCTTGGCCCATTGGGCGCAAACTGTAGATTTCTACACAAAGCGAGACGCCGTTGCACGTTTTTTCTCCAATCAACTGACTGTTGAAGAACAAAACCATTTACTCGATGAATTTAGCATTGATTACATCGTGTTTGGGCCGGCTGAGCAGTCGTTGGGTAGTGAGACGACGGCGGCAGCGGTGGGAGAGGTTGTCTTCAGCAGTTCTGCGGTCAGAATTTATCGGGTGTTAGTGAATCAACACTGAGTAGATCTCGTAGCTAAAACAAGTTAACCTCGTTATAAAGCACTCTCTAAGCTAATGCTTGCATGGTGGAGGCGGTATGAACACTTCTGCGCCTATTTCTGTTGATAAATTTGGCCGGACTTATACATGGCAACACGGCGTTCGCCGAATTACAAAGCAAGATGTCGGCGTGTTGCTGATAATTCTGCTCGTTGGTGGCGTACTTCGTTTTGTCTATCCAGAGGTAATTGACTGGAGCAACGATCACTCTGACATTGCACTGCTCGCACAGCAATTTGCTTATGGGAAGGGAATACCGTTAACCGGACAGCCATCTTCGGCCGTCATCCCTCATTCGCCGGTCTACATCTATCCAAGCATCATTCCATTTAGTATTACAGATAATCCGGTTCTTGCCAGTACAGTTTCTGCTTTTCTCAACCTCATAGGTGTTGCCATCATATGGCTGATTGGGCTGCGCTATTTTGGCCGGATTGTGGCTGGTGTTGCCGGAATCGCTTATGCTGTCAATCCCTGGGTGCTTGGGTATAGCCGCTCGATCTGGTCAGGCGATCATCGAGCCATGTTTGTTTCTTTAGGGGTGCTGTTAGGTCTGCTTGGTTTTCTCGAAGGAAAGCGCTGGGCGCAAGTATTATGTTTGCCCGTATTGTTAGTCGGGATTCAAACTCACTATGCTGGCTATACACTGCTGCCTCTTTACCTGCTTTTCCTTTGGATCGGCAGGGGGAAAGTAAATTGGAAGACAATGGCGTCAAGTTTTGTCCTGGGGATTCTGGTGTTGCTTCCCTATGTCTCAGGCATCCTTATAACGTTATTGGGTGAAACTTTATCCGCCACCACCATCCGCCCTCAGCCTCGAGATTTTTCATTACGTGAAATTGCAAAACCATATGGGCATCTGTTCTGGCTCACCACAGGCATGGGAACTGAACTTTACTCAGCACGCGAGAATGCTGCAGAACTCCGTGCACAAGCGATGTTTCCAACTATTCTGTGGACTGTTCAAGGTGTGGCTGCCTTTCTGGGCTTGGTCAGCCTCTGGAAACATTACGCCAGAGAAGTTGCTGCAGTTCTTTCGGTATGGGCGCTTCTTACTGTAGTTGTGTTCACCTGGCCAATTATCGGAGTATATCCACACTACTTCATCCCAGTAATTCCGGCGCTAGCTCTACTAATTGGCATTGGTGTTGCCTGGCTAATAAAAGCATCCACCAGGTTATCCAAAGTATTGGGAGTTAGTATTGCAGGCATGTACGGAGTAATATTTGTATCTCAAGCCATGTTCTGGCTAGTCAGCCTTGCCTATTTGGATACACATTTTACTCCTTCCCAATTTGGCTTTGGCACACCCATTCACTATCTTATGGATGTACGAAATGAACTTAAGCAGCACAAAAATATTGTGTTTATCACGAATCGTGATTGGCTCGACTTTAGCAGAACAGGCTCGCGTGTGTTTGCCCCATTTTTGCGTAGCACCACCACCTGTTTGCGGGACGTTAAAATCGGCGGTGATTATGCTGTGATTCCGAATGAACCTTTTGCTGCTGTATTTGCACCACGCACGCCCGCGGATGCATTACTTAGCGCCCTTTATCGTTCGGACAACTCAACAGTCGTCCCTCTAAGATCTGGCGAAGGGGTCTATACTATCAATCGAATTGAAAGGCTTCCTGAGTGGAGCAAGTCAATCATGACGCCAGTGCAACCGGTCACATTCTCGAACGGCGCCCAACTCATAGGATATTCTTCAACCTCTAGCCAGTTAACTTTACAATGGGCCCTACCGCAGGCTGTTGAAGATAACAGCATGTATTCTGTTAAACTTTTTGACGCAGAGAATCAATTGCTATCCGAAGGTGAGGCGGAATTTTGGCCTGGCCGCAATTGGTGTACAGGAGATCAATTGTTCACTTGGCTGGACATCGACATCCCAGAACAAGCCACCTTGCTACAGGTGACTTTGGCATCATCTGCCCTTGAGCCTAGTGCAGCGGAATCAGGTGCACTGGCTGCTCAAAACGGCGTAAAGGCAACGATTCAACTTCATGAGAAGTGATATGAGCACCTATGTAATTGCGGCCATCAGAAAAATCATTGTTTTAGGAGCTGTTATTGGCTGTCTTCTGGTCACTGAAGCTGAAATATTTGCCCAAGCACGGTCTTGGTCAAGCCCTATTCAACTTTCGCCATTTTGGATGACAGCAGCTTTTCCAGATATAGCCACCGATTCGACTGGACGAACGCATGTTGTATGGAGCTCCGCTGATGACGCGTTCGACACAATTGTTCACACGTCAACTTCACAGGGTGAAACATGGTCTGAAGCGAAAGATATCTTCGCATTTCCACATAATCCAGGCGAGAGCTATGTCACACGTCCGGTTTTATCAATTAGTGAACAAGGGGAGGTTTACCTGGGGATACACGGGGTGCAGGATAAGCAATACCTGGCGCAGACTATGTATGATACGGCTGATATCCCAAGGGCTTGGCATGACTTGCAGATGGAAACATCAGGATATCATGTGTTTCCCTTAGTCGCCGAAAATGGCAAAGTGCATGTAGTCTATACCAGTGGGAGTGAAGAAAACATGATGCAGCGAGCATTGCATCTTTACTACATGCAATATGATGACAATCGTTTAACCTGGTCAGAGCCAGTCAATGTTTCGATTGCTACAAATATGGGTGCGGCGAAACCCAGCATCTTGATGGATAAAGAGAATACCTTGCACGCTGTGTGGGAGGAAGGCATTGATGGTGACCGAGGATATGTTGTTGAGCCAGTTTCTATTATGTATTCTCAACTGCTCAATGATGGGAGTAGCTGGAGCAAGCCCATTAAAATTGACATAGAAAAAGATGGCGCCGTAACAACTGAAGGACGCAATCCGGCTATTGGGCTTGATGTGACAGGAAAACTGGTTTTAGTTTGGTGGAGCATGCCCGACAATCAGGTTAATTTTCGCATCTCCAAGGATCAAGGGCGGTCATGGTCGCAGCCACAACCCATCCCTGGCGTTTGGGGAGTGGGAGATTCCTCCTCAACGCGCCAGGATACTTACTCAATGGCTACTGATAGTGCAGGCAATTTACATCTTGTGATGGTTGGGCGTCAGTCTCTCGAACAATCTGGCTCACATGTGATGCACCTGGTTTGGGACGGCTCAAACTGGTTGCCTCCCGAAGTCGTGGCTACCTATCAGGATGATCTTCCTGAATGGCCGCGCCTGTCGATTGGGCTGGGAAACCAGTTGCACTTGGTTTGGCATGTGCGGTCTGTAACGCGCAGTAATGATGTGATCAGTACGTCTTTCCAAATATGGTATGCTCATCGCATCCTTAACAGTCCAGGAATTGAACCTGCGACCCTACCAGAATCCTCGTACGTTGCCCCACAATCCAGAACAAGCTTGGCTGTACTGCCGACGCCCACTCCTGTGTCTTCCAAACTGGTGGATGTTCAGCTAGATCCATCAAAAAAGCAGCGTCCACAGGGATTGGCTTTTTCCCAGTCACTCCAGACAGAAAATGATGAAGTGTTACTGCTTTTGATAGCAGTTCTTCCAATTGCAGCTATTGTTGGCCTTGCGGCGCTGGTGGTTGGTATACGCAAGATAACGACATGATCGTTAATTGAAACCCCTTAATAGGGGCTAATCTCCAAATACAACATCGAGACGGGGCCGTCCATTAATGTTCCAGTCCCCGGTGTCTGATGACACAAAATACTTGCCACTATGATAGGAGGAATCAGCTTCATAGAGAATCAAGCGGACTGGCTGACCACGTTGATACGCATCCGCGACAGCGTAGCTTACATCCCAACTCCATGGAATTCCAGGCCAGCCAGGCCAGTTATTCCTTACCGGATCCACCCAGCGCCCCCCGATATTTTCCCAGGCATATGGAGCGTTATTCCAGGTTATTGTGTTCTCCTGCCATTCATCGGCGGTGGTCAAAACCTGGATCCACGAAGGTTGCGCTTCATTGACGTCGCCTGCATTACCGAATTGATGCAGCGTCAAAGTTGCAGATAAAATGCGCTTGCCGGATGGAACAGCATCCAATGGAAAACTGACATAATACTTAGCAAAACAGGGCCAATCAGCCACATCGGATTGGTTTTGAATATTGAAATCCGCTGCATTACCGTAATTCTGGTTGGCCCATTCATTCCAGATGTGCGAGTCGTTGCCAGGGCATTGGTTCGCAATGACGCTGCCGACGTCGGCATCAGGAACTGTACTATCATTCTGGGTAGGGCGTCGAATCACGACCTTTTCCGTCAATGGAACGTCGGGGCGGGCATAGCCGGGCAACCCAAAGCGGAGTATGCCCCACGTTGCAGGATTGTCACTTTGCATAGTTTCTGGCCAGAGTTGGATCGGCTGAGCCCCCGCGCTTTGTCCGTCACGATCATGAATTTGCAGCGCGAGTTTCCATTCGGCGCCGGTGGCAGGGGGTGCGGCTAATCCTAATTCTGCAAATGGAATTGTGAAGGTCATCACCCAGCCGCGATCAGTATCAGAATTTTCGTTGAGCGCATTGCCACGCCAGCCAGGAAGTGTGGAGAACGGAATCAAATGACGTTGCCAGCCTTGCGAATCGCCTTGATAACTCTGGCGATAAGCGGCGTTAGAATCACCTGAAAGCTGGGCAATAAAGCGATAGCTCGAAGTGGAAAGCGTGTCACCGGTAGACCCCTTGTCCAACAGCAACGTAATCGCATCCCAGTCAGTCAGCGTGTCGGTGGAAGGTGTTTCATCGTACCATAAATGGCGGTCAAAGACTGCAACGTAGACAGATAACGTATCCTTATTATATCCGATGCGTACATCGGCATAGTTGCTAGTTTCCGAGAGACGGCCAAACCAGAAAATGCCCATCTGTTCGAAGGGAATCTCGCCCGCAAAAAAAGGCGCGTTGATACGGCGCCGCGCAATGTCTGGCGGCGTGGTCGGCAGCGATGCTTGGGTCGGCGCTGGAACCGCTGTGGGCAATGGCACTGCTGTCGGGGTGGGCGTCGGAGGATCTTGTCGGCTCACTGCAGGCAGATAGATTGTACTGCTGCCGGCTTCATCTTGCCCAAATACAGGGGGCTGCTGAAAGCTGACATTACCCGCAATCAGCATACCCAACAAGATGAATATTCCAAACATGATCCTTTGTATTAGCTTTGACATGAAAATCTTCCTTAAAGATTATGCACGTATCTGTTTAGCTGCCAGTTGTCATATTAACCAAGTGAATCTGATCGGGATGGCGCACATAGATGACAGGATCGCCCTGATACCACTCGATCCGGCCGGTGACCTGCACGCGCTGGCCTGCGCTATAAATTGTTTCGGGTGGCTGATTAAATTGCGCCCACTCCGTCTTGAGAATCTTGACCAGAAAAGCGCCTTGATGCGGCGTCTTGAACGTCAGATAGACAGCCTTCCCATTATTGAAGACTTCGTGCACCTGGCCCTCAACTGTCATAGTGTGACCAGCAAAGTCACGTGCGGCAGTGTAATCGATAGCACCTTCGTTGACATAGGAAAGAGTGGTTGTAGCGCTCTGCTCTGCTGGCGTTTGAATGGCAACACCAGCCGGCTGTCCATTTTCTAGCGCCACCACAGCGCCGTCTGTGCTGACAAAGTAGATCGTGCCGTTACTGATCACCCAGGCTGCATATTCACTCCAGTAACGATCGTACACTGCACCTTCTTGCCAGTAGATATAAAAACCACCGGGCCAGTATCGCCCACTGTTTAGACCGCTGCTACAGTAATGACTAGTCAGAAAGCCACTATTGCACACATCGCCCTGTTGAGAGGTTGCGACATGGGGAAGATTAGAAGTTTTGATGGGGTTATTATTTGAACCGCGTGCGGCAGTGCGATCTACGATCTCATGTGCGATGCCTGCTTCCCAGTGCCCCCCAAAGATATAATCGCCAGCCATCGAAAGATAAGCCTGCTCATCTGTAGGAAAGAATGTGTTGTCCATGAAGCGCACATAACCAGCCTCGTACCCTGAGATAGTGTTGTTGTTGAGCAGCATTTCGCCAAAATGCGAATCATAGCGCCCGTCGCAAGGCTCTTGTTTGCACGGCATTCCACGCATCACCACGTATGCAACCTCGCTGCCATCATTGAAGCGTTTGACGACCGGCATTGGCCCCATCGGCATATAGTTGCCGTCGCCAAAACCTCCGTGGCCGATGTTCGGGATAAAGGCCGTACTTCCATCGTTCAGATTAAGCGCCAATAGCGCCTGAAGCGTAGGCCGGTTGACAAGATTGCTGTGCATAGCTGAATTGCTGCTCGGCCAGGGTGAACTATCCCAAAGCGTCTGCCAGTCAAGACGCAACTTGATGAGGACAATACCATTTTGTTCGGAAATTACTGGCCAACCACGGCTAACCTCCGCCAGATCATTAGCGTTCGAGGAACCCGGATCGCCCGACTCCAGCACTGTCGTCTTCGTGCGCCAGGCCTGCGCGCCGTTGCTGTTGCGGATCGCATGCACATACAAGTCGCGCGATGCAACCACTACAAAGTCGCGCGTTGCCGAATAGGCCGGCGGTGTATCCACCGGCGACCCGGCGTTGTAGCTCCAAACCTGCTTCATCGTGTTTTTGTTGATGGCGTAAACATTGTCACCCATCGAGAAGAAGACGCGATCGCCAGCAATGGCCGGCGGCAGTGGCAGCGCGCTGGCGCCGGCCCCAGCAAAGTTTGCCGACGTGGCGCCGGTGGCGGCGTTCAGTTTATACAGCGCACCGTTGCTCGACACAACAAAGAGTGCGCCGGTGTCGGCGTCGTACGCGGGGGTGGAGTTGATGGCGCCGCCTGGGTTCTTGTTCCAGACCACGGCGCCGTTCGCATTGTCCAATGCATAGACGCCGCGGCTGCCCGCCGCAATATAGACGCGACCACCGCCCGTCACGGGCTGGCTGTTGCGCGGCAAGCCAAACTTCCCTGCGGCAATGCGGCCTGTGGCGTCTGGCCCATTCCATGCCCACTTCCAGCGCCATGGCGTTGGCACAGAGATTGGATTGTAGCTGGTGCGCTGCGCATCATGCGCGTGCTGTGTCCACTCAGAAGGTCCGGCGGGTGGCGGCGGCCCTTGGGTCGGTGTTGCTGTTGCCGGCGCAGGCGTGGCAGTCGGCGTGCGCGTCGGCGTTGGAAACGGCCCGGCTATATAAGGCAAAAAAACAGAACCGGCGTTGTCCTGGCTGTACGCTACGGGTTGCGCCATGCCAGGCAACCCTCCCAGAACGAGAATGGCAAGCATGATGGTTACTGCAAGTAGAAAGTAAAACCTATACATTAGAGCATCTCCGTAAACTATTTACAGAAACTATTTACAGAAAACTGTTCACAAAAGGTACATAGATTTGTATACAGACCAGTAAATAAACCTTCTAAAACCGACAAGCTTGTGCCACCAGTCACTACGACTTGGTGGCACAGCTCTACCTTAACAAAATGCGAGGACTGGCGCTGGACGTCATGACAACTATTGGCTGTTTTGCAGGCGACGAACACTATTCGTTGACACTACGTATGTTCGATTTTGTCATTTTCTGGTACGATTTTTAAAAGCTGTAAAGATTGTTGCATATCTCTGCACTGGCTGACAGCGCCGATTGCTGTATCGATGCCTCAAACTCACGGTGTATATGAAGATCCTGTTTCTCACCCAAGTGTTGCCCTTCCCCCTCGATGCCGGGCCGAAAGTGCGCGCCTACTATGTCCTGCGCTATCTGGCGCAGCGTCACGCGGTCACGCTGCTTTCCTTTGTGCGCGCTACGGACACGCCAGCGGCGATCGAACATTTACGCAGCTTCTGCGCCGAAGTCATCCCCGTGCCGATGGCGCGCTCGCGCGTGAAAGATGCTGGTTTTCTGGTCAAGAGCTTGGCGACCAAGCGGCCGTTTATCATCGAACGCGACGCTTCCCGCGCCATGCACGCGCGTATCGACCAGCTTGCGCACGCGTCTCCTCCTTTCGATGCGGTTCATGCCGACCAGCTTTGGATGGCGCCGTACGCACTGCGCTTTCAGAACACGGTAAATGCTGGAGGCGCAGTGCAGCGACCTTTAACGGTCATGGATCAACATAACGCTGTCTACATGATTCTGCAGCGGCTGGCTGACGCGGAGCGCAATCCTGCAAAACGCGCGCTGATGCAGCTTGAAGCGCGCAAGCTGGCCGACTTCGAAGT
>JACSRH010000088.1 GCA_014879855.1 Caldilineaceae bacterium | reverse complement strand
CGCCTGTACAAGGCGTGTGGATCGGGGAATATTACGCCAATCGTGACTTTGCGCCCCCGCCGGCGTTCGTGCGGCAGGACAACGCGATTGCCTTCGACTGGGGGACATGGGGTCCTGGCGGGGGCATGCCTGGCTCCAACTTCAGTGTAAAGTGGAATCAGACCGCTTGGTTGAATGCCGGCACCTATCGCTTCTTTGCTACGGTGGATGACGGCGTGCGTATCTTTGTAGATGACCGGCTTGTGGTGGACGCCTGGCGCGTCGGACCGGCGCTGAGTGTTTTCAACGATATCAGCTTGGGTACAGGATGGCACACCATCCGCGTCGAATACTTCCAGGAGGGTGGAGTAGCGGTGATCTATGTGAAGTATGCGAGATTGTAGAAGCGAATCCGGGAAGTGGGAGGGTGGGCAACATGCCACACACCGGATGCCAGGGTGCAGGCCAGTGTTTCGTCATGGGCGATGATAGAACACAGCGGCTTGTGTAAATGAATGAAACTTCCAAACCGGATGGCCTACGGGCCATCCGGTTTCTTTTGATGAGGCGTAGTGAAGCAGAATTGACGTTTACAGCCTGAAAGACTGGTTGAAAAGCCTACTATTTTGACGCAGAGGCGCGGAGACGCAGAGATGCGCAGAGAAATGCTTGCCAAAGTTGTCTGTTCTTCCTCTGCGAACCTCTGCTTCTCTGCGTCAGATTTGTTCCTTTTCAAACAATTTCTGAGACAGCCGTGAAGCGCTGAGAGCGTCACGGCGTGCTGAGGGGGGTGCGGAGGGCATGAAGAGTGGCGACGCCTGATTCAAGGTTGATCATTTCCACGTATCCAAGGATGGAGTCGATCAGGCTGTCCCGCGGCGCCGTGGTTGCATCCATGCGCGTCACCTCAACCAGTACGCTTATGTATTCTTCGAGCAGGCTGCGCTGTCCTGCAAAACGCAACGCTTTGCGCAAGAACATATCACGGGTTGCTGCGTCCTGCTCGACGTCCGCCATGCGCGCCAGCCCAAGCAGCGCCTGAACATAGGTGTAGGGATAGATGTTGGCGCTGTCGGCTTGCACCGCTTCCAACAGACAACGGGCTTGCTCGATATTGCCGCGCGCCAACGCCACCAGCCCCAGACCAATCTTCGCGCTGTTGCGGTAGTTGCGGAAAAAGACGCGGTCGCCCAACATATCAGCGACGCGGCGGAAGCGCCGTTCAGCCTCATCAAGACGCCCGGCGTGCAACGACAAAAAGCCGCTGGAAATACGCGGCAACATACTGCCCAATTCACCGGCCGCGCCGGCGACAGCGCGGTTGATGGCAATACTTTCTTCGTTGAGCGCCTGGCTCTGCTCCATATCTCCCAACACGCGCGCGGTCATGGCCAATTGATGATAGGCCGCGCTGGCGATCGAGGGTTGGTTTGTCTCCGTTGCCAGGTCGACGACCGCTTCGAGGATATGCGTCGCCTCCCCCATCTGCCCCTGCACCAAGAGCACCCATCCATATTCAAAAAGCGGCACCACTGCGTGCACCGGCTCCAGGATGCGCAAAATGTCGGCTTCAGGGTCAGCGACGGGCGGCGGAGCTGGTTCATAAAGCGCCCATTGGCCGTCGTCGTCCTCTCGATCCGGGCTGTAAATGCGCCGCCGGCGTTCGAGCAGATCGACCAGCACGCGCGATGTCAGCGCGTCGCCGTCGCCCGGCATCATCGCGCGGAGAAATTCCTCAAGCACTTCGTTGCTTTCGGCCTGTTGTCCCAGCAGGCCGAGCACGGTAGTCAAGCGGCTGTAGGTTGCCAGGATCAACGCACGATCGCCATGCGTGCGCGCCCAACTTTGCAACCGCCGATAGGTGCTTGCCACGCCTTCGGGGTCGAACAGGCTCTCATACGCAAGGCCACGCCCCTGCAGCGCCCGGCGTGTGAGAGCCGGCGCAGCATCCGGTAAGGAATCAAGCATTTCCAACGTGCGGTCGAAGGCATCGACTGCCTGGCGGAAACCATAACTTTGCAAGAGCTTCTCGCCTGCTTGCACGCCATATTGCGCGGCAAGCAGGCCGTGGCCCGCGCCAGCGTGTGCATAATGGAAGGAGATCTCACCCGGATTGGCTTCACTCTGCCCTAAATCCACCAATGCTTCCGCCACTGCCAGGTGCAAACGACGGCGTTGCAGCAAACTGAGATTCTCATAAACAGTTTGGCGCACCAGGTGATGGGCAAAATCGAGCCGTTCGTCTGGACGCTCGATGAGAAATTTGCGGTTTAACAGCGCTTCCAGCCCGCCCAGCGGATCGAGCGACGCGGCGCATTCCAATAGCTCCAGGCTGAAATCGCGCCCAATGACGGCGCACAGGTTGAGCACAGCGCGCGCGTCGATCGGCAAGCGGTCGATGCGTTCCATGATGATTTCCTGGATGCGCTGGCTACGCAAGGTGGGCGCAAAACGAAAGCCGTCGAGCGACGAGGTTTCAAACAAAGCAGCCAGCGCGTCGCCATCCGGCGCCAATGCCAGACGTTCATCGAAATTGTGGAGCGCTTCTGTCACAAACAGGGCGTTGCCCTGCGTGGTTTCATACAGCAGATCTCCCAGCCGGCTTGCTTCTTCAGGCGCAAGCGGTTTGTCGTGCGCGTGCAGCTCTTGCAAATGTTGCTCGACGAGTTCCTGGACATGCTGGCGTGCAAAACGCGGCACCGACAATTGTGCATTGCGTTGAATACGATTCAATGTGTGTATAAAGGTCACCAACGCGCCGTTTTCCGCCACATCTTCCCCGCGATAGGCCATCAGCAGAAAGGCCGGCAGTTCGGGTAGACGCTGCACCAGGCGATTCAGCACCGCCAGCGTATCAGGGTCCGCCCATTGTAAGTCATCCACAAAGAACACCAGCGGGCGCATTTTGGCCAGCATGACGACAGCGGTCACGATGCTGTCGATCAGCCGTTGGCGGTTCTCTTCGGCATTTGATAAATTTTCTGTGGGGGGCTGTAAAGGGCCACGCAGGCGATCTTGCAAACTGGGGATAAGCTGCGCCAGTGATCCCAGCGTGGCGGCTGGCAGCGCCTGCAGATTGACTTCCGGCAAGCCGTAGAAATAGCGCCCCAGGGCATCAGCAAGCGGGGCGAAAGGCAGATCGCGTTCAAGCGCCTGGCAGGTGGCGCTGATCACAGTGGCTTCCTGCGCCGCGGCTTCATGCAGCAGTTGATAGGCAAGCCGCGTTTTCCCGACGCCAGCTTCGCCTTGCAGCGCCAGCCACTCACCGCGGCCATGCAGCGCGCTTTGCAGGCGATCCTGCAAGGAAGCCATTTCTTGCATCCGCCCAACGAAAACCGACGGATACCCGGGATCGAGCACAGTGAGCAACGTGCGCTGAGGCAGTTCGACCGGCTGTCCACCCACCGACTCCACCGTTGGCGGCGTCACAGCAGCAAGCAATGGCGCGAGTACGAGCGGTGTGTTGCTCACGGGGCGCGGTTCGATCTCGCCATTGAGGATGCGCTGATGCAATGCCTGGGTCAAGGGGCTGGGATCGGCCCCCAGTTCCTCGGAGAGGATGGTGCGGCAACGTTCATAGGTGAGCAGAGCGCCGGCGCTGTCGCCAGATTCGGCTTGAAAGCGCATCAACGATTGATAGGCGTTTTCGCGCACTTCATCGCGCGCCAACATGCGGCGGCACGCGGTGATAGCATCGGCATAATGACCCGATTCCGCGTAGATGTCGGCCACCAGAAGCAAGGCGTTGAAAAAGCGTTC
The DNA here is from genome assembly GCA_014879855.1 of Caldilineaceae bacterium. Classification (GTDB taxonomy): domain Bacteria; phylum Chloroflexota; class Anaerolineae; order Caldilineales; family Caldilineaceae; genus Caldilinea. Next base: position 20,021 of record JACSRH010000088.1, on the reverse strand, counting down.
GCGCAGCCGCTCACGCTCCGCTTGCAGCCAATCGGCGTACGGGTCGCTGATCAGATAGTCGTCCGCATAGAGATCAATGGCTTTTGTCAGCAGTTGCAGGCGCAGCGCGGAGTCGGCGGTGTTGTGGGCGCGATTATATAAATGATCATACTCCTCGACATCCAGCCAAATCTCGGGCGCTAAATGAAAAGCATACCCGGGCGCCTGGGTGACGATGTAGCGCGACGGCGCGCGGTTTGGCCGGTCGGGTTCGAGCACGTTGCGCAAGGCATTGATGGCGCTGCGCAGTGTGGTCGCCGCGGCGTGCGGCGTGCTGTTTGGCCACAGAATGTCGATGAGCATGTCCGTCGAAACGGGACGCGGGCGCTCCGTGATCAATATTTTGAGCAGTTGCCGCGCCTGACGCGTGTGCCAATCACTTTCGGTGACAGCCAGTTCATCGCGTTTGACCTGAAGGGTGCCAAATGTGAGGATCTGGATGCGCGATCTTGCCGGATCGGGTCGCTGATGGTCGGAATGTCCGAACTGATGCATGGTGTGTTTGGCAGGGAAATTTATGCGGCCCCGTTACAGGTCGCAGCGCATTAGGTTTATGTGATTGTACTCTACGTCGATCAAAGCGGCAAGACAATCATGATCCAAGGGGTGTATCGCAGAATAGGCAAAACCAGCGTTTCCTGGCTAAAATGGTAATGTTGTAAGCGCATGAGGCTTACAAAAACCGTTGAAAAGTACGCACGTAAGCGAGGGACAGGCGAAAAAATGCGACAAACCAGATGGGCGCTTGCGTTCCTGGCTGTGCTCGGGCTGGCAGCGCTGGCGCCAACAGCGCAAGGATGGGCGCTCCCTGCCTCATTGGTTCAGGGTGTTGCAACGGTCGAGGGTGCGGTGCGCAGTTTTGGCACGCTTGATGCCAGACATGCTTGGGTGTTGAGCAGTCAGGCGCTGCTTCTCACCGAAGACGGCGGCGCAACGTGGCGAGAGGTGACGCCGCCCCGCGCTCGCCTCCACGATCCTGCGACAGTGGCTTTTATCGACAGGGACGCGGGCTGGCTGGCCGAAATGGCGCCAGAGACGCCGGGCGTTGTCGTAGTTGCCGCGACGACCGATGGCGGCCGCACTTGGCAGCGCCACGAGCATCAACTCTTTGCCGCGCGCGACCCGGCAGGCCAGGCCGGCGAGCTCGCCATGCACTGGCTGGATCGCGACGCCGGATGGCTCGTCGTGCGTCAGAAGACGAGCAGCAACTTCAATCAAGGGACATTGTTTGGCACGCAGGATGGTGGGGCAAGCTGGCAGCAACTCAGCCTGCCAGGTGGCGCACCGGTCTTTTTTATCTCCGAAACCAGTGGCTGGAGCGCAGGAGGGCCGAACGGAGATACGTGGTTTCGCACCGATGACGGCGGCGTCACCTGGACAACCGAAACGCTGCCTGAGGAGGAGACGGCAGGTCGAGGGCAACGTCGTCACTACCTTCCCCATTTCACAGTGGACGGGCAACACGGCGTGGTGGTGGTGACCACGTCAACATCAGCCGGACAACGCGTGCGCTGGTACGCCACTCACGACCGCGGCGTACATTGGGAAGCGGCCGGCAATATAGCCGCGGCGTTGTCGGATAACCAGCCGCTGGCGCGGTTGGATGCTGCTGCGTGGCTGATGGCAAGCACGGGCCAGCCACTGCAGCAGCCAGCTGTAGCCGCCCCCTTTTTCGCCAACCCTGTTGTCACCCCTGCTGGCATCGCTCCACCTGGGGCTGGCGAAGAATCGGCGCTGCTGTCGTCGTTGTCGTTGTCGTCATTGGCGCTGGCAAGTGCGGAAGCTGGCTGGGCAATGGACGCCCGCGGCGCGCGCCTGCTGTACACCGATGACGGCGGGCGAAGTTGGCGGACGCAACTTGCCGGCAGCGTCGCCTTGCCAGCGCCGGCGACCACGATCTCGCGGGACGCGGTGGGCGCCAGTGCAGCGTCTGATGGCCGCACGGCGCGGCTGGCTGGCCCCGGTTTTGATAAATGCGAGTTGGCAAGTGAGGAAGATTTGCGCCGCTGGCTTCAGGCAGGCCCGTATCGCGCGGTGAATCTCTACATCGGCGGCGCGCTGCGTGCGTGCGACAACGTGTTGCTGGACGCTCAGAGGCTGGCAACATTGGCGGCGCAGGGCTGGACTTTCATCCCAACCTGGGTAGGGCCGCAGGCGCCCTGCACCGGCTATCGTCAGAAATTCGACTTTGATGCGGTGACGGCATTTGCCCAGGGGCGCGGTGAGGCTACGCGCGCGCTGCAAATGGCGCGGCAACTGGGTCTGGCGGACGAAACGGGCGCGGGCACGGTTATTTACTACGATCTGGAAGCGTATGATGGTGAGGACGCGGCGTGCGTCGAGGCATCGCGCGCGTTTGTGGCTGGCTGGACTCAGCAGCTTCAAACAAGTGGCAGCTATGCAGGTCTCTACGCCCTGGCCTGCAACCCGCCCATGTCCCGCTACGCTGAGCTGACGCCGGCGCCTGATACGATCTGGTTTGCGGCGTGGACGCGTCAGCAGTTCGACCCGGCCATGACGGTTTGGAACCTTCCGTCCACGTGTCTGCCATCGACATTGTGGCAGCGACAGCAGCGTATCCGCCAGTATACAGGCGGCCACGACGAGACCTGGGGCGGCGTTACGCTGGAGATCGACAGCAACGCCCTGGACGGCATCGTGGCGGATCTAAGCAGCACGGTGAAGCCACGGGTGACGGTCGTGGTGGAGTCGCCCGAAGTTTCGCCAGTCTTCAACCCAATGCAAGCGTGCGCCAATGGGTGGCATCGCTTTACTAACATCCGTGGGGAGCCGGCTTATCTGGCTTTTAGCCAGTCTCTGGGTGGCACAATTCCACCGCTCACCCACGGCATCTGGCGTCCGACCCTGCCGATCACCGGCACGTATCACGTGGAGGCGTTGATTGCCAGCCATGGCGACATCGACTGGCCCTGTCGCGGCCAGCGCCTGGGGCCAGACACCAGCCGGGCGCGCTATACAATCTATCATCAGGGGGGCGTCTCGACCACTGAGCAGGATCAACTACCGTTCGACGATGACTGGCTGCGTCTCGGCAGCTATCGCTTTGCGGCAGGTGAGAGCGGCTTCGTCTATCTGGATGCGGCGGTCGAAGATGGGCCGAAGCATGTCTCGTTCAGCGCCATGCGGTTCAGCCTGGAGATCGAGGGCGACCTTGCGGAGCGGCTCTATTTGCCTGTGGTGAGACGGCAGCGAATAACCGATTGAAGCTACAAAGACATACAGACGCCACCAGAAGCTGGGTGCTTCCGGTGGCGTCTGTGCGTCTTGATTAGAGTTGCTTTGCCGGTGTTATACGTGCTCGGCGTCAAGCGGCAGATCCACCGCAATCGGCGCCTGTTCGACCAAGCGGAAGACCAGCTTGCTGTCGTGGGTCGCTTCGGCGTCATAGTCGACCACAACATGGTCGCCGGTTTTGTAATCGCCCTTCAACAACCGTTTGCTCAACTCGTTTTCCACCTGGCGTTGCAGCAGACGGCGCAGCGGCCGCGCGCCGTAGCTGGGATCGTAGCCGACCGCGGCGATATGATCGGCGGCAGCGTCAGTCATCTCCACCGTGAAGCCAAGTTCATCCATACGCGCGCCAATGTCGTGCATCAGCATGTGGACGATACGGCGAATCTGCTCCTGCGTCAGCGTCTCAAAGACAATGATCTCGTCGATCCGGTTGAGAAACTCGGGACGGAACAGACGCTTGAGTTGATTGGCATATTCGCCCTGGCTGTACTTCGACTCGTCGAAGGTGGGCGTTGCAAAGCCGAGCGGGCCACGCTTCACGACCTCGGCGCCGACATTGCTGGTCATGATCACCACTGTGTTGCGGAAATCCACCTGCCGCCCCTGGCCGTCGGTCAGCCGTCCGTCGTCCATAATCTGCAGCAGCGAGTTCCAGACATCTGGATGCGCTTTTTCAACCTCGTCGAAAAGCACCACGCGGTAGGGACGGCGGCGCACCTGCTCGGTGAGCTGGCCGCCCTGATCATACCCCACATAGCCAGGCGGCGCCCCAAAGAGACGGCTGACAGTGTGTGGCTCCCGATATTCGCTCATGTCGATGCGCAGCAACGCGTCGTCGTCGTCAAAGAGGAAGCCAGCAAGCGCCTTGGCAAGTTCAGTTTTGCCGACGCCGGTTGGCCCCAGGAAAAGGAACGTGCCGATCGGCCGCCGCGGGTCCTTCAAACCACTGCGTGCGCGGCGGATGGCATCGCTCACGGCTTCCACGGCCTGATCCTGACCCACGATGCGCTGGCGCAACACATCTTCCATGTTGAGCAGCTTCTCGGTTTCGGTCTGCAACATATTGCTCACCGGGATGCCTGTCCACGCGCTGACAACGATGGCGATGTCACGCGCATCGACGATTTCGTCGAGATCGGCTTCAACGCGCCAGCCGGTCACCAGTTCGTTATAATCCTCTTCGAGGCGGACGCGATCGGCCTTATAGCGCGCGGCGTTCTCATAATCGCGTGTTTCCCAAGCTTTCTCTTCCTGCGTCTGCAGTTCGTCCAGCTCGACCTTCATCTCCTTGAGGCGCGCCGGCATCGAGAACATCGCGACGCGCAGCTTGGCCGCGGCTTCGTCCATCAGATCGATGGCCTTGTCGGGCAGGCGACGATCAGTCACATAGCGATGGCTGAGCTTGACGGCTTGCACCAGCGCGTCGTCTTCATAGCGAATCTTGTGATGATCTTCGTAGCGCCCGCGCAGACCGCGCAGAATCTCGATGCTGTCTTCGACGTTTGGCTCATCGACATAGACGGGAGCAAAACGGCGCTCCAGCGCGGAATCGCGCTCGATGTGTTCGCGATACTCGTCCAGCGTGGTGGCGCCGATGCACTGTAACTCGCCACGCGCCAACGCTGGCTTGAGCATATTGCTGGCGTCCATCGCGCCGGCGGCATTACCCGCGCCGACCATCGTGTGCAACTCGTCGATGAAGAGCACGATCTCGCCATCGCTGCGCTGAATCTCCTCGATGCAGGCTTTCAGGCGCTCCTCGAACTCGCCGCGGAAGCGGGTGCCAGCCACCAGCGCGCCCAGATCCAGCGAGATCACACGCTTGCCAAACAGGTTGTCGGGCACATCTTTGGTGATGATCTTCTGCGCCAGCCCCTCGACAATGGCGGTCTTGCCCACACCCGCCTCGCCGATCAACACCGGATTGTTCTTGGTGCGCCGCGACAACACCTGGATCACGCGCAGCACTTCTGACTCGCGTCCGACCACTGGATCGAGTTTGTCTTCGGTGGCCGCGCGCGTCAGGTCGCGCCCATACTTTTCCAGGACGCGGAACTTACTTTCGGCGTTTGGCTCGGTGACGCGTTGGCCGTTGCGGATCTGTGTGATGGCATCTGCGATCCGCTCTTTGGTGATGGTGGCTTCGCGCAAAATATTGGCGCTCGGCGTGTTGCGTTCGCTGGCAACCGCGAGCAGCATATGTTCCGTGCTGATGTATTCGTCCTTCATGCGCATCGCCTCTTCATAGGCGATGTCCATGATGCGCTTCAGGCGCGGGGTAATAAAAACCTGCGCGGTCGCGGTGCTGCCATACGGATTGCTGCTGGCGCGCGGCATATTTTCGAGCACATCAACAAGCTTTTGCGCCATTTCCTGCACCGGCGCCTGGAGTGACTGCATGATCTGCGGCACTGCGCCGCCACTCTGTTGAAGCAGCGCCAGGAAGACATGCTCGGTGTCCACCTGCGTGTGTTTATATTGTTGCAAAATCTCGTAAGCGCGCATAGCGGCTTCTTGCGCTTTTTCGGTAAATCGATCAAATCGCATCATTATGATTAGTTTCTCCTGGTAGGTTTGTACACACCCTAGTTGTACCCTGATCGAACGCCTCCCAACGTAACCAGGATTCCGAACAAACATTCTTCTAACAGAGCTTGGTGGGTTTGCGCTGCATTGACTTTAGCAGCCCTCTTTATGGGTTGTTAAAAGATGTCTGCGTTACCGGCCGGTTGAAGCCAAAAATTGTTGCCACAGCTCCGCGTACAGGTTTTCGCCATCCGCGCCAAGCGGGACAATAACCTCTGCTTTGCGCAAAGATTCTTCAGGCAGATAGACGATTGGATCCGCGAGCAATTCAGGATTCACCAGAGGTTCGGCGGCATCGTTTGCCACCGGGTAATAGCTCTCATTGATGATTTGCGCGCTGATGTCGGCGCGTAACACAAAGTTCAAGAAGAGTTCGGCGGTGGCCTTGTGCTGGCTATTGGCAGGAATGACAAAATTGTCACTCCACAAAAAAGTTCCTTCCTCAGGCAGAATGTAACTGATTGCCGCAGACTCCTCGCGGGCAAGCAAGGCATCGTAGGCCCAGCCAAAGGCGATCACTGCTTGACCGTCAACAAGCGCCGGCACAATGCTTGCCTCTTTATTGTCCCACCACAGGGCGTGTGGCTTTAGTTGCACCAAGTGCTGAACGGCTGCGTTCAGCTCCTCAGGGTTGACGGAGTTGGCGCTATAGCCGAGCGACTTCAGTGAAATTGGAATGAGGTCGCGGGAGATGGGCCACAGTGCGATCTTGCCGGCATAGCGTGCATCCCACAGGTCGGCCCACTTTGTAACGGGCGTCTCAACCAGATCCGTGCGCACAAGCAGGCCAGTCGCCCCCCAATGGAATGGAATCGAATATCGATTGCCCGGATCGTAGATAAGGTCGCGGAAGTTGATGGAAACATTTCTGAAGTTGGGGACATTTCCGTAGTTGATTGCGGCCAGACGATCCTCTGCAATCAACGACGCGATCGTTTCCGGCGGCAAAATGACCACATCATAGACCACGCCGTCCCGGATATTCTGCATCGCCTCTTCGGGGTCTTTATAGCTGATATAGTTGACTTCGACGCCATATTCTTCAGTGAAGGCATCCAACACGGACTGGGGCATATATTCGGCCCAGTTATACAGCATCAGCACCGGCGCAAGTTGTGGCGGGGCTGGCGTCGGCGCGGCCTGGGTGCAGGCTGCCAGCAATACACATCCAAGCATGTAGATGAGACGCGTGACCAAGATTGTGCGCATCGATGGCCGGCCTTTCTGACAGGATTTTTTATAATCCGATCATCTTATCCAACAACACCAGCAATCAAAAACCCGCCCCCACGCGCTGGCGAGCCATGAAATCCATTTGCACTCTCTGCATCTCTAGGCCAGGGCGTGACTATAATGCACTTCTGCGACGATGCGTCTCCTCCAGTTTGCAGCGCAGCTCCTGCGCGGCAACGGGTTTGCTGATATAGTCATCCATCCCTGCCTCTAAGCTGCGCCTCCGATCCTCCACTGTGGCAGAGGCGGTCATGGCAATGATGGTAGGTGGCCAACACAGCGTCTGCATCTGCCGGATGCGCTGCGCCGCTTCAAGACCATCCATCTCTGGCATGGCAATATCCATCAAGATCAGGTCGTATGTTTGCTGGCTGATGTGTTGCATCACCTGCACACCATCCGTCACAGCGTCGACTTGATAGCCGAATTTGGCAAGAATGCGCAGGGCAACCTTCTGGCTGACCATGTTGTCCTCCGCGAGCAGGATTTTGAGAGGACAGCGCAACGCCAGGGTTTCGTCAAAGCCGGCTAGCGCGGAAGCCACTCCATGCGATGTGGGTGCGGCCAGCGATTGAAGCAAATGATCGGACGAAAGGTCTTGCGGCGTCTGGCAAGGAAGTGTGAAATAAAACGTTGACCCCTGCCCAGGATGGCTGTCCAGCCCAAGCTCGCCACCGAAGAGTTGAACCAAACTTCTTGAGATGGCCAGACCCAGGCCTGTTCCGCCATAGCGGCGCGTGGTCGAGGAGTCGAGCTGAGAAAACGACTTGAATAAGTTCGCTTGTTGCTCCGGAGCAATGCCGATGCCCGTATCGCGCACCGCAAAGCGTAGCACCTGTTTGCCGGGGTCAACCGTGGCTGCCTGGCTCACGGTTTCAATCGAAAGGGACACCGCGCCCTGCTCGGTGAATTTCAGGGCGTTATTGACCAGGTTGACCAAGACCTGGCGCAGCCGGACAGGGTCGCCCTGGATGACGGGGGAGACATCAGGGGCGATGTTGGCCACGAGATCGAGCCGCTTGCTGGATGCCATCGGCTGGAAAATCCGCCGGATGTCGGCAACTATCATCCTCAGGTCAATCGGCGCGGATTCCAGTTCAAGCCGATTCGCTTCGATTTTCGAGAAGTCAAGGATGTCATTGATCAGCGTCAGCAACAGATGGCTACTGCTACGAATTATGTCGATGTACTCGGCTTGGTCTTCGCTCAGCCAGGCAGCGCCCAGCAGATCGGCAGCGCCAACAATGGCATTGAGCGGCGTGCGAATTTCATGGCTCATATTAGCCAGGAAACGCGATTTTGTTTGATTGGCCTGTTCGGCCGCGGCGGTCAGCCGGCGCAATTCTTGCAATGTTCTTGCTCGCTCGAGCGCGTAGCGGATGGAGCGCTCCAGGGTCTGTGCATCAAGCCGGTGCTTGGTCAGATAATCGGCCGCGCCGGCCTCCATTGCCTTCAGGTCAACTTCATGAGCGCCCTGCCCCGTCAGCAGAATCAGGGGGATAGTAGCGCCCATTTGAACAGCATCGTGCAGCAGGTCCAAGCCATTCCGCATGCCAAGACGATAGTCGACAAGGCAAATGTCGTGATCGCCCCGGCGGATTTCATCCAGCGCTCCGGTGTAGGATGACACCCACTTGGCAGCATAACGGTCAACGCCGATCTCGCGCAGCAGGCTAACGGTCAGCACATAATCATCTTCGTCGTCATCGATGATCAGCACTCTAGTCGGGGTCATAGAAAACTCCTGTGGGCACGGCCCTTCCGTCCCGAACGATACGATCGTCTGAAGGTTGCCGCCGCGTGGCGTAATGGGGCGGCAGGCGCACAATTGTAAACCAGTATTCGGTGACGACGCGGATAATGTCCACCAAAGCCTGGAAAGTGACTGGTTTTACGATGAACGAGTTGACGCCAAGATTGTAGGTGCGCAGGATATCTTCCTCCGCCTTCGAGGTCGTCAAGATCACGATCGGGATCGTGCGCAACTCTGCATTCTCTTTGATCTCGCGCAATGCCTCGCGCCCATCCTTGCGCGGCATGTTGAGATCAAGCAGGATCAGGTCAGGTCGTGGGGAGGTTTCCAGCGCGGCGTAGACGCCCCGATGCCCCAGATAATCCATGAGCTCCTGACCGTCACTGACAAAGTGCAGATCATTGTACAAGCGGTTTTCCAGCAGCGCATCGCGCGTCAACATTTGATCGTCCGGATCGTCGTCAGCGATCAGAATTGTAACCGGCAAAGTGGTCTGCGTCATCGGATTCGTTTCCCTTCCAGGTTGACTGCATGTTCCCAATCATCATTGGCAATAAAATCACGAATTGCGACCCCAGGCCAGGGGTGCTCTGCACTGTAATGATGCCATTATGTCGCTCGACAATTTTGCGGCAGATTGCCAGCCCGACGCCTGTTCCTTCATATTGGTTGCGGCCATGGAGTCGCTGAAAAACCTGAAAGATACGCTCAGTATATTGCGCGTCGATTCCGATGCCGTTGTCTGTCACACACAGCTCATAGACAGGGACGTCGTCATTGCAGGCAGGGTGGAGCGCCCGGTGTGGATCGCCGGGCGCCAGCCATCTCCCGGTCAGATGCACAATCGGCGCCACATCCTCCTGATGGAATTTCAGCGCATTCCCGATCAGGTTCTGGAGCAACTGGCGCATTTGAAGAGGATCGGCGCAGATCGTGTCGAGTGCACCGATTCGAGCCTCGCCGTGCAGCCGCTCTATTTGAATTTCCAGATCGGAGACAACCTCGCTGGCGACCTGATGCAGGTTGACCGCGGACAGGGGTTGAGCTTGGGTCGTGACGCGCGAGTAAGTGAGCAGAGCGTCGATCAGCGCCTGCATCCGCTCGGCCGCGTTTTCCATGCGGGTTAAATAATCTCTACTGACCTCATCCAGCTGGGCGCGGCTGCGCGCCGCGAGCCGATCTCCAAACGCGCGCACCTTGCGCAGCGGTTCTTGCAGATCGTGAGACGCGACATAGGCAAACTCCTGCAACTCCTTATTGGAGCGCGTCAAGTCTGTTGCCAGCAGTTCGAGCTCCCGCGTGCGCTCGGCGATACGCTCTTCCAGCGAACTATTGAGGATTCTCAATTCCTCCTGCGTCTGGCGATGGCTGTCAATCTCCTTGGTAAGCGCCAGATTTTTCTGTACAACCGCGTGGTTTTGGCGCTCAAGATCAGCCGCCATCTCATTGAATGCGTTTGTGATCTGGCCGATTTCATCGTTGCGATGGTCAGGAATACGGTGCGCCAGATCGCCCTGGCCGAGACGCAGCGCGCCTTCGGCCAAATGAGTCAGCGGCTCAAAGACAGAATGCTTGAGGAAAGCGGCGTTGCTCTTCAACATCACTATAGCCAGCGCAAGCATGAGGACGACAATCAGCAGGGTGGCATTGCGGCTGGGCGTGTAGGCTTCATGCTGGGTAATTTCGGCGATCACATACCAGCCCGACCCCCCCAACGCGGAAAAAGCGCCCAGCACTTCCTCATCCAGGTAATTCTGGTATTCGCCCGACCAGATGCCAGTGCGCTGATCGTCGCTTGCCTGCTGGGTCATGTACTCCACCTGCTGGCCGATGACGCTGTGGTCGGCATGGGCGATCACCTCTCCATCGGCGTCGGTAATATAGACGCGGCCAGTTCTGCCCAAATCCAGATTCGACACCGCATTTTGCAGGACATCCAAATAGACGCGACCCGCCACCACACCACTCGGCTCGCCGGGCAGCGCCAGGATAATGTAAGGATCATCCTCAAAGGTGTACTGCACCCGACTTTGATAATGGTCGCCGGCAAGCGCCCTGTGAAACCATTCGGACTGTGACAGCGTGAAGAGCGAAGAGAGCACCGGCTGGTCTCGATAGGCAGCCGCCAGAACGTTGCCTTGTTCGTCCAGTTGAACCACTTCAACCAGCGTGGGTTCGGTGGCAAGCAGCGCCTTTGGCAACCCTTGTTCGCCCGGTGCATCCGCAATGGCTTCGCCGATCACGGCAAGTGTTCGCTCGGTGCGCAGTAAGATCTCTTCCACCGAGGCAGCAGAATTGCCCACTTCCTCGACAAGCCGCGAGCGCCACAGTTCTTGCTCATAACGATGAACAAGATAACCGACACTCCCCGCTGTGATCAGTAACATGAGAAATGTCGTGAGCCCCAGCCATGCCATCAGCCGGCGCCGGATGCTTGGGTTGCTGCTAATCGGTAACCAACTCATAGATGTTGCACCCGCATTGGATGATATTCAGCGGCTGCCTGCTGCTGTGTTCGCTTCGAGAAATTGGTTCCAGACCTGTTCGTACATCTGTTCGCCTGTTTCGCTGAGGGGCAGGACAATTTCGACGTCGTTCATCTGCTCTTGCGGTGGGTAGATATACGGATTCTGGATAATTTCCGGCTTCATGAAGCGCAGCGCGGCATCATTGGCCATTGCGTAATAATTCTGATTGGTGATCATCGCCGCGATTTCCGGACGCAGCAAAAAATCAATAAATTGCTCTGCCTGCCGGCGCTGAGTGCTGCTGGCAGGGATCACGAAATTGTCTCCCCACAACAACCCGCCCTCTTCCGGCAGCACATAGTCGAACGGCGCGCCTGCCGCTCTGCCCTCTAGCATATCGGATGTATATCCCATGCCCACGCTGACCGGCCCGTCGATCATCGAAGTGGATACAGTAAATGGGTCGTAATCTTCGGCAAAGTGGACGGGCAAGGGCAATTCGAGCAGCCTGGTCAGCACCGCCTGCAGGTGCGCGGGATCTTCGGTGTTGGCGGAAAAGCCAAGCGATTTTAACGTCAGGCCAATCGTTTCACGCGGCTGGCCGCGGTACAGCGCGACATGACCCGCATAGCGCGCCTCCCACAGATCCGCCCAGCGCATGACCGGTTCCGTCAACCGATCCGAGCGCACCACGATTCCGGTGGTGCCCCAGCTATACGGCACGCTGTAAGCATTGTCCGGATCGTAGGTGAGTCCGCGGAAGTTTAACGAGACATTCTTGAAATTGGGAAGGTTGTGATGATCAAGCCTGGCCAGAAGATTGGCGGAAATCAGCGTCGGGATGTGACGATTTTCCATGACGACCACGTCATAGACTGCGCCGGCGCGCAGGTTGGCGACTGCCTCCTCAGTTGATTCGTAAGTCCTGTAGACCACTTCTATACCGGTTTCCTGGGTAAATGCCGCCAGGACGCTCTGGGGCATGTCGTCTTCCCAGTTGTACAAAACGATCGGATCGAGTGTAGCAGGCGCGCCATCAGGCGCATCAATAGAAGCAGGCGTACAACCTTGTATCACCAGCAGCACAAAGAAGATCATGAAGCATCTACACTCTCCCCGGAGAATGGTCGTTGCCTGGTGGAACAGACATCCTGTACGGTTCATGCGGCGCCCATATTTTGCCAATGACATTGTGTTGGATTCCTCCCGCTAGTGATTACACCACGCGCCGCCTTGTAGATTCATGGGGTTAACGGATAAGCGCTGATACGTCAAAATAATGACATTTACTTTACTCTTAAAAAAAGGCGCATTTCAACCAAGAAATGTATATCACCAGCGCCAATCAAAAACTCCGCACCAACTGATGGAGAGCGACCATCGGGTGCGGAGTTCATTGCCTGCTGATACACTGAATTCGCCCCATGCATCGGGTTTCTGGCAGAAACTCGATGCGTGGGGCGCCTTTACCAGCGCGTCAACGCGCCGATACTGCCGGCTTGCGCAAGGCCAGCGTGCTGTTCGACGAGAGTGACGCTGATAGACTGCGCCAGGGCGCGCCGCAAAGCGCTTTCGGCCGCGTCGGGCAGATCCTGGATGCGTCCGCTTGCCAGGTCCCCTTCTTCGTTCAATTCGAGCACAACAAGCCCACTGTCGACGAAGCGAAACGCGCGTTGACTGTAATCGGCCAGCGCCACCACGTGTTGAGCGCGGCCATGCTGCACCGCGGTCAGGGTGTCCACCACCCCCAACACAGCATTGCCGCCCTGCTGAGCAATGGAGAGTACACGGTCGGCCAGCGCCTGGGATTCTTTTTCTTCCGCCTTGGCTGCCATCTCCAATGCTTTGTCACGGATGTCAGACTTACTGGCGTTCGCATCGGCATTGAAGTGGCCGATCACCATCGTGCGCAGGCGGTGGCTGAGCAGGTCTTTGAAGTGGGCGACATTTTTCTCGGTGCCCGCGAGGATCAGCCGTCGCGTCGCTGTCTCACGGTAGAATTCCTCGGCGATTTCTGCGGCTTCCTGCAGGTTCTGGCGCGCCTGTTTTGCTTCATGACGTTGATAGCGCGGGTTGGCCCAACCGCCCGACCGGTGGAGTTTGACTTCCTCACCGAGATAGCCATCAGCCGCTTCGAGCACCCCCATGTTGAACAAAAAGAGACGGGCGCCCTCCTGATCGACGTGCACCACGCCGCAACGCTCGTACGTGTCAAGCAGCCGCGCCAGTTGGCGCACGTAGGGGCGAAAGCTCACAAAAACAAAATCTTCGACCGGCACGGCAAAACTTTGCGCCCACCAGAAGTCCTTTGCCGCACAGCTAAACAGAGCGACGCCGCGTCCGGTGCGGTTGTAGCCCATTTCGATGTAGTTCTGCACCCGCCGCACATCTTCAGGATCAACGTTTTCTGCTTTGTCCAACAGGTTGCGCAGCGCCAGTTTATATTTGTCAACAGTCCGGCGATGGGGATCAACGTTCAAATAGACGCTGAGCACAGGGCTATCATGACTTTCAAATTCTACAGCCTGGCGCACGTCATACTCGTTTAGCATAGCAATACCTCCGATTCGGTTGCAGAAAAGATCGTAAGGAAATCCATGAAAGGCAACAAATGGTGAAAGAGGGCGAGGGGCAGCCATCCTGTGTGTATGCCAATAGCATGAACGCTGAACGGCAGATTGTCAAGCCGATGTGAAATTCTCAGCATTGTCAGCTTCATTTTGCGATCGCGCCCATGAAATTTTCCGCGGACTCGCCGCCTCAGTCCTGGCGCTCAGCGCGCCGCGCGGCTGCCGCCTGGACAAAGGCCAGAAAGAGCGGATGCGGCTTGTTGGGCCGGCTCTTGAACTCCGGATGAAACTGGCTGCCCATCATGAAGGGATGATCGCGCAGCTCCGCGATCTCCACGAGGCGGCCGTCCGGAGACACCCCACTAAAGACCATGCCATTTGACTCCAGATCCGTGCGGTAAGCGTTGTTGAACTCGAAGCGGTGGCGATGGCGTTCCTGCACGATGGGGCCATCCCCGACATTTGCATAAGCATCAAAAGCGCGCGTGCCGGCTACGAGTTGGCAATCATAGACGCCAAGCCGCATCGTCCCCCCCATGTCGGCAATGTCGCGCTGGTCTGGCATCAGGTCGATGATCGGATATTCGGTGCTGAGGTCGAACTCAGTGCTGTTGGGCTCGTCGCTATGGAAAATATTGCGTGCAAATTCAATGCACATGACTTGCATGCCCAGACAAAGCCCCAAGTAGGGCAACTTGTTTTCACGCGCAATGCGCGCCGCGCTGATCTTGCCCTCGATGCCGCGATAGCCAAAGCCACCTGGCACGATGACGCCATCAGCGCTAAGCAGGCGCTCGACCTCGCGCCCTTTCTCCAGATCCTCCGAGTTGACCCAGTCCATCTCGATATCCCACCCTACTGCCAGACCCGCGTGAATCAACGCCTCTTTGACGCTGAGGTAGGAGTCTTCCAATTCGACATACTTTCCGGCCAGGGCAATGCGCAGCCGCGGCTTCTTGCGTAGCAGGTCATCGACGAAATGCCGCCACGCCACCAGCCCCGTCTCTGCAGACTGCTGTTCGACGAGATTGAGCCGCTGCATCGTCCATGATCCCAACCCGGACTCCTCCAGGCTTAACGGCACCGCGTAAATCGTTTCAGAAGTCAGCAACGGCACGACAGCTTCCCGATCGACATCGCAGAAGAGGGCGGTTTTGGCGATCACATCGTCTTCGACAGGATAATCGCTGCGCAGCACGACCACGTCGGGCGAAATGCCAATGCCGCGCAACTCACGCACGCTATGTTGGGTGGGCTTGGTCTTCAGCTCCTTGCTGGCGGCCAGATAGGGCAGCCAGGTGACATGGACGTACATCGTGTTGGCGCGGCCTACATCTTTGCGCATCTGTCGAATCGCTTCAAGGAAAGGCAGCCCTTCGATGTCGCCCACTGTGCCGCCGATCTCGACGATCAACACCTCCGCCTGCGCCACGCGCGCCGCTAGCCCGACGCGTCGTTTGATTTCGTTGGTGACATGCGGAATCACCTGGATCGTGCCGCCCAGATAATCACCGCGACGCTCCTGACTTAACACCGAAGTGTAGATCTGACCACTGGTGATGTTGCTCAGCTTAGAAAGATTGACATCGACAAAGCGCTCGTAATGACCGAGATCCAGATCGGTCTCCGCGCCGTCTTCGGTGACAAACACTTCACCGTGTTGATAAGGCGACATTGTGCCCGGATCGACGTTCAAATAAGGATCCAGCTTCATGGTTGCCACGCGCACCCCGCGCGCTTTCAAAATCGTGCCCAGTGAAGCAACGGTCACGCCTTTGCCCAAACCGGAAACAACGCCGCCAGTCACAAAAATGTATTTGGTCATGTGTCCCCTTTTGTATCTTCGATGCGACGATATTATTCCAAGATTGCCTATCCAATCGCCAATCCCTATTGTGCCAGAGATTCGCAAAGTTCCTGTAAAACGACCCTCACTGGCTGCATACCTTGTCAAACGAGGCGGGCGACCCAGTGGTCGCCCGTTGCTGTGAGATGGATTCGATTATTGCGTTTCTTCCAGCCGGGGAAGCGGTGGCGCCGGCCCAGGTTGCACTGGCTCACCAGCCGGCTGCGGTGATGGCGGCGGCGGCGGCGATGGTGGCGTCGGGACCGGTGTATCAGGCGGCAACGGTGACGCCGGTGTATCAGTCGGCGGCGGCAGCGTGGGCTCCGGCGTGTCGGTCGGCGGCGTCGTCGGGACCGGCGGCTCAGTCGGCGGCGGCGGCTCAGTCGGCGGCAGCGGCGGGTCAGTCGGCGGCGGCGGCGGCGGGTCAGTCGCTGTTGGGATGGTGATCAGCGGCGGCTTGTCCTGCAGCGGCGGCTCGGTAGGTGTTGCTTGTCCGGAAACATCCGACGTAGGCGTAGGCGTCACGATCTGTGGCGGCAGTGGTGTAGAAGTAGGCAGAGGCGTTGCAGTGGGGACGACCGGCGTCGGTGTGGGCAGCGGCGTATTAATTGGCGTCAGGGTCGGCGGCAGCGGCGCCGGTGGCGCAGGGGTTGGCTTCTTCTTCTCATCATCGTCCGTCGGACTTGGCATCGGTGAAGCGATCACTGGCGTCGGTGTGGCGGTCGCGGTCGGCGAAGGCGTCTGCGTAAAGGTCGCAAGCGGGCTTGCCACCGGCGTCGTGATAGGGCTGGGGGTTGGCGAGATGGTCGGCGTTGCAGTCCGCGTCGCGCTGGCGGTTGCCGAAGCAGTCGGCGAAGCAGTCGGCGAAGCAGTCGGCGACGCGGTGGGCGTTGCGACAGGCGTCTCGCTTGGCGTTGCCGTGGGTATGGGCGTCTCTGTGGCTGTACTCGTCCGCGCTGGGGAGGCTTCAGCGTCCGCCACCGCGACGGCATTGTCCTGCGTGCGCTTTTCATCCAGCGTGGTGTGGTCAGTGGCAGCCGCCGGTTCAACCACTGTATCCGGGATGGCATCCGCCTTGAGCCAACCTGCCTGCTGCTCTACGCAACAGACCTGATACCACGACCCGCTGTCATCTGCTCCTAATATGTTTAACAACACACTATCGGGGGCGAACCCGATCAGCCGCGCCTGCTCATCCGGCTCGGCAAAAACGGGGATGCCCGGCCTCCCTGGCGCAATAACCAGCAAAGTAGGGAGATTCATGCGTTCACGGCTGGGCTCGACGATGAGAGGTGCATCTGTGAGCGTCGCCACCTGCTCCCCTTTGGCGACAATCACGCTCTGATCTTCCCTGGTCACCTCAACCTCCCCCCGCGTGGTCTGGACCACCACTTCAGTTGCAGAGAGGGTCTCAAAGGAAAATTCTGTACCAGTCACTGACGCCTCGACCACGGATGACGTGACAACATAGCGGTCGTTCTCTTGCAATGGCTCGTCGATCAAGTTATTGACCCGCCCGCGCACGACAAGCAATTCAACTTGCGTCGTATCCAGCATAGCCTGTAGTTCAGCGATCACAACATGGCTGTCCGGATCGATCACGACTAGCTGCGAGGGGAATAGCTCTACTGCCGTCGTGCCGCCTGCCGTGAGAACCTGGTCGCCCTCAGCCAGTTTGAACAGATCACCGTCATAGTAGGTGCGATATGTATTGGTGCGTTGTTGCAGGATGGTTACTTCCCCGCCCGTCACGGTGGCCGTTGCCAGCAAAGGACGGGGGGCGATGCGTGAGAAGCCGAAGAAGATGAGGATGACCACCAGCGCAGTGGCGCCGGCAAGCGCCAGGGATTGTCTGGGTTGTAAATTTCTCAACCAATGGCGAATACGCTCGACAGGGCCAGGATGCTGGGCAGGAAGAGGTCTGGATGGCGCACGCTTGACGACCACTGCCTCAGCAGCTACGGGTTCGTCGGCAAACACGCTTCGCACTTCATTCAAGACAAGTTGCGTCAGCCGCTCGTCGAAATCAGCCAACGCCTTGTCTGTTTCATAGAAAGTGTCGAACAGCTTCTGGATGTCTGCGTCGTCGTGCTCATCCAGCAAGCCTCGCAGATCACTCATACTCAAAACCCGTATCATCTATTATGTCCCGAAGTTGCTGCCGCGCCCTGCTCAACAGCGACTCTGTTCCTTTGTAGGAACGATCAAGAACTTGCGCAATTTCACCAACGCTCAATCCCACTTGATATTTCAGCATCAGCACTTGCTTGGACAATTCTGGCAATTGATCCAGCAACTCGATAAATTCAAGCGCCTTGCTGTTGACCCTAAGTGGTGACCGGTGCTGCTCGACTAGAGCAACTGTATCTTGTCGTTTGCGCCAGAAGTCAGCGATTTTGCGATAAGCGAGTGAGAAAATATAGGTGGAGAGGCTTGCCTTTCCATCGAAATCTTTCAGAGAGCGCACAGCCGCGACCATCGTCTCACCCAATACATCTTCCGCATCTTCCTGCGTCGGCACATTGTTCCGTAGATAGCCAAGCAGGCGCGGCTGCATACTCCGGATAAACTCCACCCAGGCATCCTGCTCGCCAGCTTGTAATCGCTGGAGAAGATCAGCTTCAGCACGCATGTCAGGTGTTACTGCGTCCAAAACTGTTCTCCAAGAAATACAATCGCTATCTGCACGGGAATCCTTCGCAGCAAATATGACAAGTTCTTGACGTAAGGGTAGCGCTGTCTCGACAATACAGGTGTAGAATGGCTGATAATTGTGGCGCGCCGTCGGGATATAGTATGATTATCGGCTGTCAAACAACGAAAAGCGCCTATAGTGTACCAGCCACGGATGTCGATGCCAACTTCTGAAGATTCAGACAACGAACAATTGACGCAAATTAATACACTACTGGACCGTTTCGGTCAGGCTGCCGCGTGTTGGTTCAGCAGTGTGCGACCTGAAGGCCGTCCGCACCTGGCGCCGATCTGGCACGTCCTGCACGAAGGATGCATCTACGTTGTGACTCAACGCGGTTCGGTGCGCGCTGCCAACATCCGCGCCAACCCCGCGGTCAGCCTCGCGTTGGCCGATACGAGCAATGCACTGATCATCGAAGGATGGGCCACACCAGCGGAAGCGATGCGCATGACGCTGCGTCCACTTTTTCTCGCCAAATACACCTGGGATATTGCTGACGACGCGGCTTATGACGATGTGATCCAGGTCAAACCGCAAAAGATCATGGCATGGGGCAGCCATGGCGAAGGACGCTGGCGCGTGGAGGCCGCATGATCTATCCAGTCGATCTCCAGTTGCACAGCACGGCCTCCGATGGCGCCGACACACCCGCGGCCCTGGTCGAATTGTGCGCGCAGCGCGGGCTGCGCGCCATCGCATTGACCGATCACGACAGCGTTCTGGGTCTTGACGCGGCCATCGCGGCAGGTGAGCGTTGCGGGGTGCAGGTTGTCCCCGCGCTCGAATTCAGCACGCGCAGCGAGCCAGCACGCGACTTGCTGGATATCAATATCCTGGCGCTAGGCATCCGCCATCACGATACAACGTTGCAAGCGACCCTGGAACGCGTGATTGCCAGCCGCATCGAGCAAAAGATCCGCCAGATCGAGCGATTGCAGAGTTATGGCATCGCTATCTCCGTTGACGAGGTATTGGCGCGCGCCCAGGGCGTGCCCGGGCGCGTGCATATTGCTCAGGTTGCTTACGAGCGCAATCCACAACGTTTTTCTTCGATATCCGATGTGTTTGCACAATTTCTTGCATCTGATGCGCCTAACTCGACCTATGTAGCGCGCACCTTTAGCCTGCGCGTCGAGGAAGCAATCGAAGTGGCGCACGCGGCCCGCGGCATTGCTGTGCTGGCGCATCCTGGCGCCTACTCGCGCATCCACAACATCGACGGCGTCGTGCAGCGGCTGGCCGCGGCCGGGCTGGACGGCATCGAGGTGCGCTATCCTTATGCGTTGAATCGAGGCCATTACGGAGCAAGCGCCGATGCAGTCGCGGCCCTGGTGGCCCACTTCCGCCAAGTGGCTGCAGCCCATGGGCTGCTGGTCACTGGCGGCAGTGATTATCATGGAACGGTGAAGCCGGGCATCCTGCCGGGCATGGCCGGGCTGACCGCGCAGGAGTGGGACACCCTGGCTGCACGCTGTGGTTGGCAACATGGCATGGTCGATGCTGCGAAACTGACTTGAAAATAGTTTCTTAACGCAAAGGCGCGGAGAAGCAGAGGCGCAAAGGCATTTTCATG
>JACSRH010000303.1 GCA_014879855.1 Caldilineaceae bacterium | reverse complement strand
GAGAGAGGATTTGAACCTCCGACCCCAGCGTCCCAAACGCTGTGCGCTGCCAGACTGCGCTACTCCCCGGAAGTTTGCTTATTTGAAGCAAACCATAGTTTATCACCTTTTCCCATCAGACTGCAAACGCAGCTTCGATTCTAACGCAAGCGGTCGGTGGACGTTTGGGGTAGCGTTGACGCTTATGGCTACGATCACGCCACGCACCAGCGCATCGCGCATTACGTCCCCGGCGCTGTGCAGCAGCAGACGGGACGCCCAAAATGTTCGTGCACAGCGCCGGGGACGTTGTTTGCCCCACCCGTGAAGTAGACCCCGCGCGCGTGGAAGGTTGGACGTAGCCAGCCAGCCATGCGATAATGAGCTGAGCGCGTCGGCATCCTGTCGCCGCCAAATCAGTCCCGATTGCAGAATTCTTTATCATGATCCTACACGATATTCAAGCTTATTTGAGAACCTATCATCTCGACGGCTGGTTGCTTTACGATTTCCGCGGGTCGAACCCGGTGGCGCTGCATATTGCGGGACTGGCGTCCAGCGGCTCGCGGCGCTGGTTTCTCTGGCTTCCCGCGGAGGGCGATCCGCGCTGGCTGATTCATGCCATCGAAAGCAGCACCTTTCGCCGCGCGCAGCAGGAGATCGGCGGCGCAACCGCAAGCTACGCCGGCTGGCGCGAATTGGAAGAGAAGCTGGCCGCGCTCGTGCAGACAACACATGGCCCCGCGCAGCGCATTGCTATGGAATACAGCCCGGAAAACGCCATTCCCTACGTGAGTTGGGTGGATGCCGGCGCGAAAGAACTCATCGAGCGCGTCACCGGCGCGCAGATCGTCTCCAGCGCCGACCTGGTGCAACTTACCCAGGCGGTGCTGAGCGACGCGCAGATCGCCAGCCACCGTCGCGCGGCAGCCGTGTGTATGGCGGCCAAGGACGCCGCGTTCGACTTTCTGCGCGCCAAGCTGGCCGCGGGCGAGACAACGACCGAATACGCTGTCCAACAAGTGATTACTGACTTCTTTGTCGCCCACGAGATGGACTACGATCACCCCGCCATTGTCGCCGTCAATGCGCATGCCGCCGACCCGCACTATGCGCCGAGCGCAGAGAGCCACGCGGCGATCGGTCCCGGCGACATGGTGCTGATCGACCTGTGGGCGCGCGAGATGCACACGCCGCTTGACTGCTTTGCCGACATTACCTGGGTGGGCTACTGTGGCGTGGAGCCGCCTGCGCCCGCGCGCGCGGTGTTCGAGGTGGTGGCCGCGGGTCGCGATGCGGCTGTGCGCTATATGCAGGAGCACATGGCGACCCGCGCCACGGTCTACGGCTATGCAGTTGACGACGCCTGCCGCGCGGTCATCGCGGAAGCGGGCTATGGCGACGCCTTCTTTCACCGCACCGGCCACAGCCTGGGCGCGAAGGTTCATTACAACGGCGTCAACATCGACAATTTGGAAACGCAAGACCGCCGCAGCCTGATCCCGCACGTGATGTTCACCATCGAGCCTGGCGTCTATCTGCCCACATGCGACTTCGACGGCTCTGGACGTCACCTGGGCTTGGGCATCCGCAGCGAAATCAACTGTCTGGTGACGGCGGAGAGCGTAGAGGTGACGACGCTGCCGCTGCAAAGAGAAATTACACCGCTGATGTAATCTCCAATTTCTAATCTCCAAACTTTTTGAAAAATAGAGATTAGGGATTGGAGATTGGGAGATTGCACATTCATGGCGCCTAAGAAACAATTCGATACTCCGCCCAAGCGCATAGCGTTGTTTGTGACCTGCATGGTCGATATGATCTATCCCGAAGTCGGGCTGGCAACCGTCGAACTGCTCGAACGGCATGGCGTCGAGGTGCTCTTTCCCGCGGAGCAGACCTGCTGCGGGCAGCCGGCCTTCAACGCCGGCTTCTGGGACGAGGCGCAACCATTGGCGCGGCGCTTCATCGACATCTTTGAGCCGCTCGTGCGGCGCGGGCAGGTTGACGCGGTCGTCGCGCCCAGCGGCAGTTGCACGACAATGACCAGCCATTTTTACGCCCTGTTGCTCGCAGAAGATCCAGGCTATCGCGCGCGCGCCGAATTTCTGGCCGCGGCCACCTTCGAACTGACCGAATTCCTGGTCGATGTGCTGGGCGTTGAGGAAGTGGGCGCCCGTTTCGAGGGCAAGCTGGCCTATCATGCCTCCTGTCATCTGCTGCGCGAGCTGGGCATCGACCGCCAGCCGCGCGCGTTGCTCAGCCGCGTTGAGGCCGCCGAGTTTGTGGAGCTGAACGGCGCCGAGGAGTGCTGCGGCTTTGGCGGTCTCTTTGCCATCAAGAATGGCGACATCAGCACGGCGATGGGGCAGCGCAAGACGCACAACATCGCCAAGAGCGACGCCGACGCGGTGGCGCTGTGCGATGTCAGTTGTATGGCGCACATCAACGGCTTGCTGAGCCGGGAAGGGCAACGCTGCCGCGCCGTGCACATTGCCCAGGTGCTGACCAACCAGGTGGACGTCGCGCCACGCCCGCGGCAAACGCAGGCAGCGCCGCCACCACCCCCTCGCCGGTGGCAAGACGATAAAGCAAATGCATCATAATAATACGTGATACAGAATACGTGATACAGAATGCGTGATCCGTGGCGAATTACACATCACGCCCCATTTTCTCGGATTCTCGACTATGACTCTATCCACCATCGATCTGACTCTTCCCTACAAGACCCGCGTCCAGGATGCCCTGAGCAACAAGCATCTGAGAGTTGCACTGGAGCGCTCGACAGGGCGCATGGCGGGGCAGCGCGCGGCGGCCATGGCCGCCATCGATGAACAGACGCTGCGCGACCAGGTGCGCCAGATGAAGGAGCATGTTCTCCGCAACCTGCCTGACCTGTTGGAACAGCTTGAGCGCAACGTCACTGCCAATGGCGGCCACGTGCACTGGGCGAAGGAGGGCGTCGATCTGCAGCGCATCCTCGTCGATATCGCGCGCAAGGCTAATGTGCAAAAGGTGGTCAAGGCCAAATCGATGGTGACGGAGGAGGTGCACCTCAACCAGGCGCTGCAGAACGCGGGCATGACCGTCGTTGAAACCGACCTGGGTGAGTACATCATCCAGCTCGCCGGCGAACCGCCCAGCCACATCGTGGCGCCGGTGCTTCACCGCCGCGTTGAGGACATCTCCGACATCTTCCAGCGCGAGCTGGACATGCCGCCGACGCTTGACCCGCAGGTGATTTGCAGCGTGGCGCGCGGCATTTTGCGCAAGGAATTCCTCAGCGCGGACATGGGCGTCAGCGGCTGCAACTTCGCCATCGCTGAAACCGGGACCTGCTGCATCGTCACCAACGAGGGCAATGGGCGCATGAGCTCGACGCTGCCGCGCGTCTACGTCGTGGTGATGGGCATCGAGAAACTTGCGCCGACCATCGAAGATGCGTTTCTGCAATATCAGGCGCTCTGCCGCAGTTCGACTGGCCAGCAATGCAGCGTCTATCTTTCCATGACGAGCGGGCCGCGCCAGCTGGGCGACACAGATGGGCCGGAGGAATTTCACCTGGTGCTGCTGGACAACGGTCGCGTCGACATGCTCGCCAAAGGCTATGGCGAGGCGCTCTGCTGCATTCGCTGCGGCGCGTGTCTCAACGTCTGCCCGGTCTATCGCGAGATCGGCGGGCACGCCTACGGCAGCACCTACAGCGGGCCGATCGGCGCCGTGATCAGCCCCAGCATCCACCTGGAAGTCACGGATGTGAACAAGCTGCCTTACGCCAGCACGCTGTGCGGCGCGTGCCGGGAGGCGTGCCCGGTCAAGATCGACCTGCCGCGCATGTTGCTGGAATTGCGCCGCGACGTGGTTGAGGAGCACGACGCCCCTCTTTTCGACCGCGCGGCCATGCAAGGCTTCAGCCAGATGATGCAGAGTCGCTTTCGCTATGAAACGGCGGGCAAGCTGGGCAGCCTGGGCAGCAACATCTTTGCGAGCATGAGTGGCGGGAACATCAAGTTCATGCCTGGCCCGCTCGCGGCCTGGACCAACAGCCGCGACTTCCCGCCGCTCGCCAAACGCAGCTTTCGTGAACTGTGGCACGAGCGCCAGCGCCAGCGCCAGTCGATTGGGAAAGAAATGAAGAAATAGAACATGGCTGCACGCGACGAAATCCTCACTCGCATCCGCACGATCTTGAGCCGGCCGGATTTGCCCTTTCCGCCGGCGGAGGCGCCGCCGCTCACCGCTGGCGAGCGCATGACCGTCACCCACGCCGAGGGCGCCAGGCAGCAGCTTGCCAAGCGTTTCGGTGAAGAATTGACCCAACTGTATGGCAGTTTTGAGATTTTAGCGTCGGCGGTGGAAGTGCGTCTGGCGCTGGTCAATCGGCTGACGGATTGGGCCGCCGAGGAAGAAGCCGCGCGCAAAGGCCCCAAGCCCGAAACCTACGGCCAGGATCGCATGGTGCTGAGCTGGGCGCCCGACAAGCTGCCCATCGCCGGGTTGTCCGAAGTGTTGACCGACATGCAATGGAAACTGGTTGCCCCGCAGCAGCTCACCACCCCAGAAGCGCTGGATGGCGTGCGTTTTATCCGCTTTGGCGTCACAGGGGTGGAGGCGGCCTTTGCCGCCACCGGCTCGATGCTCGTCGTGAGCGGCGCGGGCCAGAACCGCGCGGCCAGCCTGCTACCCTTTCGCCACATCGCCTTGATCCCCTTCAGCCGCCTTTGCCCGACGATCGAGGCGTGGCTGGCCACCCAGCGCGCGACCGGCAACCTGGCCGACCTGCTGCGCGGGCGCGCGGGGTGGAATCTGATCACGGGGCCCAGCAAGTCTGCTGATATCGAGATGAACCTGACGCTGGGCGTGCACGGCCCAAAGTTCGTCCATGCCATTCTGTTCGACGATGGCAAGCCGGAAACTACAGAAACTGAGGAATATCGAAATTGGAGAATCGAGAAGTTCGAGCAATCTGAAACCGAGGAGTGAGTCGAGCTGTGACTAGCACGCAGATGACGCGGATCACGCGCATCAGCGTGGAGCAAAAATAGAAAGAGCAGCGAAAATTCGTCCAATCCACATCATCCGCGTGCTATTGTTTGAACCCAAATGAAAAGAAAGTCGAGAATTCTATGAGCACTTCCCAAGCATGGCGCGTCGCTGTGATCGGCGCGGGCACGATCAGCCAACGCGTCCACATTCCCGTTTTTCAGAAACAACCCAATACCACCGTCGTCGCTGTGTGCGATGTCAACGAGGCCCGCGCCCGCGCCATTGCCGATGAG
>JACSRH010000257.1 GCA_014879855.1 Caldilineaceae bacterium | reverse complement strand
TGAGTGAAAGCTTGCTAACCAATGCGCAGCGTCTCGAACTCTTTTACTGGATGATGCTGACGCGCGTCTTCGATGAGAATGTAGTCGCGCTGTGGAAGCAGGGACGTGGGCTGGGCGGCGCTTTTAGCCAGCGCGGCCACGAGGCAATCAGCGTCGGCGCCAGCTTTGCGCTCGCGCCGGATGACGTGATCGCCCCGATGCACCGCGATCTCGGCGCGTATCTGCTGCGCGGCATGACGCCGCACCGCATCTTCGGCAATTTGCTCGGCCGCGCCGATGGTGTTTCGCGCGGGCGCGATGCCAATTTTCACGGCATGGGCGATTTGACGCTGAACACCATTGGCTTCATCAGCCACCTGCCGCATTCGCTGCCGGTGGCGCTGGGCGCGGCGATGAGTTTTGTCTACCGCGACGAGCCGCGCGTCGCCCTCACCTTCACCGGCGACGGCGCCAGCAGCGC
This sequence comes from Caldilineaceae bacterium, assembly GCA_014879855.1. Classification (GTDB taxonomy): domain Bacteria; phylum Chloroflexota; class Anaerolineae; order Caldilineales; family Caldilineaceae; genus Caldilinea. The sequence goes on along the minus strand of JACSRH010000257.1, from coordinate 23,356 downwards.
CGGTCTCTTTCACGAGACGCTCAACATGGCCGCGGTCTGGAATGCACCGCTGATCGTGATCGTCGAGAACAATCAGTATGCCTATTCGACGCCGCTCGAGCAGCAGATGAAGTCGCCTGACATTGCCGCACGCGCCGCGGCCTATGCCATGCCCGGCGTCACAGTGGATGGCAACGATGTCGAAGCTGTCTGCGCCGTGACGCTTGACGCAGTGGAACGAGCGCGGCGCGGCGGCGGGCCAACCCTGATCGAAGCCAAGACCATGCGCATGTTGGGCCATGCCATTCACGACGGCGCCGACTATGTGCCCAAGGAGCTGCTGGCTGGCTGGGAAGCGCGCGACCCGCTGCATCTCTACCGGAAAAAGCTGATGGCGGCCGGCGTCGCCGATGCAGAGGAACTCGACAAAATTGTTCAGCGCGTTACGGCCGAAGTGGCCGCTGCGGTCGAGCAGGCCGAGGCCAGCCCGCTGCCGGAGCCGGCCACTGTAACGCACGGCGTCTATGCCGCGTAGCAGGGCTGAAAGTGCTCGCACGCTGTAACGACGTAAAGTAACAAAGCCTGTTGCAATCTGGCGAGCAGAATCAGTTAACGATGATGAGCACTGCAAGTCCATTTGGGTTTTACGGACAGGAAGCCGCCGCCGATTCTGGCCGCGAGCTGACCTACATCGCTGCGATCAGCGAAGCGTTGCGTGAGGAAATGCGCCGCGATCCCAATGTGCTGGTGATGGGTGAGGACATTGCCGGCGACTTTGGCGGTGCGTTCAAGGTCACGCAAGGCTTTGAGGCGGAGTTCGGCGCGCGCCGCGTACTCAACACGCCGCTTGCCGAGCTGGGCTTTGTCGGCGCGGCCACGGGCATGGCGTTGATGGGGCTGCGGCCGGTGATCGAGATGCAGTTTGGCGACTTTATCTCGTCGGCCTTCGACAGTATCGTGCAGTTTGCCGCCACCACCCACTACCGCTGGGGCGGCGCGGCGCCGTGGGTGATCCGCGCGCCATCGGACGGCGGCATCCGTTCCGGGCCGTTCCACAGCCAGAATCCGGAGGCGTGGTTCGTGCACACGCCCGGTCTGAAAGTGGTGGCGCCCGGCACGCCCGCCGACGCCAAGGGACTGCTGATCGCTGCGATCCGCGACAACAACCCGGTGATCTATTTCGAGAGCAAACCGCTCTATCGCTCGCTCAAAGGCTATGTGCCGGCGGGCGAGTACATTGTGCCGCTGGGCCAGGCGCAGATCGCACGCGCGGGCGGTGATCTGTCGATCATCACCTACGGCGCGATGCTGCAGCAGGCGCTGGCCGCGGCCGACAAGCTGGCTCAGGAAGAGATCGCCGCGGAGGTGCTTGACCTGCGTTCACTCAAGCCGCTCGACGCGGAGGCGATCCTGGCGACCGCGCGCAAGACGGGCAAGGTGCTGATCGTCCACGCCGCCAACCGGCTGGCTGGCATCGGCGCGGAAGTGGCCGCGCTCGTGGCCGCGGAGGCTTTTGAATGGCTCGACGCGCCGCTGCAGCGGCTGGGCGGGCTGGACACGCCCGTCCCCTTCAGCCCGCCGTTGGAAGATGCGTATCGCCCCAATGCCGAAAAGATTTACCATGCAGCGCGGGATCTGGCGCGCTATTGAGCTACGCCGCCACCAGGTTCGCGCCCCAGCGCCGTCAACGGCTTGTCTACATAAAGAATGCGCCGACGCGATTCTCGATGGTGCGCTCCAGCACGTATTACAGTTCGCTTCCGTCCGTCTCGGGGCCAGCAGATCGTTGGCCGCCACCATCGCGGGCGGTGGCCTGGCCTTATCCAGCAGTTGCGGATAGAGACGCCAACGAGTGCATTGCCTTGCCCGCTCTGCCTGGCATCTATTCCTGTCCTCCATCGGCTGTAGTCTCCTCCGCAACGCCTTGGTCACCACGACCAACGCTTCGCGCAACCGCCAATTCGCCCGGCGCCGCGCCGCCCTGCTCGCCCCGGCCGGCTAGTGGCCTCACACCAAGACACGAAGACACAAAGCGATGGCGCCGCTTGCCCCGCCTCTCCGCCGGATAGCCTGCCGTGGCGCTGCATCGCCCGCGCCAGTAAAAAACACGCACGCAAAGACGCAAAGCCACGAAGGTGACCGATTTTTCAATCTCCAATCTCCTCTTCCGCTCCGACCCAGCCACGCGCGCCCGCATCGCTGATCGCCCACACGCCGCGCGGCGAGTCAGGGCGGATGGGAGCTTGGTTGTGTGGTTGGTGAGCGCCGCTGTGGAGTGAGCACAACAACAGATTCGAGGAAACATTGGATTTGCTCGCTGCTGACGAAGGGTGCTCCCATCCAACCGGAAACGTACGGCAAAGGCGAGGAGCCAGGCAAGCGCGCAGTCATTACTGGCCGCCAAGTTAAGTATTTTTGCGGAACATCCCCCCGGAAGCTTTGGAGCTTCCGGGAAGATTGCAGACCAGCATCAATTTATTGTCTAGCCATCAGTAGATGTACGCTACGCTGGGCGCTGCCGATGCACGTCCAGGATATCACCCCTACCCCAACCCAAAATACCGCTCAAAAAACGCGGCCAGCTTCTCCAGCACCGTCTGCTTCTTCACCGCGTGGCCGTTATCCTTCGCAAAGCGTGACACCGGCGGCAGGATCTTCGTGATCGCCGTGCCCGCGGTTGGGATCGCGCCATCGCGGAAGGCATTGTCGACAAAGACCTTCGTCTCCTCCGCCTTGAGTCCCTCGTCGGCGATGATCTGGTCGAGTTCCGCCGCCTTCCTGGCCTCGACGAACGCCAGCCACTGCGCATCGACCTTGCCCTGGGTCGAGACCGAATCCACAAACTGCTCGATCAGGTCCTTCTTGTTGCGCAGCGACGGGCTGGCATCGACCGCCCGCTCGATGTCGGCACGAATCTCCTTCCTCCCCTTTTTTCCTCCTGTCGAAGCTGCGGAGTGGGAGGGGTGGGGTCTCCTCCCACTCCGCAGCAGATGCATGAAGCATGGGAACGACTCAGGCAACAGAGAGAGCAAAGCAGGAATGGTGCGCGGATGGCGCGGACCGGGCGGATGCCCGCAAATCAGATCAGCGCAAATCAGCCGAATCCGCGCCATTCGCGCGCCATTGTTACCCGGCGGCATCGCTAGCGATGCCGCCGGGCAGCAGGACAAAGGGAAATCTTGCTCTCCATGCCGCGCGTTGGTGAGAGAACGATTTAGTGGCGGGCTATGAAAAGCTCGTGCTCGACTGCGAAGTGCTGGGGATGTTGCACATCTATTTCAAGGGCGTGGACTGGTGGATGAAGGTGGGCGATGGGGCTGATCAACCCGCGTAACCGCGTAGTTTGTGACTCTGTTGTCCCACGTAGAAGCCCAAACCAAAGACCAGGGTCAGCAGGCCAAGCGCGCCGAGCAGCCGCCAAAAGATCGTTCGACCGCGTTTTGCAGCCAGCGCGTCCCCATACAATTGTCGCTGGACGCGCTGGCGCTCATGGCTGTTTTGCAGCGCCAGCGCCAGGTCATGGCGGAACTTCGCATCCGGCGAAATTAACGCGGCGTCCTTGTCAATCCACTGATCATCCATGATTATGCCTCCTCGTTCGAGTTGGTGTGGAGCGGTGTATGCTTATCGGTTTGTTCCCCGGTTGCTTCCACGTTTTCCCATCCTCGATCTTCGAGATCTTTGCGCAGCGCGGCCAGCGTTCTGAAATAGAGCGACTTGATGGCGCTTTCGCTTTTGTTCATTAATTCGCCAATTTCCAGATTGGAGAGCGTCGTGTTGAGTTTGTAGAGCAACAAATTGCGCCGCTCCTCCGGCAGACGATTGATCGCGTCCCACAGATCCGCGCGCTCGGCGTTGGCCTCGACGGTCTGTTCCGGGCGTGGCTCGTCGCTGCTGCGCCACCAGAGTTTATCCAATGAAAACACTTGGCGGCGGCTGTGGTCGCGATGCCAGTTGGCGACCAGGTTGTGTGCAATCCGGAAGAGCCAGGCCGAGAAAGGCAGCCCCCGATCCTCGTAGGTGTCGAGCTTATCCAGCGCGCGGTAGAAAGTGCGCGCGGTCAGATCTTCGGCGTCTTGAACATTGCCCACACGGTGATAGATATAAGAATAGACGCGATCCACGTACAGCTCGTAGAGTTGGCCGAATGCCTCGGGGTGGGTGCGAGCGCGCTCGACCAACTGCGCTTCGTGCGCGACCGGCGCGGCAAGGGGCGGCTCCTCAGCAGCAGCGTGGCTTGGCTCCGGCAGGGCGGGCCGGGGCAAAGATGCATCTGCAGACTCCGGTGACGGGGCGGACGGTGCTTCCTCTTCAGCGTCTGTGGATACGGGAACCCGCGGGTTATAGGAAAATAACTTGGCAGGCCATTTGGACGACATGAACGCTCCTCATCACCGTTGTACAAAAGACGCGCGTCATTGTCGCGTATCCTGCCGGATCAACCAAATAATATCGAGCTTTTCACAGAAGGGGCGCAGCGGAAGTGCACCCACAGCAAACCGCCTGGAAGGCTGGCAGCTTCCAGGCGATTTGCTTCTATCAATAGCGCAAAGGGCGCCATCTTCAACTTTGTGACTTTGTGTCTCAGTGTGAAGCCAAACTATCAACGATTGCAAGTCGTTTTTCTCTGCGAGCTTCTGCGAGCCTCTGCGTCAAAGCTACTTCCAGGTCAGGAAAGCCCGATCACCCGGCCAGTTTCCGGATCGATGTCGATGTCGAAGAAGGCCGGCCGTGCGGACAGTCCGGGCATCGTGCTCATCGTGCCTAGCAGCGGGTAGAGGAAGCCGGCGCCGACGCTGGCGCGGATCTCGCGCACGGGCACGGTGAAACCACTCGGCGCGCCCTTGAGCTCGGCGTCATGGCTGATGCTGAGGTGCGTCTTGGCCATGCACATGGGCAGCTTGTCAAAGCCGGCGCGCGTGTACGCGGCGATCTGCTCCTCAGCCTTGGGTGAGAATTCCACACCGTCGCCGCCGTAGATCAGCTTGACGATGGTCTCGATCTTCTCCTTGATCGTCAGGTCGAGCGGATAGAGGAACTGGAAGTCCGACGGCTGTTTGCACGCCTCGATCACTGCCTTGCCCAACGCCACGGAACCGGCGCCGCCGTCGGCCCAGTGGTTGGAGGACACAGCATCGTAGGCGCCGGACTCCATTGCCTTGCGTCGCACCAGCTCCACTTCCGCGTCGGTGTCGGTGTGGAAACGGTTGATCGCCACCACCACGGGAACGCCGAAGCGTCGCGCGTTGCGCACATGCACGGCGAGGTTGCTGCAGCCAGCTCCGAGCAGCTCCAGATTTTCCTCGATATAGGCCGCGTCGAGCACCTTGCCTGCCACCACCTTGGGGCCGCCGCCGTGCATCTTGAGCGCGCGGATCGTCGCCACCAGCACGACGCAGTCGGGCGCCAAGCCGCTGTAGCGGCACTTGATATTGAAGAACTTCTCCATGCCGATGTCCGCGCCAAAACCGGCCTCGGTCAGCACATAGCCTTCCGGCCCGACGAGCTTGAGCGCGATCTGGTCGGCGACGATCGAAGAGTTGCCATGCGCAATGTTGGCAAAGGGGCCGGCATGCACCAGCGCGGGCGTACCCTCCAGCGTCTGCATCAGGTTGGGCTTGATCGCGTCCTTCATGAGCACGGCCAGCGCGCCGGCCGCGCCGATGTCCTCGGCAGTCACCGGGTTGCCCTGCCGATCCAGGCCGATCACCATGCGCCCAAAACGCTCGCGCATATCGTGCAGCGAGGTGGTGAGCGCCAGGATTGCCATGATCTCGCTTGCCACGGTGATGTCGTAACCTGTCTCGCGCGTGCGCCCCTTCTCCTGCGGCCCCTCGCCGATGGTGATGCCGCGCAACATACGGTCGTTGGTGTCGACGACGCGGCGCCAGGTAATCGTGTTCGGGTCGATGTCGAGACGCACGAAGCGGCTGATCTCCTCCGGCGTCAGGTCGTCAGGGTTGGTCTTGTCGATGCCCAGCTTCTGGAGCCGGCGCAGCATGGTGCCGGTAAATTTACGCTTGCCGCCCTTGAGCGGGCAGAGGCGCTTGAAGAGGGTGGCGTCGTCCATGTCCGCTTCGTGAAACATGCGCGCGTCGATGGCCGCGGCCAGCAGGTTGTTGGCCGCGGTGATGGCGTGGATGTCGCCGGTCAGGTGCAGGTTGAAGTCCTCCATCGGGATCACCTGTGCGTAGCCGCCACCGGCCGCGCCGCCCTTGATGCCAAAGGTCGGGCCTTGGCTGGGCTGGCGGATGCAGGTGAAGACCTTCTTGCCGAGGTGCGCGCCGAGCGCCTGGGAGAGACCGACGGTGGTGGTCGTCTTGCCTTCGCCCAGCGGCGTCGGCGTGATCGCGGTGACGACAATATAGTTGCCGTTGGGCTGATCCTTGAGCCGTTCGCGCACGTCGAGCGTGACCTTGGCCTTGTAGTTGCCATACATCTCCAGCTCCGCGGGCAGGATGCCGGCTTCGTCCGCAATCTGGCGGATGGGCAGCGGCGTGGCGGCCTGGGCAATATCGAGGTCGCTGGGCACGGGGCGTTTGAGGTCGGTCAATTTGTGAGGCATTCCAACTTTCTCCTCGTTGAGTGTTTGAAGATATGGATTTCGGCTACAAAACTGTAAATGATGACGATCTCGTCGATTAGAAGCCGGCCACCCCGATCTGCGGCCAGCATAATACTCTCCTGCTCGCCTCGATCAAGAGGAGCCGTTAAAATCGAAAGGGAGAGGGGTGGAGCTGGCGTGGGTTGCCAACCTTCCTGCTGAAAATAGTGAAATAGAGGAACTGCGTCTGGATAACCTTGCCGCATGCCGTTGTCGACGACTTCTCTATAAACTGATTCAGTAAATAGTACTGTCCCGTAAAGCTGCTTCAGCAAGTGCAGCAGATTGAGTTTAGCCAGCACCATCAATGGCCCGGCGTCAAATACAAGCGGGTTGCTCGTTCCACTTTGTAGTGATAAAGACCCTTGCGAAAGATCTCCTGCAGTGTCAGAGGCTTCTCTGCAATGCCTTCTAGCCAGGCGCGGGGGAGCTCCATTGCGACCACCTGTTCCATCAGTGTCTGTCTCCATATCCAGGCAAATCTTGCACCAAGACTGGCTCCCGTTCACCATTCCGTGCTACACGCAAAGTATATCATACCCCGGGCGAAGTCAGGCGCTGCCGCTGCCCAGCCCGTCGAAAAGCGAATCCTCCACTGCGTCGTCAGTTGTCTGTTGAGGGATGAATCGTGTTGCGCCAGCGCGGCTTCGCTCATCAGGAGACCACTGCCGGACTTTGCAAAAGCTCCAGCAGCCGCGCCTCCAGAAAATTGTACCCAGTCGCGCGGATTTCCAGCGGCAGGCCGAGGTAGGTTGACGCGGCTTTCGCCTGCTCCATCAGCGCCGGATCAGGCTTCTGCACCAGATAGACCAGCCGTTGATAGTTGCCGAAGTAATCCTCCTTGAGCTGCGGAAAACGATCCAGCCCCATGCTCTTGAGGATCAGCGTGTCAAATTGGCGCACCATAAAGTCGGTCACGAAGTAGCTGCCCGGCTCCTCATCCATCAGCGCCTGAAAGAGCCCGCCCGCATACCACTCGTAGCAGTGCGGGCCGGCAATGCGTTCGACGCCCAGCCGATCCAGCATGGCGTCGAGCGCGCCGCCCGTGCCACAGTCGCCGTAGACAACGAGCAGCCGGTCGTAACGGTCGCGCAAATCAACAATGCGCTTCTCCACCGCCGGCGCGATGCGCGCCGGGATCATGTGGAAAGTGGCCGGCACGGCAACCACCTCCACTGCCCAGTGATGTCGCTCCTTAAGCGCCAGCACCTCTCGCGCCAGCGCTCCGCAGATGATCAGACAGGTAGTCATAGAGATTGGAGATTGGAGATTGGAGATTAGGAGATTGCCGGCAGGCCGGATGTAACCTCTAATCTCCAATCTTCAATCTCTCCTTATCCTCTCCGCACCCGGCGCTCGCGGCGGCCTGCCGCTTCCCCTTCCGGCTGCGGCGCGCGATTTGCCATGATCCAGCTGAGACAGTTCTCGTCGTTGCCGGTCATCACGTCGGCGGCCATGATCGCGGTCTTGATGTGCTCCTCGATCGGGTTGGTGATCGCCGAAGTCAGCCCCGCGCCGATCGCCATCGCCAGAAACGTGCCGTTGAGCGGGCCGCGGTTGGGCAGGCCAAAGGAGACATTGCTGGCGCCGCAACAGGTGTTGACCTTGAGCTCGTCGCGGCAGCGGCGCACGATCTCGAAGACTTGCCGGCCTGCAGTGCGCATGGCGCCGATCGGCATGACCAGCGGGTCGATCAGCACATCCTCACGCGGAATGCCATGATCCATCGCGCGCTCGATGATCTTCTTGGCGACGGCCAGCCGCACTTCGGGATCCTCGGAGATGCCTGTCTCGTCGTTGGAGATGGCAATGACAGCCGCGCCGTACTTCTTGATCAGCGGCAACACCGCTTCGAGCCGCTCGTCTTCACCCGTCACCGAGTTGACCAGCGCTTTGCCCTGATAGACGGCCAGCCCACTCTCCAGGGCCTTGACAATCGACGAATCGATTGAGAGCGGCGCGTCTGTGATCGACTGCACCAGCTTGACCGCAGCGGCCAGAATCGCCGGCTCGTCGGCCAGCGGAATGCCGGCGTTGACATCCAGCATGTGCGCGCCGGCGGCAATCTGGGCGTGCGTGTCGCTGATGACGCGCGAGAAATCGCCCGCCGCCATTTCAGCCGCCAGTTTTTTGCGTCCGGTCGGGTTGATGCGCTCGCCGATGATGACGAACGGCAGATCGTGACCGATACGGACTTCTTTTGTGCGAGAGCTAACCATTGTTTCCATGAAAAAGACTCCTTGGCATAACTTTATGGAACGCGTGCCAACGGCAGGCGCAAAATTTCTTAACGAGTGCGTTCTGCCGATCGATGCAGATGCCGCTCGCGGGCTGGATGGGGCACTTCGACGCGGAACGGTCGCGGCAGCAAGCCGGCTTCCTCCACAATCTCGGCGACCAGCTCTTCCTGGCGATAAGCCATGATGTGAACGCCCGCCACGCCCGCCATCTCGCGCACTTGCTGGATGATCTCGACGCAGATGCGTTTACCCTCCGCACGCTGTTTGTTTTTGGGCGCGGCCTTGAGTCGCGCGATCACCTCATCTGGAATGTAGACGCCTGGCACCTTGCTGCGCATGAACTCGGCCGCGCCGACCGAGCGCAGCGGGCCAACGCCAGCCAGGATATAACACTTGTCGTGCAGACCCAGATCGCGCACCTGCTGCATAAAGGTGCGAAAGCGCGCCATATCAAAACAATACTGGGTCTGGATAAACTCGGCGCCGGCCGCGATCTTCTTCGCCAAGCGTTTTGCCCGCCAATCAAAAGGAGGTGCAAAGGGATTCTCCGCTGCACCCAGGAAGAGCGGCGGCGGCACAGTCAGCTTGCGCCCGCTCAGGTAGACGCCGTAGTCGCGCATGATACGCGCCGTGTGCAGCAGTTGGATGCTGTCGAGGTCAAAGACGCGCTTGGCCTGCGGCTGGTCGCCAGCAGTCACGTCGTCGCCGGTGATGCAGAGCACGTTGCGCACACCCATCGCCGCCGCGCCCAGCAGGTCACCCTGGATCGCGATGCGATTGCGGTCGCGACAGGAGACCTGGTAGACCGGCTCATAACCGGCGCGGGTGAGCAGCGCACAGATCGCCACGCTCGACATGTGGCAGTTGGCGCCCGACGCGTCCACGGCGTTGATGCCGTCGCAGATGCTGGAGAGTACAAGCGCGCTGTCGTAGACCTCTTGCGGGTCCGCGGAGTCCGGCGGGTTGAGTTCGGCGGTCACGGCAAAGCGACCGGAGCGGAGGACGCGTTCCAGGCGGCTGCGCGGGGTGACGTCATTGTCCACGGCGATAGGCGTAGACGGCGATTCAGTCACAAGACACCAGCTTTCTAAGGCGAAATTGAAATGATGTTCACAAGCATTGATCGATGCAGCGGTTTTGGCGGACGTTCAGTTGTCACAAACAGGTCGGCCTTGACTGCAGCGGCTGAAGCTAAATGAAGTGCATCGACTGCGCTTACCCCGTGGCGGGTGGCTTCCTTCAGTGCCGCTGCAACGATTTCCGTTGTGAGCGGCGCCCACACGCGCACGGCATTAAAAAAGCTTGTAGAATTCAGCTTCGATCTTGTTGCCCCTGTAAATTGCCTTGGGTAGCACTTCGAGCCGAATAAGATCGCTTGACGCAAATTGAAGCGCCGGAGCACCGAGAATGTCGAGTGCACGCTGCGATAGCATATCAATACCACGCGCCGCAGCGATTAAAACACCAGCGTCAATGAAAACAACGTGAGTTGCTTCAAGCATGAAGTTCCCCGCGCCGATCGCTTAACTCCAGTTCCAGTTCGTTCATATCAAGCAGTGACGCTCCCGAATCGACGATGCGCTGTCGAAGTGCGCGCAACTCTCTGCCCAGCGCACTTTCTTCGCCCACAGTGGGAACGGTTGCTGCGTTCGCACGCTCGGCTGGGGCAATGATAATCCTGCCATCGCTTGCTTGTTCGACGATGATCTCGTCTCCCACGTGAAACTGAGCCCGAATGCTCTCTGGCAGCACCACCCGATAGCCCGGTTCGATCGTCGTCTTGACCATTGTGGCCTCCTGGCCTTCAGCCAATCACCTCTTCAATCGGCGCCCACCCAGCGGGTCCCTGCTTGTCGACGCCCGTCAGCATGTTGATCCACGCCGACGTGTGCTCTAGTCTGCGGTTGACCGGCGGCTGGATCTCGATCAATTCGTGGCCGTAGATCGGCATCTGCCGCGAGTTCTCGTACGCGACGACCCACACACAGCGCATCTCCGGTTTGACCTCGCAGTGACCACTCGGACGGACGCCGCCGCACGGCCCGTTGCGCAGATTCTTTGGACATTCCATCGGGCAGGACATGCCGGTGGAGTGGAGAATGCACTGGCCGCAGTGGTGGCAGCCAAAGACGCGTTCCTTGGCGAAATCCTCGGCAGGCGTGATGAGGCGTGCAACACGTTCGTAGCCGATCTTGGCGATCAGCGGGTTGAGCGCCCACGCCGCACGTTCGGCGATCTGGTAGGTCTTTTCGAGCAGAGCGGGGCGATTGCGAAAAAACTGAAACATGCACATTCTCCTCACAATAGATCGTTCGCTACCAAAATGTCTTCAACTTGCGTTAAAAATGAATGAATCGGATTGTCGCCCATTTCGCTCAACAAAGGTGTATGGCTCTCTGCATTGCCAAACGGGTGCAGATGCCACTGGTCGCGCTGAAAATCGATTCCAAAGATACGGCGTTCTGATTCAATCAGTGCCAGACTTAACGTTCTTGACCGCGTACCCCAAAACACCTGGACAAATAAACCTGCACGGAAGGTCTGTAAGCGAAAGAGAAAGGTAATCTCTGTCCGTTCAATCTCTTCGACTGAACGCAAAAACCAGAATTCATTTAGTGCATCCAGAATCTGGTCACGCAGAACCGCTTGTGTCAACCGCTGCATCTTGTCTCAGCTCTTGTAGCCTGACTTCAAGCATTTCAATCCCGCCGATCGCCGTCTCCCACTCCATTGCATCACGTTCAACCTCCCAGGAGTAATCTCGTCGTTGCACTTCGCCGTCTGAAAGAAATGTGACGAAAGACATCCCATATTTTTGAGCAAGTGCGTTGTCGGTGCGGCGGTAATAACCAAGTTTCCGCCGAAGCTCTGCTTCCAAAAGCTGGCGCACGCGCTCATCAGCATCAAGTTCTCCCGGCAAGATTGCGGCCAGTAACTCAAGCGTCGTCTCTTTCAGCGTTCTTTCGACCATGCTCTCCTCCAGATCAACCTCTGCGCCGCCGCTCGCGCGTGCGCGTTGGCGCAACTTCCGGCGCTGCCTGCACGGGCGCCAGCGTCACGTCCGGCACAGGAATCGCGCCGTCGAGCACCTGGCGCATCATGCGGATGTGCGCTGGCCCGCTGCCGCAGCAGCCGCCGATCAGCGAAATGCCATTGGTGCGCACGCGGTCGGCATAGGCGGCCATCACGTCGGGCGTACCGTCGTAGATCAGCTTCTCGCCTTCGAAGCGCGGCATGCCGGCGTTGGCCTTGGCGATGAGGATCAGATCGGGCGCGGCCGCGCGCATTTCGGCCAGCGCGGCCGCGGTGTCGATCAGATTGTTGCCGCAGTTGGCGCCGACCGCGGTCAGGCCAAGCCCCGCCAGCTCCTGCACCATCTGCGCGCCGGTGACGCCCATCATGGTGCGGCCGCGCGTGTCGTAGCTCATGGTGGCGCAGATCGGGATCTCTGCTGAGACGGAGCGGGCGCCTTCGACCGCAGCCCTGACTTCGTTGAGATCGCTCATCGTCTCGACCCACAGGATGTCGGCGCCGCCCTCGACCAATCCACGCGCCTGCTCGGCAAAGGCGTCGCGCCCTTCCTCGTAGGTCATACTCCCCATTGGGATCAGCAGCTCGCCAGTCGGCCCCATCGAGCCAGCCACCAGCACTGGATGGTCAGCGGCATCGGCGGCCGCGCGTGCGTTCTGTGCGGCCGCGCGATTCAACTCCACGACGCGATCCTGGAAATTATGCAGTTTGAGCCGGAAGCGCGTGCCGCCAAAGGAGTTGGTCAGGATAATGTTCGAACCAGCCTCGACATAGGCTTTGTGCACATCCTGCACACGTTCGGGATGCGTAACATTCCACTCTTCGGGGCTGCCGCCGGAAACCAAGCCACGCGCAAAAAGTTCGGTGCCCATCGCGCCGTCGAGCAGCAGCACCGATTCACTCTGTAGCAGTTCTAGCAACTTATTCATTTATTCTCATTCCTGCGAATTTACTTTCCGAACCGCTGTTTATTGTGCCAGAGATGGCAGAATTCCTCAACTCCCCGCGCGCGACAATCTTACTCACGCAAACCAAAGTGCGGAATGATCAGTGATGCAATCGTCTACAGGATTCGATTGTGCGCCATCAAAAGGGGACGCCTGCATGATGACCCCACGCACTCGCGTATTGGCCGCGCTCGCGCATCAAAAAGCTGCTCGTATGCCTTTGGCGCTGTAGCGATGCAGGGGGCAGAGGCAGACTTCGAGGAGGAGGTCAGGCTGCGCATCAGCCAGTTGGCGGCCGGCGGCGGTGATTGTACTCGCCCCCGCCAATCACAAGACGACGTGCCGCCGCGGCATTTGTTTCGGCTCGATACGGCCGCGCAAGCGCTAGTCGCTATCCGCTTTCCGGCAAATAGAGTTCCACGATCCAGATGTTTCCCACTTTCCAGAGCGAACCATTCGAGTGCGATATCGTCCACGCGCCAGATTAGAGACTTGCACACGCCATTGCGCCGTCAGATGCGCTGCCTGACGTGAACCTCGTAAGAGACCAAGCTGGCCGCGATTTCCGCAATCAAGTCCAGCACGCCTTCCAGATAGCCGTGTTCGGCAACGGCTGAATTGCCTCCTGCAGCCGAGACAAGACGCAACAGCACATCCGGTTGAAGCTCGTTGTCCAGGTCAAGCTGGAAACGCCCATGGTTGCTGACCTCAGCGCCTGGAATGGATAGCGCCAGGAATGGATGCGGAATATACGCCTGACCAGGGTGCGACCGCGCTGTGCCGAATGCCATGACTTTGATGGCGCGTCAAGAGGGCAGGCCTCACCCTACGCCTTGACGCCGCGGCGAATCTGCATGAATTTCTTGGCTGTTTCCACCGCCACCGCGGCGTCGCGGCAGTAGGCGTCAGCTTCGATGGCCTCGGCAAAGGCTTCGTTGAGGGGCGCGCCGCCAACCAGCACAACGACATTCTTGCGAATGCCCTTCTCCTTGAGCGTGTCGATCACGACCTTCATGTAGGGCATGGTCGTCGTCAGCAGCGCGCTCATGCCCAGAATGTCGGCGTCGTGTTTCTCGATGGCCTCGATGTACGCCTCGGCCGAGTTGTTGATGCCCAGATCAAAAACTTCAAAGCCGGCGCCTTCCATCATCATCGTGACCAGGTTCTTGCCGATGTCGTGGATGTCGCCCTTGACCGTACCGATCACCATGCTGCCGATCTTTTCGGCGCCGGTTTCGGCCAGCAGCGGGCGCAGGATCGCCATGCCCGCCTTCATGGCCTTGGCTGCCATCAGCACTTCCGGCACAAAAAGGATGCCATCGCGGAAATCGTTGCCGACGATCTCCATGCCGGCCACCAACCCGTAAGTCAGCACCTCATAGGGCTGCTGGCCGCGGCCAAGCGACTCGTTTACTTCTTCAACAATTTCGTCAGCCAGGCCATCGTAGAGATCTTCCTTCATCAACTCGTAGATCTCTTCTTGCGATAACTCGGACAGAATGATTTCTTCGCTCATAGTTCTCGTCTCCTGGACATCTGTTCTTTGGACAGTGGTGGGTTAATCAGGCGGCATACGCGCGACATTCTGCGCACGAAGCGTGCTCTATTTCTAACGTTCCCTCATCTAGTTCGTATCCGACGCCGCGTCGAGGCCGGCTCCGCAACCGTCACCACTGGCGCCGGCAGGATGTCCGCCAGGTGTGGATATGAATCGCTGGCGTGCGGGATGTGAATGGCGTCGACAAATTCATCCTGGAAGTCCTGCGCCACCGCGGTTTCGACGTAGCGCACGCCGTGCGCCAGCTCCATTGCCTCGCGACGCTTGGCCCGGTTGAGCAACACGATGCGCGCGCCGTCGCCCGCTGCATTGCCGACCGCGGTGATGCGCTGCGGGTCGCAATCCGGGATCAATCCCAGCACCAAAGCGTACAACGGATCGATATAGCTGCCAAACGCCCCGGCGAGCACGATGCGATCCACACGCTCGATGCCCGCACGCTTCATCAAGATCTTGGCGCCGGCATAGAGCGCGGCCTTGGCAAGCTGAATCGCGCGCACGTCATCCTGCGTCACATAAAGGGGGTGGCCGTTGGTAGTCTGTTCCGCGGTCGCCAGGATGTACGCGCCCCGCCGTCCCTCCCAGATCAACCGATCCGTGGCGTGGGCAGCGTTGAAGCGGCCATCAGCCTGCAGGATGCCCGCCAGGAAAAGTTCGGCCACAACTTCAATAATCCCCGAACCACAAATGCCGGCGGCCAGATATTCCGGCTTGCCCGCGATGACCGACGGCGCGGTCGCGTCCCATTCGTCGGACCAGCGCTCATCGCCGATCACGCGGAAGTTGGCGCGCCCCGTGTCGCGGTCGATGCGCACGCGCTCGATGGCGCCGGGCGCGGCGCGCATCCCCGCGCTGATCTGCGCGCCTTCGAAGGCCGGGCCGGTCGGGCTGGACGCGCTCATCAGCCAGTCGCGGTTGCCCAGCACGATCTCAGCGTTGGTGCCGACGTCGACGATCAGCTCGATCTCGTCCTGCCGGTGCGGCTCCTCGGCAACGAGCACCGCCACATTGTCCGCGCCGACATGACCAGCTTCGGCCGGCAACACATGGACGTTGGCCGCGGGGTGCAGACGCAGACCGAGGTCGCGTGCTTTGATGTCCATGGCGTCGCGGTTGGCCAGCGCAAAAGGCGTCCCGCCCAGTTCGCGCGGGTCCACGCCCAAGAAGAGATGGATCATCGTTGTGTTGCCGGCGACCACCATCTCGTGGATGTCGCGCAGCTTGAGCCCGGCCGTATGCGCGGCCTGCGCGGCCAGCTTGTTGAGCGCCTTGATAATGGCGTCGTGCATCTTCTCGGCGCCGTCGTCGTTCATCAACACATAGGAGATGCGGCTCATGAGATCTTCGCCATAGATGATCTGCGGGTTCATCTCGGATTCGGTCGCCAGCACCTCGCCAGTGCGCAGATCGCAGAGGTAAATGGCGACGGTCGTGCTGCCGATGTCCACAGCCAGCCCGTAGATGCCCTCATCGTAGCCAGGGCGCACATCGATCACCTGGCGGTCGTCCCAGATGATCACGGTAAGCGCACGTTTTGCCTGGCGCAGCGCCGGCTGTAGCTTGCGCAGCGCCGGCAGGTCAATGTCCAGGTTGACCAGCCCTGCTTCTCGTTCGAGCGCGTCTTGCAGCCGCCGCCAGTCCCCCCGATGCTCGCCCAGCGCGGCCTCCTCGACCTGTACGTAGATCTGCCGCACCGCCGCATCGACGTCGATCACGCGATTGCCCGCGGCCTTGCGAATGACTTGCTTGTGCGCGCGGCTTTCCTCCGGCACATAGATCAGCACGTCGCCGGTCACCTGCGCGGTGCAGGAGAGGCGGCAGTCGTCGGCGTGCATCGAGTGCAGCAGCTCACGCTCCTCGGCGCCGGCTGCCGTGAGATGATCCGCCGCGGAGGTGATGGCGTGCTTGGCAAACTGTCCCTCCTCGACGCGCACCTTGCACTTGCCACAGGTAAGCCGGCCACTGCAGATGCTCTCAATGCCGACGCCTAATTCACGCGCGGCGTCCAATACTGTCGTGCCTTCGGCGAAGGCGCCCCGCCGCCCCGCAGGCATGAAAACAACCATTGAACTCTGGTCAGCCATTTCTCAATATCCTGTTCGATTCCGTACTTTTGTGATTGCTCATTCCGGCCATCATAAAGCATGGTGACTTGATGGCGCCAGTATACCTGATGCAAGGAGCGCCAACAATCCAGGGAACAGATTGGCGGACATTATGCAACGTTGTGGCGATCACGCGTAAACTCCATACTTCCGAGCGGTTTCGATCAACCTGTGCACGTTTTCAGCGGGCGTCTTGGGCGGCAGTGCACAGCCTGGCCCCAGGATCAGCCCGCCGCCTTCGCCGAGGATTTCGATGGCTTCCCGCGCCGCGTTTTCAACGTCGGATGGAGCGCCTAATGCCAGCACGCCGCTCGGATCGACCGGGCCAAGCACGGTGGCGCGCCCACGCGTCGCCGCCTTCACCGCCAGCATATCCACCTTGTAGTCGAGCTCGAGAATCGTGGCCCCGGTCTCCACCATGTCCGGCACGATGGCGGTGGCGTCGCCGCAAATGTGATAAGCCAGTTGGATGTTATCCGCTTTGAGATTTTCGACCATGCGCTTGGCATAGGACCACTCGAAGGTCTTGTAGGACTTGGGCGAGCAGACATCCGGCCCGGAAAGCGATTCGCCAATCGAGGTCATGTGCGCGCCGGCTTGGATCTGGGCATAGGCGTAGCGCGTGGTGACTGCCAGGGAAAATTCGAGCAGACGATGCAGCTTCTTCGCCAGCTCCGCATCGCCGCCACCGCCGCGCCGCCCGCTGCGGCCACCATCGGCCTGCGCCAGCCGCAGCAGAAATTCCTCCATCCCCAGCAACATCGCCGCCAGCGAGAATGGCCCCTGGTCGGCGCGGCCGATGATGAACGCTTTGTCGCCGATTTCCTGCGCTACGATGCGTGTGGCCCTGAGATTTTCTGTGAGTGGAAATACTTTATACGGATCCGGCACTTCAAGCTTGTCGATGTCATCGAGCGACTTGATGGCCGGCCCGTGGCAGACGGGCGCGCTGCCTTCCATGTATTCCACCTGCGCGCCGCACGCTTCGGCCAGCGCGGCCGTACCATTTTCGAGTATCAGCACATCGTGGCCGAACTCGCGCCACGCTTTGATCTGGCCTTCAGCCATGGCTTCGCCGTCCTGAAAAAACTCCGGGAACGGCGCGCCGGAAGCTTCTGCCACCATCATGAAGTTGTGCAGATCGACCGGAACGCGGTCGGGAATGCCGCCAGCCAGCACGGTGCGCGTGCGCTCCAGCGATGTCATAGATTGGGTCATGGGTGAACGTCCTTCTTTAATGTTGTGCTATCTGGCCTGCAAGCTGTTCTGTCATCTTCTCTTGTTGCTGAAGATGCAGCATCAGTAGGCCGCCGCGCGGCGCCTTGTCGCGCGGAAGAATCAACGTCGTCTGGACAAACTGATCGGAGCGCAGCATCTGGACGAGTGCATCGTGCCACAGATCGATCACGGCGACAAACCCCAGTGAGACAAACCCCAGTGAGACAAACTTCTCTATCGAATTCAGATTCTCTGGTAAACTCAGTATCAGCAAATCTTCATGGTGTAAGAAGCAACCACACCAACCCAAAGAACACAAAGCAGCACAAAGAACTACATTGCGTTATTTCATCTCTGCCAACCACCAAAGGAGCACGCCTGATGCCTGACTTTGTCGCCTATACGGACCAACACCTGACCACCGCGCTGCAACGCCTGGGCAAAGGCGTCTACACGATCGTCGCGCCGTTGGAGATCGCCGCCTGGCGCACCCAAGAACCTGTGCCTTTTGCCCAACGCATGGCGGGCGAGCCACTCCAGTTGCAGATCGGCGACGCATGGGGCGAACTCTTTGACGCGGCCTGGTTTCGCTTCACCGGCGTGATCCCAGCGCAGGCGGCCGGCCAGCACGTCGTCCTGTTGCTCGACGTCAACGGGGAAATGTGCGTGGTGGATGAGTCCGGCGCGCCGGTGCGCGGCCTCACCAACGTCGCCTCGGAATTCGACAAGAGCCTGGGCATGCCCGGCAAGCGCGTGCTGCCCGTCAGCGAGAATGCCCAGGCGGGAGAGCGCATCGAAGTCTGGGCCGACGCCGGCTGCAACGATCTCTTCGGGCTGGTGCAGGAGAATGGCGTCATTCAGGCTGCCTGGATTGCCACGTGCCGGTCCGACGTCAAAGCGCTCTACTACGACTTCGAGGTGCTGCGCGAGGCGATGAGCGTGCTGCCCGCCGACAGCGCCCGCCGCGCCCAGATCCAGTACGCGCTGCACGACGTCCTGCACCTGCTCTGGAGTGGGCTGGCGTACGAAGCCGTCGCAGCGGCGCGGGCGCGGCTGCGGGCAGCGTTCGCCAAACATAACGGCGACGCCTCGCTGACGGTCAGCGCACTCGGCCACGCGCACATCGACCTGGCGTGGCTGTGGCCGCTGCGCGAGACGAAGCGCAAGGGCGCCCGCACCTTTGCCACCGTGCTGGCCAACATGGAGCTTTATCGCGAGTACGTCTTTGCCGCCAGCCAGGCGCAGCTCTTTCAGTGGATGAAGGAGGAGTATCCCGCTCTGTATGCGCGAATCAAAACGCGTGTGGCCGAGGGACGCATCGAGCCGCAGGGCGCGCTGTGGGTGGAGCCGGACACCAACGTCACCGGCGGCGAGGCGCTAATCCGCCAGATTCTCTACGGCCGGCGCTTTTTTCAGGAGGAGTTCGGCGTCGAGGTGAACTACGTCTGGCTGCCCGACACCTTCGGCTACAGCGGCGCGCTGCCGCAGATCATGGCGCGCGCCGGCATCCGCTACTTCTCCACGCAGAAGTTGAGCTGGAGCCTGATCAATCCCTTCCCGCACCACTCCTTCCGCTGGCAGGGCATCGACGGCTCCGAGGTGCTGGTGCACATGCTGCCGGAGGAGACCTACAACGGCCCCGCCGCGCCGCGCTCGCTCGCCAAGATCGAGCAGAACTACCGCGACAAGGGCGTCTCCGGCCACGCGCTGATGGCTTACGGCATCGGCGACGGCGGCGGCGGGCCAGGTGAGGAGCATCTGGAACGGCTGGCGCGGCTGGGCAACTTCGCGGGGCTGCCGCCGGTGCAGCAGGAGTGGACCGCCACCTTTTTCGAGAAGTGGGCGCAGGAGGCCGAGCGTTTCGCTGTGTGGCAGGGCGAACTCTACCTGGAGCGCCATCAGGGCACCTTCACCACCCACGCCGCCAACAAGCGCTACAACCGGCGCCTGGAGGAGGCGCTGCGCGAGACGGAGTGGATGGCGGCGATGGCGCAACTACTGACCGGCGCTGACTATCCGCGCACCGCGCTGGACGCGATCTGGCGCGAGGTGCTGCTCTACCAGTTTCACGACATCCTGCCCGGCTCGTCGATCAAGCGCGTCTACGACGAGTGCCTGCCCCGCTATGCGGCGCTGCTGGCGGCAACGACCGGCCTGCTGCACGCCGCGCAGCAGCAGATCGCCGCGGCAGTCGATACGGCCGCGGCAGGCGAGCCGGTGATCTTCTTCAACTCGTTGAGTTGGGAACGCGAGCAGTGGCTGAAGATCGGCCAGACGTGGCACAACGTGCGAACGCCCGCGCTCGGCTACACCGTCTTCGATGCGACGCAACCGGGCGATGCCTTCCCGGAGCCGAGCGCCGCGCCCGACTGCCTGGAGAACGACCGCCTCATCGTGCACTTCGACGCGTCCGGCGCCATTGTCTCCCTCTTCGACAAGCTGAACCAGCGCGAGTGTGTGCCGGCCGGCGAACTCTGCAACCGGCTGGCGCTCTATCACGATCCGGGCGACGCGTGGGACTTCCCAATGGAGTACGCCGAGAGTACGCCCCGTTCGCTGGCGCTGGCCGCGACGCGCGCCTGGGTCGATGGCCCGCGCGCGGTGGTCGAACAGACCTACCGCATCGGCCATTCCGAGTTGATCCAGGCGATCAGCCTGACCACGGGCAGCCCGCTGGTCGAGTTTAGCACGCATGCGCGCTGGCGCGAGCCGCGTGCGATGCTGCGCGCCCAGTTCCCGGTGGCGGTGCACGCCGAGCAGGCGCGCTACGAGATCCAGTTCGGCCACATCCGCCGGCCCACCCATCGCAACACCACCTGGGACCTGGCGCGCGCGGAGACGCCCGCGCACAAGTGGGTCGATCTGTCGCAGCGCGACTACGGCGTGGCGCTGCTCAACGACAGCAAGTACGGCCATCAGATCAAGGGACGCACGATCGACCTGAATTTGCTGCGCAGCGTGCCCTATCCCGGCCCGCGGCTGGTGGCCGACGATGCGGTGGCGCCCGGTGACCCGCATCACGCCTACACCGATCAGTGCGACCACAGCTTCCGCTATGCGCTCTTCCCGCACGCCGGCGACGGCCTGAGCGCGGGCGTCGTTCAGGCGGCCTATGGCTTCAACATTCCGCTGCAGATGCTGGCGGCGACGCCGCATCCGGGCGCGCTGCCGGCTGCCGCGGCGTGGATTGAGATCGACTCGCCCGATGTGGTGGTGGAGACGGTCAAGCAGGCGGAGGATGGCGACGGACTGATCGTGCGCGTCTACGAGGCAACGGGCGCGTCGGTGCAGGCGCATCTGCGCCCCGGTTTCCTTGTCAGCCGCGCGGAGGAGGCCGATTTGCTGGAGCGCGCGGAGCGGACGCTCGATTTGACGGACGCGGCCATCGCCCTCGCGTTCCGGCCCTTCGAGATCAAGACGCTGCGCCTGCGCCCGCTGCATGAATCCAGCCAGAGCGCAGGCGCAGCCTGACATTCAAAGCATCAACTGACCACGGATTTGGCGGATTTGACAGATAAAACGGATCTATCCAGTTGAAATCCGTGTGAATCCGCCTAATCCGCCAAATCAGCGTTCTATTTTTCCTACTCTCCGCCTGGTCGGGAGCACCTGCTCCGCAGGCCACCTGAAAGTGTTCGCCATGCTCTATCTGGAGGCCTTTTCCAAAGTTCTGCCGGTGCTGCTGCTCTTTGCGCTCGGCGCTATCTTCCGACGCACCGGTTTTCTGCACGCTGCGACGGTCGAAGAAATTAAGAAGCTGATTGTCAACGTGACGCTGCCGGCTGTGCTGGTGCTGGCCTTTGCCGCGGTGACCCTGGAAGCGGGCCATCTCGCCATCGCCGCGCTGGTCTTTGCCGCGTGTGCGGGGGTGCTGGTCGCGGGGCGCGTTCTGCACGGCCCGGCCGGCGCCGACTCCGCCTATCTGCCGCCGCTGCTGACCGGCTTCGAGGCGGGGATGATGGGCTACGCCATCTTTGCCGCGGTCTACGGCGCCGAGCAGCTCTTCAATTTTGCCGTCGTGGATCTGGGCCAGGTCGTCTTTGTCTTTTTCATCCTCGTGCCCTTTGTGCAGCGGCAGGGCAGCGGCGCCATCCCCTTCACGCAGACGGTGCGCGGCTTTATAACGACGCCCGTGATCCTGAGCATTGTCGCCGGCATTCTGCTCAACCGGCTGGGCGTGATGCCGGCGCTGACGGCCTTTCCGCTCACCAACGCGCTCTTCGACACGCTGGGGCTGCTGGCCGCAGTGACAACGCCGCTGATCGGGCTGGTGATCGGCTACGAGGTCAACGTGCAGCGCCGCGGCCTCAGCGCACCTGTGCGCACCGTCGGTGTGCGGCTGGCGATCTGGGTGGTGCTGGGGCTGCTGCTCAATACGCTGGTCGTCAACCGCCTTTTCCTTGGCGACCGCATGTTGCAGGCCGCGGTGATGACGATGTTCGTGCTGCCGCCGCCTTTTGTCATCCCGCTCTTTCTGCGCAACGCCACCCCGGAGGATCAGCAATACGTCGTCAATACGCTCTCATTCGCCACGCTGGTGACTATGGTGGCGTTTACAATTGTGAGTGTGGTTTACCCGCCGATCTGAACCAGCGAGGTCATTCCCAACGCTCACGGGGCGCATTACGTCCCAACCGTGAAGTAGACCCGTGCTTCTGACGCGGCTTCGGAATGACCATCAAAGCTGCTACAATTGTCAGGGCAAACGCACTGCCCAGAGACGCACTTCAGGTTGAAGGACTTGAACCAGGGGGAGTAACAATGCATCGTTTCCTAGTCGTGATCGAGAAGGCGAACGGGAATTATTCTGCCTATTCTCCAGACTTGCCGGGATGTGTCGCAACCGGCAGGACACGCGAGCAGGTTGCCCGCAACATGCACGCTGCGACTGAGATGCACGTACGCGGTTTGCAGGAAGATAATCTTCCCGTGCCACAGTCTCATTCGTCTGCCGAGTATGTGGCAATTCCAATCTAGGCGACCTGGGCTGGCGTCTACTGCACCTTCGTTGCAGCATCGGGGAGTCCATCTTGACTATCTCATTTTAACTCATTGGAAACTGCGCGGAACGAACCGCGGCCAATTGAGAACGAAAGGTATGAGCATCCATTCAATCTGCACCACCTGCGGTACACAATTTACAGCCACCGACGCGTCTCCACCCGGCTGCCCGATCTGCCAGGACGAACGCCAGTACGTCAACTGGAACGGGCAGCAGTGGACGACGTTGGCCGAATTGCAGGCCGAGCATCATAATGTCCTGCGCACAATCGAGCCTGGCTTGACCGGCATCGCCACCGAGCCGAGCTTTGCCATCGGCCAGCGCGCCTTGCTCGTGCAGACGCCGGCTGGCAACGTGCTGTGGGATTGCATCAGCCTGCTCGACGCGGCGACAGTTGCTGCCGTTCACGCGCTGGGCGGGATTCAGGCGATCGCCATCTCGCACCCGCACTTCTACTCCGCCATGGTGGAGTGGAGCCGCGCGTTCGACGCCCCGATCTACCTGCACGAGGACAATCGCCCCTTTGTCATGCGCCCGGATGCGGCCATCACGTACTGGGCAGGCGCAACGTTGACGCTCCTGCCCCCTGTGACGCTGATCCGCGGCGGCGGCCACTTTCCCGGCTCGACGGTGCTGCACTGGGCCGACGGCGCCGAGGGGCGCGGCGTGCTAC
>JACSRH010000253.1 GCA_014879855.1 Caldilineaceae bacterium | reverse complement strand
GGCACTGTGCAGCAGCAGACGGGACGACCAAAATGTTCGTGCACAGCGCCGGGGACGTTGTTTGCCCCAACCATGAAGTAGACCCTTGACACAGGAGATGTTTGGCGGGAAAGGAAAGGCCATGCTATACTGCGCGCACAATGATTGTGGGTAAAACGTGATGTTTCCGCACAAATACTGACCGGTTGCACCGGCAGTTGCACCGGCAGTTGTGCAGACATTTCTAACCAATGGTTTCCCCGTCCGCACTTACCATCCAATCGGATATCCAGAAGTCGTCTCGCCCCCGATGCACTGACTGACCAAAGATAGAGAGACAAAAGCGCTTGATTCGCCTGCGTTATACCTCACAATGTGTTTTGGCGGTTGGCTTTTGGATTGCCGCCACCCTATTGGGAGCCTGCGCCCAAGCGACAGCATCGCCGGTTGCCACTACGCTCCCCTCTCAGACGGCGGTGGCGCAAACCATTGAAGTTGAGGTGACGCGCGTCGTTTACCGCGAAACCCTGGTGACGCCGACGCCCGCTCCGCTTGCTCCTTGCAGCCCTGAGAGGTTGGCGGATACTGGTGAAGTCGTCATCGGCGCGCTGCTCCCGCTCTCGACGCCGGGGGTGTGGATGCGCTCCGCCAACATGCAGGCAGGGCTCAACCTGGCGCTGGAGCGGCTGAATATGAGTGGCGTCGCGGGTGTTCCCGCACGGCTTGTCCTCTACGATACGGGCGACGACCCGGCGCGTTCGGCGCAGATGGCCGAACAGTTGATCACGCGCGATTGCGCCGTTGGTCTGATTGTCGGGCTGGGAGATGCCGCCAGCAAGGCTGTGATCGACGTGGCTGAACGCTTTCGCAAGCCAACTTTGATCATCGACGCCTCCGATCCTGCACTTACCGCAAACCGGCCAGAGGCAACTTTCCGGCTGGCGCCGACGCTGCCCATGATAGCGTCGATGCCCGCCCAGTGGCTGGCGGAAGTTGGCGATTACAATGGCGATGGTGTGCTGCAAGCCGTGGTCATTGCCGAAAACTCCCCAGCGGGCGATATGTTTGTTGAGCAGGCGCACGAGTGGTTTCCGCGCAGCGGCATCAACGTTGAGATTCGCCGGGTCGATCTGCCGATGACCGACTTCTCCCCAGAAATCGCCCGCCTGTTGTCATTGCCCACGATACCCGATGCAGTCTTTATCGCGATCGGCGCGGACAACGCGCTTGATCTGCAAGAGCAATTGTTTGACGCGGGCATTCGACCTGATAAAGGCACGCTCATCGTCAATCATAACCGGCGCGTGCTCGATCCATCGGTCTATTACCAGCGCCGCTCCCCAGATATTGGCGTCATTACCGCGCGCCGGGGGCCGTGGCCTTCGGCGGCAACCGAGATGGGCCGTGCGATCTTCGACCGTTATCGGCAAAGTGCGATGCAGTGGCCGGAATTCTCCACCTTTCTGGCCTACGACGCGGTTTGGTTGCTAGCCGATGCCATGCAGCGAGCGCCGTCGTTGAGCGGCGCCGATCTACTCAAGGCCCTGGCCGAGAGTGATGTCGAACTCGCGGCCGGACGTTATACCTTTCCGTATGGTGCATCCAACCCGCCGGAAGGCGAGACGCCAGCCTATGCCTGGCATCAATGGATGACGCCGCCGCTGCTCTATCTGCTGCACACCGAAAAGTTGCAGGACCCCACCACTTTAACGGTGATTTGGCCGGAAGCGTATCGCACCACACCTGGGCCGCTGCCTGCCTGGAAATAAGCGCACGCGACGTCTGTGGTGGCTGGCGAGTCATTTAGGGCGAGGATGGCCTCGTATAGCCCGGGCTAGCTAGTAGCTGGAAGCGTGATCTCCCATTTCCACCAAATCACGGTTGGCGCGACACTAGCGGCGCCAATAAGCTGGCGAGAACAGAATCAACAGGCTGAAGAATTCGAGACGGCCAAGCAACATACATGCCGCCAGCACCCACTTGGCGAACGGCGCCATCCACGCATAATTGTCATAGGGGCCGACCCCGCCCATGCCAGGCCCGACGCCGCCAAGACAGGAAATCACCGCGCTGAGGCTGGTGATCCAGTCGGCCCCTGTAGCCGTGACAAGATAGACGCCAATCATGATGGCGATCCAGTAGACGCCTACATAGCCCAGCACATTGGTCATGACCTCACGCGGTACAGCTACACCGTGGATGCGCGCGGGCACGACGGCCTGCGGATGGAGCAGCCGCGTAAATTCGCTCAGAATGTATTTGAAAAGCAGATAGACGCGCACCACTTTCAACCCGCCCGAGGTGGAGCCGGCGGACCCGCCGATAATCATCACGGTCAGCAGTACAAATTGAGCGCCGGGCGACCACAATTCATAGTTGGCTAAGCCAAAGCCGGTGCTGGTGTGCATCGTAACGACCGCAAAAATTGAATCACGCACGGCCGCGGCTTTATCCTCGTACACGCCCCACGCGCCGAGCAACACGAGCGCACTCGCAACCACGAGGCTGCCAACGAAAACGTGGAATTCGCGATCTTTCCAATACGCGCGCATCTGACCCGCGGCAAAGCGGTAATGCAAGGCGAAGTTTGTGCCGGCTGCCACCATGAAAAAGATGACCACCCAATCGATGTAGCTGCTGTTATAGTAAGCAATGCTGGCGTTGCGCGGGGAAAATCCGCCACTTGCCACCGTGCCAAATGAAGTGCACAGCGCGTCAAACAGGCTCATGCCGCCAAAGAGCAACAACAGGGTCTGGAGCAAGGTCATTACTGCATAGACGCCCCACAAAATCTTGGCGGTCTGGGTCACGCGCGGCGTCAGTTTGTCCGCGGTCGGGCCAGCCACTTCGGCCTTGTACAATTGCATCCCACCGACGCCCAGCATCGGCAGCACAGCAAGCGACAGCACAATGATGCCCATGCCGCCGAGCCAGTGGGTCATGCTGCGCCAGAAAAGCACGCCGTGTGGCAGCGCCTCGATGTCGGTCAGGATCGAGGCGCCGGTCGTCGTGAAACCAGACATGGTCTCGAAAAATGCATCGGTGAAATTGGGAATCGCACCGGTCAGCAGAAAAGGCAGCGCGCCAAAAAACGAAAAGAGGATCCAGGCAAACGAGACGATAGCAAAGCCCTCGCGCACGCGCAGCTCATGCGCCAGCCGCGTGAAGCGCAACAGGAGAAAACCCGCGCCAGCCGTAATGCCAGCGCTCAGTAAAATGTACGGCCAATCGCTTTCCCCATAGTAGAAAGACCACGGCAGCGCCGTCAACATGAAGGCGGCGCAGAAGGTCAACAGATAGCCCTGAAGATGAAGGACGCTGCGTAAATGCATCGTGATTTACCCGAAGAGGCGGTCCAGATCGTTCATAGCAGCCGGCAACGCAAAAACCACGGTGCGATCTCCTGGTTGAATCACAGTTTCACCGCCAGGGATCAGCAGCGCATCCTTGCGCAACACCGCGCCGACGATCGCCGAATGTGGGAATTTCACATCGCGCAGCGGGCGTTGGGTGATACGCGAACGTTCTCGGGCAATGTATTCGATCATCTGCCCCTCGATGCCGGGAAGGCTGGCGATCGCGGCCACCTGCCGGTGTTGGATAAATTGCTGCACAGCATTGACCGTCAGAATCTGTTTGCTGATCACGGCGTTGAGGCCGATAGTAGGCAGAATGGGGAGGTAGGCCACTCGGTTCACCAAAGCAATCGGGCGCGGCACCTCGTGCTGCCGGGCCAACAGCGTGGCGATGATATTGTTCTCGTCATCACCGGTGACAGCGACAAACGCGTCCATCTGGTCGAGATCTTCGGCCTGGAGCAGTTCAAGTTCGGTGCCGTCGCCATGAATGACCAGCGCACGTGGCAGACAGTCGGCCAGGCGTTCGGCGCGCGCCAGATCGTGCTCAATGATTTTGATGCTTGCCGCGCCTGCCAGCTCCTCAGCGATAAAGCGCGCGATCATGCCACCCCCCATGATCATGATGTTGTCCATGCGCGGTTTCTTGTGCTTGCCCGCTAGCCCGAAGAACTCTTTTGCATATTCAGGCGCGCAAACCGCAAAGAGCAGATCGCCAGCATGAAGGAGATCGTTGCCCTTGGGGATGATGGTCTCGTGGTTGCGTTCGAGCGCGACGATCTGCACGGGCGGGCGATGGTAGCGTGTGCCCAGCTCGGCCAGTGGCAGCCCCACCAGCGGCGAATCCGCTTCCAGAATCAGCCCGATCACTTCAATCTGGCCGTTTTCCAGATCAATCACGTGGGTGGCGGAGGATTCTTGCAGCAACCGCAAGATGGCGTTGCCAGCCTCACGCTCTGGGTGGATGATATGGTCAGCGCCCAACTGCGCGGTCGTGAGCGGGAAATCCGGTTGGGTAAATTCGGCGTTGCGCACGCGGGCGATGGTAACGTCAACGCCGCAAGCCTTTGCCAGCCGGCAGGCCATCAGGTTGGCGTCGTCGTTGTCGGTGACCGCGGCCACGACATCGGCATCGCGCAAGCCGGCCTGTAGCAGAACCTGATAGCTGTCGCCAGATCCTTCGATCGCCAACCCGTCGAGCTGCTCCGCCGCGCGCCGCACCTTGGCCGGATCTTCGTCCACAATGGTAATGTCATGTTGGTCGCGCGAGAGGCGACGCCCAAGCTGAAAACCAACATCGCCGGCCCCTACTATCAAAATCCGCATAGTGTGGCTCCATTGATCATGCGTAATGAGTGATGTGTAGTTTTCCCGTATTGCATATGATTCATGACGGAAATCATCCCTTTTGCGCGCGCCGCGTGCGCGTGCGCTGGTCGTGATTGAGCGTTTTTTTGCGAATACGCAGCGAGACCGGCGTCACCTCAAGCAGGTCGTCATTGTCCAGAAATTGAATGGCGTCATCCAGCGTCAATTCGCGCGAGACGTTGAGCATTTCATTGATGCCAGAGGGCTTCTCGCGAAAGTTGGTGAGTTGTTTGGCTTTGCAAACGTTGATCACCAGTTCCTCTTCGCGGATGTGCTTGCCGACCACCTGCCCGGCATACACCGCATCGCCCGGCTTGACGATGAAATCGCCGCGCTGCTGCAAGTTAGTCAACGCATAGCTGCTGACCGCGCCCGTTTCCAGCGCCACCAACTTGCCGTTCTGCTGAATTTCAATGTCGCCTGTGTACGCTGCATAGCCGTGAAACAGCGTGTGAAAGATGCCGGTGCCGCGCGTGGAGGTCAAAAAGGGCTGGCGAAAGCCCAGCAGCCCGCGCGTCGGCGCCAGATAGGTGCCGTAGACCGTGCCATCCTCACCATAGTGAATGTTCTGCATGAGGGCGCGTCGGCGCCCCAGCATCTCTTGCACCGCGCCAAGATACTCCTGCGCCACTTCGACAAAAACCTGCTCGATCGGCTCCAGCACGCCTTCGTCGCTTTCTTTGAAAATGACTTCGGGCCGGCTGACGGAAAACTCGTAGCCTTCGCGACGCATCGTCTCGATCAGGATCGCCAGATGCAACTCGCCGCGGCCGGAGACGATGAACTCGTTGGCGCGTTCCGTCTCATCGACGCGCAGGGCAACGTTACGCTCCAGCTCGCTGAAAAGACGAGCGCGCACCTGGCGGCTGGTAAGATATTGTCCTTCACGGCCGACAAAGGGGCTGTCGTTGACGGCAAAAGTCATCCGCACTGTCGGCTCCTCAACCGTGATCGGCGGCAACGGGCGCGGGTCCGCCGGGTCGGCAAGCGTGTCGCCGATCCCCACCGCCTCGATGCCAGCGACCGCCACGATATTGCCGGCATCGACTGAGTCGAGCGCAACCCGTTGCAAATTGCGAAACACATAGACCTGCGTCACCTTGGAAGTTTCCATAGCGCCCTGCGGGTCGATGCGCACAATCTGCTGGCCGGCGCGAATCGAGCCGCTCTGCAGACGGCCCACCGCGATCTTGCCCACATAGTTGCTGTACTCGATGGTCGCCACCAGGAGTTGGGTCGGGCCAGCAGGATCAACTTGCGGCGGCGGCAAATAGTCAAGGATCGTGTCAAAAAGCGGCTCCAGGCTCGGCGCCAGCTCGTCGGGCTGGAAGCCGGCGCGCTGTTCGAGCGCACGCGTATAGACGACCGGAAACTCAGCCTGTGCGTCGCTGGCGCCCAGGTCAATAAACAGGTCAAAGGTGGCGTTGACGACGAAATCAGGCCGCGCGGCCGGCCGGTCGATCTTGTTGACAACGACGATGGCTGGCAGACCGCGTTCGAGCGCCTGGCGCAGCACAAAGCGCGTCTGGGGCATGGGGCCTTCGACCGCATCCACCAGCAGCAGCACGCCGTCAACCATGTGCATGATGCGCTCGACCTCGCCGCCAAAATCGGCGTGCCCCGGCGTGTCAACGATGTTGATGGTGACGCCGCGGTACTCGACGCTGGTGTTCTTGGCCAGGATCGTAATGCCGCGCTCACGTTCGAGGTCGTTAGAATCCATAACGCGCTCGATCACGGCTTGATTTTCGCGAAAAACCTTGGTCTGGCGCAGCATTCCATCGACGAGCGTGGTTTTGCCGTGATCGACGTGGGCGATAATGGCGATATTGCGAATGTCGGAGCGAGCGACCGTGGTTATGGCAGCTGGCTTTGGATTGCTTTGCACTTGTGTACTGATCATATTCCCCCAACCTTGGGCAGCGTCTGCGCCGCCCGGCGCGTTCTCGTGGCACAAAAAAGCCCGGCGTGTGTGGCCGAGCTTGTCTGGCTTCCCTACTTCACGATCTGCTATTGTACGTCGGCCTTTGTAGGTGTAGCAACTTCTGAGGGGCGTGCGTGTGTTAGAGAGCAGCCTCGCTCGAGTTGCCGCCCGATGCAGAATGATTTCTGAGCGCACTTTCATTGATAGTTTGACGGATCTATTGACATTGCGTTCTTTTTGTCGCATACTATCGGTAACATTGCCGGTAATGATACCGGAACGGTTGTTTCTCCTAAGTCGGCAAGTGCAAAATGATTTTTGTGGCAATGTTCGCCAAGTTTAGTGGGCTATGGCGCAGTCCAAAGGCGCCCAATGAGGGTATCGTACTCGTTTTCCACATTATTTCCAGGAGGATGAAACAAATGAAGAAGGTTGTGTATCTATTCAGTCTGCTTGTCCTGAGTGCGTTGCTGCTCGCGGGCTGCGCGGTCGCGCAGCCCGCTGCTCCGGCAGCAGACACGGGCGCCCCATCAGCCGAAGGGGACGTGACGCTCACGTATATGGCGAGCCAGGGTTGGATCAAGGATGCTGAGCTGGAGCTGGCTAAAAAATTCGAGGCGGAAACTGGGATTCACATCGATTACCAGATCATCCCGGCTGACCAGTACTTCAGCGTGCTCAAGACCAAGCTCAATTCAGGCGAAGCGACGGACATCTTTGGCGGGCAGAGCGGCAAGACCGACCTGCAAGTCCAGTACGATGTCGAAAAGAACGCC
Organism: Caldilineaceae bacterium; assembly: GCA_014879855.1. Lineage (GTDB taxonomy): Bacteria > Chloroflexota > Anaerolineae > Caldilineales > Caldilineaceae > Caldilinea. The sequence continues at coordinate 16,433 of JACSRH010000253.1, read as the reverse complement.
GTTGATCTGTCGGATGAAGAATGGGTCGCACGCCACGACCCGCTCTCGCTGGAGATGGTGAGCCTGAACGACAAGGTTTACGGCGCCGAAATCTGGGATACGATTGCTTCGAACTATTTTATCGTCGTCTATAACAAGGATATTTTTGTGGAGCAGGGGCTGAGCGTTCCCACCACCTATGCCGAGTTCAAGGATGTCTGTCTTGCGCTCAAGGACGCGGGGATCAGCCCGCTCTACGAGCCGATTTCCGATGGCTGGCACCATGTGCTGTGGTTCCCCATGGTCGGCCCGCGCTTTGAAGAACTCAATCCAGGGCTTGCCGAGCAGTTGAACAAAAATGAGGTGAAATTCGCCGATGTTCCGGTCATGGTCGAGGCGATGACGCAACTCAAGGAACTCTACGATCTGGGCTGCTTTGGCGACAACGCGCTCTCCGATGCGTTTTCCGACGCCAACGCCAAGCTGGCCAGCGGCGAGTTTGCCATGGCCGTCACAACGCTGACCGCGCCCATCAGCATCGAGACCGATTATCCCGACACCCCCGCGCAGACCTTTGGTTTCTTCCCAATGCCGCTGGCGGACAACATGCTGGCGCCGGCCCATCCCGCCGGACCCAGCAAGTTCATCTATGCCGGGTCGCCGCATATCGAGGAGGCCAAGCAATATCTCGCCTTCCTGACCGCGCCGGAGAACCTGCAATACCTGCTGGACAATACGCCGGACTTTGCCGCGCTCAACTTCTCCGGGCTGCAAGCCAAGTGGACGCCCGAACAGCAGGAATTCCTGGACGCCTATCCTGCCAAGTCGATCGTCTACCAAGATGCAGTCAACTATCTCAACCCGCAGTGGATGGACATCGGCAAAGACATGGTGGCGATGTTCACCGGCGCGATGACGCCCGAAGATGTGCTCAAGAGCATCGACCAGCGCCGCGCGGACATGGCGAAGACCGCCAACGATCCGGCCTGGGCTGAGTAGCCAATTTGAGAATTGCTTGCGCCCCACAATCCCCGAAGCCATATATTTCGGGGGTTGTGGGGCGACGAAGGGAAGCAGACGCATGAGAAGCAGGGCCTATCCTTTCTATTTTGCCGGCGGTGCGCTGGCGCTCTATCTGCTCTTTTATGTGCTTCCCAGCGTCATGGGCTTTTACTATGCCTTCACCGATTGGAACAGTTATTCGAGCGAAGTGAATTTTATCGGGCTGGAAAACTTCAAATTGATCTTCAGCGCCGGCGCGGGTCAGAATTACATGCATTTTGTCAGAAACACGGTCATCTTCACCGTGGCGACTATTCTGCTGAAGACGGCCATCGCACTTGGCCTGGCGGTGCTGCTGACCAACGGCATCCGTCATCTCGCCTATTTTCACCGCGTGGTGATGTATTTGCCCGCGGTGCTGCCGATGCTAGTCGTCAGCCTCGTCTTCAAATCGATCCTGAACCCGGCGACCGGCCTGCTCAACACCTTTCTGCGCAGTGTGGGGCTGGATTTCATGGCGCAGCGCTGGCTGGTGGATGTCAACTGGGCGCTGCCCTCCGTGATCGGGGTGGATACGTGGCGTGGCATCGGCTACATCATGGTCATTCTGATCGCAGGTCTCCAGGCAATCCCCAAGGATTTCTATGAAGCGGCGGCCATCGATGGCGCGAGCGCGTTTGCATCGTTCCGGCGCATTACGTTGCCGCTGATGATGCCTGTGCTGACCGTAACGACCGTGCTGAATCTGCTCTACGGTCTCAAGGTGTTTGACATTGTTTTTGTGCTGACCAACGGCGGCCCCGGTCGCGCCACCGACACGGTTTACACCGCCATCTTCGACGAGTTTTCCAAGGGGCGCTACGGCGTTGCCACAACCTTATCGACGCTTCTGTTTCTGATCATGATCATTCTCGGCTATTTCGTGATCCGGCTCATGCACCGGGAAGCGGAGGAGTAAAGTTTATGCCACTGCGCAGGGTGCAGACCGTTATCAACCACACACTGGCCGCGGTCGTCAGTTTGATCATGTTCATTCCGGTCTACCTGGTGATCGTCAATTCGCTGAAAACAAAAGCAGAGGCAAGCGCAATGGGCGCCGGGTTGCCGACGCTGTTGCAGTGGGAGAACTTCGCAATCGTCATCGAGCGGGGCAAGCTGGTCACGGCATTTGGCAACAGCGTCCTCTATGCCGTCGGCGCCACGCTGATCGGCACGACCGTGGCCGCGCTGGCCGCGTATGTGCTCTCGCGCAATCGCACACGCTTCAACCGCTTTGTGTACTTTTTCCTGATCATGGGCATTGCCATGCCGACCAACTTTGTCACGCTGATGAAGGTGATGCAGATGACGCACCTGATCAACACGCAACTGGGCATCATTCTGCTCTACGCCGCGTCGTCGATCCCGTTCAGCGTCTTCTTGATCTACGCCTTTATCGGCACCATCCCGCGCGAACTGGACGAAGCCGCGATCATCGACGGCTGCAACCCCTTTCGCCTCTTTTTCTCCGTGATCTATCCATTGTTGACGCCGGTGCTGGTTACGGCAGGCGTACTGAATCTGTTGGGCATCTGGAACGAGTTCTTGCTGCCGCTCTACTATCTCAACAGCAGCGCGTACTGGCCGATGACGCTGGCGGTCTACAACTTCTTCGGGCAGTTCCAGGCCGATTGGAGCCTGGTCTCGGCGGACATCGTGCTGACGATTCTGCCCGTGATCGTCATCTATCTATTTGCGCAACGCTTCATCCTGGCGGGCATGACCGCGGGGTCGGTGAAAGGCTGACACGCTTCAATCTATGAGCAACACTTTCTGGAAAACAAACTGGGACGAGTCCAGACAGCATTACTTGGACTGGTGGGATCGTAAAGGGCTGATCATCACCATGTGGGAGCATCTGGCAAAAGAAGGCCCGCCACATGCGGACGTCCCCTGCCCGGCGCCAGCGCGAGATTGGACGCAGTACTGGTTTGACCCAGAGTGGCGCGCGGCCAATCTGCACTTTCGCCTCTCACGCAGCTCGTTCAAGGCCGACATCCTGCCGGTGGCAAGCACGCATCTTGGGCCGGGATCGCTGGCCGCTATCCTCGGCGCGGAGCTGGAAGGTCGCGAAGACACGATCTGGATTCACCCGCGCGCAGATGGAAGCAACGTCATCACGCTCGATGAGCACAATCGCTGGTTTCAGCTTCATCTCGATTTGGTGAAGGCTTGCAAGCAGCTCGCACAGGGGCGCTATTTTGTCGGCTGTCCGGATCTGATCGAGGGACTCGATACGCTGGCTGGATTGCGCGGGACCCAGGCTGTGCTGCTGGACACGGTGGATCGTCCCGAAGCGCTTGCCCAGGAGCTGCAAGCGGTCAACGATCTATGGCTGGAGGTTTTCGACCGCATCTACGCCGAGATCAATGAAGGCGGCGAAATGGCCTTCTGCTACTTCTCGATCTGGGGACCGGGACGCGTCGCCAAGCTCCAGAGCGACATTTCGATCATGATGTCCCCCCCAAGCTTCCGCCAGTTTGTCCAACCCTACATCCGCCAGCAATGCCAGTGGCTCGACTACTCGCTCTATCATCTCGACGGCATCGGCGCCCTCCGCCACCTCGACGCGCTGCTCGAGATCGAGGCGTTGGACGCGATTCAGTGGACGCCGGGCGTCGGCCAGCCGCAGGGAGGCGACCCGTGCTGGTACGACCTGTACAAACGGATTCTGGCGGGTGGCAAGTCGGTCATGCCGGCGTGGGTCGAGGTAAATGAACTCCAGCCGCTGCTCGATGCTGTCGGGCCGGAAGGGGTGAACATCCTGATGCACTTCACCAGCGAGCAGGATATCGACCGCGCGCTGGAGATCGCGGCGCAGTATCGGTAAGGCAATTTCAAGGAAATCGTGATCCACGAAGGAACACAAAGATTCACGAAAGAGACCGATTGAAGAGCTTTGAGAAAAACTGATGCCTGTACTGACCTATAAAATTCAACCGGATGGTCTTTATCTCCAGATGGACCAGGGCCTGATGGCGCTGACGCCTTACACCGCGCACACGATTCGGGTGCGCTACACACTGCGGAATGAGTTCAACGACCAGCCCAGCCTGATGGTCGTGGCAACGCCCGATCAGAACGCATCCTTCAGCGTGGACGAGACAACGGACAGCCTGCTCTTCTCGACGGCGGCGGTAAAGATTGCCATCGACAAACAGACGGCCGCCTTTACTTATTACGACGGGCAAGGTGCATACCTGACCCGCGAGCCGGCTGGCGGCGGCAAAACGCTGGCGCCGATCGATGTGCTTGTCTCCGACTTTGGCGCGTCCACCGTGGCCGAAGCAGGATTGAGCGCCGATGGCGTGCGCATTGAAGCCCGCAATGTGCGCAAGCGCATTGACCGCCAGGCCTATCACACCAAACTGGCATTCGAATGGGCGCCAGGCGAGGCGCTCTACGGGCTTGGTTCGCACGAAGAAGGCATGTTGAACCTGCGCGGCCAGCACCAATATCTGTACCAGCAGAACATGAAGGCCGTCGTGCCCGTGCTTGTCTCCACGCGCGGCTATGCCATCCTGCTCGACAGCTACTCGCTGATGACATTTCATGACGACGCGTTTGGCTCCTATCTGTGGAGTGACGTTGATGATGAGATGGATTACTATTTTGTCCACGGGCCAGAGTTCGACCAGATGGTTCACGAACTGCGCAGCCTGACTGGCAAGGCGCCCATGCTTCCAAAGTGGGCGTTCGGGTACATCCAGTCAAAAGAGCGCTACAAAACACAGGCCGAACTGATTGAGATCGTGCGGGAATACCGCCGGCGCGGCCTGCCGCTTGACTGCATCGTGCTGGACTGGATGTCGTGGACCGGCGATCTCTGGGGACAGAAGACGCTCGATCCGGAGCGCTTTCCCGATCCGCAACAGATGATGCATGACCTGCACGCGCTGCACGCGCGGCTGATGGTCTCCATCTGGCCGATCATGCGGCCCGGCGGCAGCAACTGGCAGGAGATGCAAGATCGCGGCTTTCTGCTGGGCAACCAAGCCACCTACAACGCCTTTGATGAAAATGCACGTGCGCTCTATTGGCAGCAAGCCAATGATGGTTTGTTTGCGCATGGCATCGACGCCTGGTGGTGCGATTGCACGGAACCTTTCGAAGCTGACTGGAACGGCGCGGTCAAGCCGGAGCCGGAAGAGCGCCTGCGCATCAACACCGAAGAAGCCAAGCGTTACCTCGACCCAGAGTTTATCAACGCATATTCGCTCTTGCATTGCAAAGGCATCTACGCAGGCCAGCGCGCGGTCACCGAAGAGAAGCGGGTGTTTAATCTGACTCGCTCGGCCTACATGGGACAGCAACGCTACGGCGCCATCACGTGGTCCGGCGATATTGCTGCCACCTGGGAAACGCTGCACAAACAGATCGCGGAGGGTCTCAACTTCTGTGTGACCGGTTCGCCTTATTGGACGGTGGATGTGGGCGCGTTCTTTGTCAAGAACAGGCCCGACCTCTGGTTCTGGCGCGGCGATTATGACGGCGGCGTCGACGACCTGGGCTATCGTGAGCTGTTTGTACGCTGGTTCCAGTACGCGACGTTCCTGCCGATGTTGCGTGCGCACGGCGCCGACGCCCCGCGCGAACTCTGGCGCTTTGGCGATGCTGGCGACCCGATGTATGAAACGCTCGCAAAGTTTCTGCGTCTGCGCTATCGGCTGATACCTTATATCTACTCATTGTCTGGCTGGACCACCCATCACGACTATACGATGCTCCGCCTGCTGGCCTTTGATTTCAGGAACGACGCCCATACCTACGCTATTCGCGACCAGTTCATGTTTGGACCGGCGCTCCTGGTCAGTCCGGTGACGCAGCCAATGTACTACACCACAGGCTCCACGCCCGTCGCACACGCTGACAAGACGCGCAGCGTCTACCTGCCTGCCGGTTGCGACTGGTGGAACTTCTGGAGCGACGAACGCCTGGCTGGCGGGCAGAGCATCACGGCCGTCGCCGATCTGGAGACGCTGCCGCTCTTTGTGCGCGCCGGCTCGATCATTCCTATGGCCGCGCCGATGCAGTACGTCGACGAACAGGCAGACGCGGTCGTCGAGTTGCACATCTATCCGGGCTGCGACGGGCGCTTCCAGTTGTACGAAGACGCAGGCGACGGCTATGATTACGAGCACGGCGCCTTCTCCACGATCGACATGGCATGGCAGGAAGCGTCTGGGCAGTTCACGATCGGCCAGCGAGCGGGCAGTTTCTCCGGCATGACAGCTCGACGCCAATTTCGCCTGATCCGGCATGAACAACCGCAGCGGCGCCAGCGCCAGACGCATGATGCCCACCCGTTGATCAGCTATGAAGGAGACCAACTCGTTGTTGAGATGTGATGTGGAGGATGCAGCAAGCGCCAGGGTGGTGCGGGCGCTCCCCGCAAAATGTCATACGCTTGCACAAGAAGGAAGATTGTGATCAAAAAGACCACGATTGTCGATATTGCCAAGACGGCGGGTGTGTCCGTCTCCACAGTTTCGCGCATCCTGAACAACAAACCCGATGTTGCTGAGGATACGCGCCAACGCGTTCTGCAAATAATCGAGGAGGAGCGTTTTGCGCCGCATCTGGCCTGGCAGCAGTTGCGCTCTGGCAAGAGCCGCTTCATTGCGCTCCACTTCCCACAGGATTTCAACCCGCTTTCGCAGGGCATCATTACCAACGCCGCGCTGCGTTGCGAGCAATTTGGTTTCACGCTCAACTTGATCGTCGGCGCGCTGAACGAAAATGACTTGCTCGGCATCTTCCGCAGCGGGCAGGCCGACGGCATCATTCTGGTGGAAATCCTGGTCAACGACTGGCGCGTGGAACTGCTGCGCCAACATACGACCAACTTCGTCATGATCGGCCGCTGCGCCAACACCCATGGTTTAAGTTATGTTGACTCCGACATCAGCGCAGGCGTGATCGACGCGGTCACGCATTTGGTCGGACTGGGACACCGGCATATCGGCTTCATTACGCTGGGGCGCATTACACAGGAAAAGGAATATGGCTTTACAGCGTGGGCGCGCCACGGATACGAAACGGCTTGCCGGCAGCACAGCCTGCCAAGCTATACTTGCAGCGCGGACCTGACCACAGAAAGCGTCGCGGCGGCCACGAGTAAATTGCTTGACCAACACCCGCATATCACCGCACTTGTGACGCCGCAGGATGCCAGCGTGCCGGGTATGCTGAAAGCCATCACCGCACAAGGACTGCGCATACCCGAAGACATCTCGATGGTGGGGTTGCTCGACGAGTCGTTTGCCGAAGTGGTGACGCCGCCGCTGACTGCGCTCAGCTTTTCTTCACGCGAGCTAGGCTTCACCGCGGCCGATTTGTTGATTGCGCGCCTCAACGACGCCGAAGCCAGCCCGCAGCAAATCCTGGTGCGTCCGAAGCTTTGTGTGCGCGGCAGCACTGGCCCGGTGCGCACGACCATAGGCGCGCAAACCCATGCCTGATGAATCTTAGCTTGATGAATCTTAGTGGAATGGGGGGAGTAGGAGCGTGCTTTTTCTGGCTGAACAGGTAGCAAATCGATGACAAAACCGCTCGGATTGGGTGTTTTGGGGCTTGGCGAGGGCCGCAGCATCATCTCGGCAGGCGTTCACAGCACATTGTGGAATGTCGTCTGTCTGTGCGACACAAACGAGGCGCTTGCCAGGGAACGTTGCGCGGAATTTGGGTTGGACCGATTTACCACTGACTACGACGCGATGCTTGCCGATGCAACCATTGATGTCGTCGGCATCTACACCCCCGACCATCTGCACGCAGACCACATCCTGCGGGCGCTGGATGCCGGCAAACACGTCATCTGCACCAAACCGTTCATTGACGATCTCAATCGCGCCACAGAGATCCTGGCGACGCAACAGCGCAGCGGAAAGCAGGTCATGGTCGGCCAGAGCACGCGCTTCTTTGCGCCCTTCCTTCGCCAGCGCCAGCATTACGAGAGCCACGCGCTGGGTGAACTTGTCACGATCGAGGCCAGCTACAGCGCCGATCACCGCTGGTTCCTGGATAAACCGTGGGCAAAGCAATCCACCTTCAAGTGGCTCTACGGCGGCCTCAGCCATCCGGCTGATCTGATCCGTTGGTACCTGCCCAACATCGTCGAAGTCATGGGCTACTCCTATCTGAGCGAAAACGGCCGCGCCGGTGGTCTGGTCAACCCCGACACATACCACTTTGTGCTCAAGGCTGCCAGCGGCAAAATCGCGCGCGTCAGCGGCGTCTACTCTTGCCCGATTGTGCCCAGCGAGCGCGACAGCCCCATGACCTGCATCCTGCGCTGCGACCTGGGCGCCAGTCAGGCCGATTATCATGACCTGCGCTATGCCTGGAAGATCGGCGAGCAAGCGGTCATCGAATCGTTTGAAGCAAAACGGGCCTATTACTTTCGGTTTGGCGGCGTCAGCCATCACGCCGGCGAGTATCAAAATTATATCGAATACTTTGCGCACTGTCTGGCGCGCGGCGAGACGCCCAAGCCGGACGCCAGCGAAGGCATGATCACTGTGGCCCTCCTGCAGGCGATGGAGGAATCAACCCTGACCGGCTGCCCTGTCAGGATCGACGAAGTCCTCGGTCGTTATCGATTACCTCCGCTGGGTTCAGCCGCGCCTCTGGAGCTATCATGAATTCGACGCGCAGCGCACGAGGTGAAATTTGAACAAACGCATCGAAGCAACGGTGTACGGGCGCGTGCAAAATGTTTCTTTTCGTTACTATACGAATAACCGGGCCAAACAATTACATCTCACCGGGTGGGTGATCAACCGTCCTGATGGCAGCGTGCGCGTGGTAGCGGAAGGCGTGGAACGCGATTTGGCCGCACTGGCTGATTGGCTCCGCACAGGGCCGCCCGCCGCGCACGTTGACTTCGTCGATCTGATGTGGCTGGACGCCACCGGCGAGTTCAGCAATTTTGCGATTCGGGGGTGAATCTTGCGCCATCATCTGCTTCCCTCCAGGTTCTTGCTGGTGAGTGCGCTGCTTTTGCTGGCCGCGTGCCGGCCCGTCACACCGGCGCCCGCCGCGCATCATCAACCACAGGACGCCGCTGTGATCGAAGTCGCCCATGCTGACGACACCGTGACCGTACATACGCAAGCCGACGCCACGCGCGTGGACATTACCAGTCCACGCGGCATCGGCAGCGCACGGGTGCAATTTACGCCTGCGCAGGCTGCCGGCCCCATCCAACTGCGTTTTTACCTGACAGGGCTGGAACACGCGCTCCTCGACAATGGCGATGTGCAGCTAGAAGTAGGAATCTCCAGCCAGCCGCCACATCTCGTCTCACAGTCGCTGACAGCCTCGGATGATCTAGGAGACGGCGCACGCTTGCTAGACGAAAACGATCCTCTTTGGGCGGCAGTGACGTTGGTTGCCACAGAGGATGCACCGGGAACCATCCCACTGCGGGCGGGGCCTATCGACGTCACCTTACCGGCCACATTCCTCGATGCACGCCACCCCAGTTTGTCGCTGCGCTGGATCGACTTCTACCGCTAGGCGCTCCCTTCATCAAACAACAGCCAGCAATGTGGTAAGATGGGAACCAAGCTCTTCAACGCGGCGTCTTCTCATTGACAGCGTTTGCCATCTTTCAAAGAACGGTGAGACTATGAACAGCGCACACCTTACTCCTTTGTCTGGTCTTTTCAAGATGACCAGTGCTTCACCGCGCCCGCGGGTGTGGCTTCTGTTAGGGCTGCTGCTCCTGACGGGGGCGCTTAGCGGGTGCACCATGCAGCCGATCCTGGCCGGGCCGTTGCGCCAGGCCCCCCTCCCCACCGATCAGGGGCCGATCATCGCCATTGCGCCGATTGCCGCTGCTTCGGGAGAGACAGTTTCTGTCTCCGGCGCAGGTTGGCAACCGGAAGAAGTAATTTTCATCAACCTGGAAGGTCTACGGGATGAAGAGGCGGTTCAGGCGACGCTGGCAACGGGCGCGGCTGACGCCGAAGGCCGCTTCTACCTGGCGTTCGTGACGCCGCTCGACTTCTTCTGGCAGGAGGTGGTCGATCTTCAGCTCGTCGCCTATTCGCTCCAGAGCGGGCAATCGGCAGCCGTGCCCTTTGGCCTGCTCACGGGGGATGAAACACCCGCGCCGACCGCTACCCTTGCGCTTACGCCGACAACGCCGACAACGCCGACAATGCCGGCGACGATGCCGCCAACGCTGACGCCCCCTCCCACCAGCTCATCGACAAGCGCCGGCTACGGGGTCGCGACGGTCTCGAGTCGTGGGCTGAATATGCGCAGTGGGCCGGGCACGGTCTACTCAATTATTCGCTCACTCGTACGCGGGACGCAGATCACAGTGCTGGGTCAAGACACATCGAGCTTGTGGCTTTACGGCCAGCTGTCAGATCGCACAGTAGGGTGGGTGGCGCGCGCCTATACCAACTACATCGGGTCACCGCCGGTGGTTCCTGCGCCGCCGACTCCTGTCTATCGGCCAACAGCCACGGCGACGCCTTTCCCCACCGCTGGCCCCGGCCTGGGCTGGCAAGGCGAGTATTACGCCAATCCTTCGCTACAGGGAACGCCCAGAGTCGTGCGGGAAGACGCCGCGATCAACTTTAACTGGGGCTACACTGCCCCGGCGCCAGGCCTGCCCAGCACAGGCTTTTCCGTGCGCTGGTTCCGCACGCTCTACTTCTCCGAGGGAACCTACCGCCTGTACGGGCAAAGCGACGGCGGTGTGCGGCTCTGGGTCGATAATCGGCTCGTGCTCGACCAATGGAGCGGCGTCAACGGCGCGTACAGCACTGATGTCTGGCTGAGCCAAGGCTCGCACACCTTCTTTGTAGATTACGGCCAACGTCGCCAACCCGCCACTATGTCGTTCTGGTGGGAGCTTACCGGCCCGACCCCGTCGCCTGGTTTCCCAGAGTGGCGCGGCGAGTACTTCAACAATCGCGATCTGACGGGCAATCCCGTCCATGTGCGCAACGACCGCGACATTGATGTTAACTGGAGTTGGGTCTCGCCGGCGCCCGGTCTCGGCACGGAGAATTATTCAGTGCGCTGGGCGCGGACCATAGACTTCTCCTCTGGCGATTATCGCTTCCATATCCGCTCGGACGACGGCAGCCGGGTTTTTGTAGACGGCAATCGCATCATCAACGAATGGCGGGATATGGGCGGCAATACGACCTTCACGGCCGACCGTTATCTGAGCGGCAACCATCATGTGGTGGTCGAGTATTATCAGCACACCGGGCCGGCCTTCGTCCATTTCTGGTGGGAGCGTATCCATGCCACACCGACGCCTACCAGAACGCCGACGCCCACACCGTCTGCCCGCAATCCGTATGCTGACGCCAATCCATCGTCTGGCCCCACTGGCGCGCAGATTACCGTGAGCTTTGGCGGCTTCCCCGCCAACACAGGGGTCAATCTCTATCTGGGCGCGTATGCGCGTGCGGCGGACGCGGCAGCCAATCCCATCTATGCCAGCGGCGTCAGCGATCGTTTCGGCGCCGGCAGCCTGAGCTTCACCTTGCCCGCGGCGTGGTCTGACGGCGCGCCTATCCAGCCAGGCAAGCTGACGCTGCTGGTCGCCACCAGTGATCTGAGGGTTACGGCTGCGGCCGATTTCGATGTTCGGGCGCCGCGTCCCACCGTAGCGCCGAACCCGTATGTGGAGATCAATCCAGAATCGGGCGGGCCGGGAACACAGGTCACCGTGCGCGGCGGCGGCTATCCTGCCAGCCGGGCGATCAATATCTATCTGGGCGGCGTAGTGCGCGCCAGTGAAGCCGACGCCGCGCCTGTTATAACGACCAGCAGCGATGCCAACGGCAATTTCAGCACGTTGTTTACGCTGCCGGCGACCTGGCCCGATGGCAGCAGGATCGCTACGGGCAAGCTGGTGGTGCTGGCCGCGACCAGTGACTTCGCGGTGCAGAACAGCGCGACCTTTGACTTCTTCGTAACACCGCCGAATCCATCGATCAGCCTGTCGCCAACGTCGGGCGGCGCGAGCACGCGCGTCACGGCTGCCGGCGCGGGCTTCCCCGCAAACACGGCGGTGGCCGTCTATCTGGCGCCGCTCGATGCCGCGCCAGGCGCGGGCGCGCTCCAACAGTACGTGGCCGGCGTAACCGACGGCAGTGGGCGCTATTCACTTACGTTCACCATGCCGGGCGTCTGGCCCGACGGTGGACAGATCACACAGGATCGCATTGTCGTGACCGCGGCAACGCCAGATTTCAGCGTCTCGGTCAGCAGCGTTTTCGCCTATCTTGTCGCTGGGCCGACAGCCACGCCAACCCCAACCCCGCTGCCGACAAGCACGCCGCCTGTCGCGCCGCCGCCGCTGAATCCCTACGCCCAGGTCAGCCCTGGTTCAGGCACGGCCGGGACCACGGTTACGGTCAGCGGTGGTGGCTTCCCGCCCAACACAGTGCTCTACGCCCACCTGGCGCGACTGGATGGCGGCGCAGGCAGTGGCGGCAGCTACGCGCGCTTTGCCTCAGCGACAACCGACGGCGCCGGCGCTTATGTCATGGTGTTCGTCATGCCAGCGACCTGGCCCAACGGGGCAACCATCGCCACGCAGCGGCTGGTGATTCTGGTTGCGCCAGACACTTTCGCAGTGGAAGCCAGTACAACCTTCAGCTATCAACAGGTCGCATCGGCAGGCGATGAAATTCCATCACCCACAGCTACTGTCGTCCCACCGACGGCGACAGGCACGGCTGTGCCTCTTCCCCCGACCGACGCGCCGACGCCAGAGCCGCCCACGGCGACGCCTTCTGACACGGCAACGCCTCCTGATACGGCGACGCCGGAGCCAACGCCAACCGAAGCACCCGGTGGTGGATCGATGCCGCCCGTGGAGCCGCCGGCGGTGGATAGCTAGAGTGAATAGACAGGGCAAAACAAGACGGGGAATCGGCTCGATTCCCCGTCTTGTTTTGCCCTACTTCTGCTACACCCCCAGCCGGTTGCGGCGCAGAATCTCCGCCGTGCCCTGCCGCGTCGAGGGCTTGTGCCCTGGCAGCGGCAGGATGCGCTCATGCACCGCGTCGATAATCCATTCCTTGGTCGGGAAGAACATATCCTCCAGTTCGGCGGGCGGCGTGATCCAGTTGCGCGCACCGACCACCACCGGCGGGCCGTCCAGATAGTCGAAGGCAAGCTGCGTCAGGTTCGACGCCATCGTGTGCAGGAAGGAGCCGCGCTCGCAGGCATCTGTTGCCAGCAGCACCTTGCCCGTCTTCTTGACTGACTCGGCCAGCGGGCCATAGTTGAGGGGGTTGATAAAGCGCGCATCGATCACTTCGGTCGAAACGCCGTACTGCTCCTCCAGCACCTTGGCCGCCTCCAGCGCGCGGTAAAGCGTCGCGCCGACGGTGATGATCGTCAGGTCGCGGCCACTCCGGCGCAGCGCGGGCTCACCTTCGGGCACGGTGTAGTCCTCCACCGGCACGCCGCCTTCCACCAATGTTTCGGCGTCGGGATAGAGACGCTGGCTCTCAAAGAAGACGACTGGATCGCTGCCGCGCAGCGCGAGGGCAAGCATGCCCTTGGCGTCGTAGGCGGTGGCCGGGAAATAGGCTTTCAGCCCTGGAATGTGGGCCACCATCGCGCTCCAGTCCTGCGAGTGCTGCGCGCCATATTTGGCGCCGACCGAGACGCGCAGCACCAGCGGCATCTCCAGCACGTTGCCTGACATTGCCTGCCACTTCGCCATCTGGTTGAAGATCTCGTCGCCCGCGCGCCCCATGAAGTCACAGTACATCAGCTCGGCAACGACGCGGCCGCCGCTCAGCGCATAGCCGACGCCCGCACCGACGATCGCCGCTTCGGAGATCGGCGAGTTAAAGAGCCGCGGGTAGGGCAGCGCCTCGGTCAGCCCGCGATAGACGCCAAACGCGCCGCCCCAGTCGCGGTTCTCCTCACCAAAGGCCACCATTGTGGGGTCGCGGTAGAAGCCCTCCACCATCGCCTCATAGAGCGCCTCGGCATAGGTCAGGGTCTTGAGTTTGGGGTGCGGCTTGCCGCTCTCGTCGTAGGCGTAGCGGAACTTGGCCTGCGTCTGCGCCAGCCGGCTCTCCTCTTTTTTCTGGAGCACCCAGGGTTCACCCTCGCCATATCTTTCACGCTTGCGGTTGGTAAACATGATCTCGCCAATGTACTCGGAGTCGAGCGCCACGCGCGGAGCCAGATCATCGTTGGCCGCCGCAGACAACACCTTGACCAGCCGCTCGATCACTTCCTCGTTGATGGCGTCCAGCGCAGCGTCACTGGCGTGACCGTTGGCAAGTAGATAGTCGCGGTAGCCGATCAACGAATCATGCTGCCGCCACAGATCCATCTCTTCCTTGGTGCGGTAGGCCGAGGCGTCCGATGGGGAGTGACCCGTGAAGCGGTAGGTGACGGTGTCGAGCAGCACGGGGCCGCGACCCGCGAGCAGCAGCTCCTTCTTGCGCGCCACCGCGTCGGCCACGGCCAGCGGATTGTAGCCATCAACGCGCTCGGCGTGCATTGCCTCCTGGTTGACGCCCAGCCCAACGCGCGCCAGCACCTCGAAGCCCATGGTCTCGCCGTAGGGCTGGCCGCCCATGCCGTAGAAATTGTTCATAAAATTGAAGAGCATCGGCGGTGCACCGCCCGCCTCCGCCGGCCAAAGCTTGCGATATTGATCCATGGCGGCGAACATCATCGCCTCCCACACCGGCCCGCAGCCCATCGACGCGTCGCCGATATTGGCGATCACGATGCCCGGGCGCCGGTTGACGCGCTTGAAGAGCGCCGCGCCGGTGGCGATATCCGCGGAGCCGCCGACAATCGCGTTGTTGGGCATGACGCCAAAGGGCGGGAAAAAGGCGTGCATCGAGCCGCCCATGCCGCGGTTGAAGCCGGCATAGCGGCCAAAGATTTCGGCGAGCGTGCCAAAGAGCACATAGTCGAGGGCCAATCCCTTGACGCCGCCGGCGCTGCCGCCGTGAAGACGTTCGACGATCTTGAGCGTGTCGCCCTCGTTGTAGGTGGTCATGATCTGTTCGAGCGCGGCGTCGTCCAGCTTGGCAATCGCCGACAGGCTCTTGGCCAGAATCTCGCCGTGCGAGCGGTGCGAGCCAAAGATGAAGTCGTCCGGCGTCAGCACCAGCGCCTGCCCGACCGACGACGCCTCCTGGCCGATCGACAGATGCGCCGGCCCCTTGTGCTGGTACTCGATGCCCTGGTACGCGCCCTCTTTTTTGATGCGGTCAAGCATCGTCTCGAACTCGCGAATCACGACCATATCACGATAGACGCGCACCAGCGTCTCGCGGCCGTAGCGCGCTTCTTCCGCGGCGGGGTCGGGCCTGTACTGGTTGAGCGGAATCTCCGGCGCGGTCAGCACCGCGGCCTTTCGCATGGCTACTGGATCGATCAGAATAGTTTTTGTCATCAAACGTTCCCTGCGTCTTTCATTCTAAAAACAAGATTTAACGCAAAGGCGCCGAGTCGCAAAGACGCAATTGGGAAAACAAAAGTTCTTCCGTCCTCGACTCCCTTTGCGTCTCTGCCCCTTTGCGTCTTTGCGTTAAAACAACTTTCTACTTACGCGGCCGCGCCATCCAATTCGCAGGCGCGGCCAATGGCTCAAAACCGCCGTAGCGACGGTAGAGTTCGTGCGCATCGCGCGTCGCCAGGATGAAGTTGCGCAGCCCTTGCAACGCCGGGTGCGCCACCACCGCCTCGATCAGCCGCTTGCCCAGTCCCTGCCCCCGATACGCTTCGTCGATAAAGAGATCGCACAGCCAGGCAAAGGTGGCGTAGTCGGTCACGACGCGCGCAAAGCCGACCTGCCGCGCGCCAGCGTAGACGCCAAAACAGAGCGAGTTGGCGAGCGACTTCTCCACCACATCACGGCTGCGCCCGACGGCCCAGTAGCTCTGCTCGCTGAGGTAGCGGTGAATGTAGCCAACATCAAGCCGGCTGCGGTCGGTGCTGATCTCAATCATGGCTGGATTCATTGCCTTTTCCACTTCGTAGGCGTGCACCAGCGCACCCAGCGCGTCGAGCAGCCCGTAGAGCGGATGCATTGTGTCGTCACCCACTTCGTCGAGCAGTTCGTTCAGCCTTACCACTGCGCGATCGTAGTCGGCTTCGCTGCGCACTGTCAGCCCCGGCTCCATGACCGCCCAATCAGGCTGAACCGCCTCGGCAAACTTCTTCACTTCTTCCATTTCTATTCACCCCGCCAGCAGCAGGTCGATCTCAGCAATCGCTTGTCCCAAGGCTTGTAGGAAACGCGCGGCCGGCGCGCCGTCCACGACCTGGTGGTTGATAGTCAGCGACAGGCCGATGTGCGGGACGAATTTGACCTTCTCGCCGCGCTGCACCGGCTTGGGCTGGATGGCGCAGACGCCCAGAATGGCTACCTGCGGCGCGTTGAGCAC
>JACSRH010000356.1 GCA_014879855.1 Caldilineaceae bacterium | reverse complement strand
AGCACCATTGTAAAGGAAATCCAGGGGTTCGACAAGAGCTTCAGCGCTACTGCAAGGAGATTGTGAGGTGGATGCAATCCCTGATTTACCAATGATGAAACTAGAAAACGCACCCTGTTCACCTAACCGTTTTTGAATGTGCTTATTGTTTCAGCCAACGCCCAACCCTGATGCGTGCGACAAGCTGTGGCCGCCGCACCGCCTGCTTCCTGCGCGCCATCGCAACATGTGTATGGGTAAGCAAGCTCACAGATGGGTCACGGCTATAAGTCTCACACTGATCTTAAAGCCATTGTCGGTGTCGCTCTGGGCTCCCAACAAACTGGGGTCACAATGGACAACGAAAATCAATAGGCGTTGAAGATGACTTTTCTCTGCGAGCCTCTGCGCCTCTGCGTCAAAGCATTTTCAGGTTGAACAAACGGCTGTGCGAGAAATGGGGCAGGAAATGCATGATGCAATTATATGATATAGCGATCATCGGCACCGGCATCGGCGGCTCGACGCTGGCGACGATTCTGGCGCGGCAGGGGCTGAAGGTGATCGTCTTCGAGGGAGGAACACATCCGCGCTTCACCATTGGCGAGTCGATGATCCTGGAGACCTCCGAGGTGATGCGCGCGCTGGCGGAATACTATGACGTGCCAGAGCTGGCCTGGTTCAGTTCGGAGAACTACTACAACTTCATCGGTGCGTCGCATGGGGTCAAGCGCCATTTCAGCTTTCTGCATCACGAAGCGAACAAGCCGCAGGAGCTTCAGCACAGCCTGCAGGCGGTCATTCCCAGGCTGCCCTACGGCCACGAGCTTCATATTCACCGCCAGGATTCTGACTATCTGTTGACCAATCTCGCCATTGCCTATGGCGCGCAGGTGTTGCAAGGCACGCGCGTCAATGACATCACGGTGGATGCTGACGGCGTCGAGATCGTCACGGACAAGGGGACGCACCGGGCGAGGTATATCGTCGATGCCGGCGGCATGAAGTCGCTGCTGGCGCAGAAATATGGCTGGCGTCACCAGAACCTGCGCACGCACTCGCGCACCATCTTTACCCACATGATCGACGTGCCCTGCTATCACGAAATCGCTGCGTCGCGCCAGGCATACGGCTTTCCCTTCCGCGTCTCCGAAGGCACGCTCCACCACGTTTTCGAAGGCGGCTGGCTGTGGGTGATCCCTTTCAACAATCACCCGCGCGCCATCAATCCACTGTGCAGCGTCGGCTTGCAACTTGACCCGCGCATTCATTCCCCGCGCGAAGATCTCAGCCCGGAAGAGGAGTTCTACACTTTTATCGAACGCTTCCCAGACATCCACGCACAATTGCGCGGCGCCAAGCCGATCCGCGCCTGGATGCGCACGGGGCGCCTGCAATATTCGACGCAGCACGTCGTCGGCGACCGCTTTGCCCTGCTTGCGCACGCGGCCGGCTTTATCGATCCACTCTACTCCAAGGGCCTCTACGTCACCCACATGACGATTATGAAGGTGGCCGACCTGATCCTGCACGCGCGGCGGACAGGCGACTACTCGGCCGCGGCCTTTGCCTCGCTAGAGGAAATGACGCTGGGCTACATCGACATGCACGACCGGCTGGTCGCCAACTCTTACAAGTCGTGGGGCAACTACAAGCTGTGGGCGGTCTACGAGGTGCTCTGGCTGCTGGGCGCCTATCTGGAATATCTCAAGCTGACAGTGACGCGGCTGACCGCAGTTGATCGCGCCGATTACCTGGCGCGGCTGAGCCACAATCGTCTGGCCGGCGGTGGCTTTGCACCCTTCTTTGCGCTGCAAGAACACATCGACGCGCTGATCGAGCAGGTTGACCCGCACAACGAGGCCGATGTCGACAGCACCGTGGCGCAGATCAAGCTGATTTTCAACGCGTTTCCGTGGATGTCTTCAGCCTTCCGCGACTTGCTGGCGGGCAAGAATCATCTGCCCAACAACAAACTGCGCGTCAATCTCTTCAACCAGACCGACGGCTTTCTGGGCGATGGCGTCTATCGGGAGCACTTTTTTGGCGATGCGACGATGGCGGAGTTGCTCGCCAAAGCGATCAGCGAACAGGCGCGCTACTCCGCGCCCGCGCTTAACTGGCAGCGGCGGTCACAGGCGCACCTGGCGACGCAGAGGGTTGCCAAGGGTCCAAAATGAAATTTATTCAGTGGGAATTCTGGAAATAACCAGCGCAGCAACTGCTTGTGCGATGTCTAACGCCTCTTGTGCCTCGTCAGGCCCAATAGACTCATCAGCGGGTGTTTTCTGTTGCTCGCTCATAAAGAACAATCCCATCGCCAAAGATATGGTCGGTTAAAATGGATTGCCATCCTGCAGATTGCGTGCAACTTCTTCGGACGTGCGTACAATCAGATCCAGACCAAAGCGTCGATCGAGCAGCAGGCGTTCAATGCGCCGTCGCTTCTCACGATCGCTTTGTCCGCTGTCCTGCACAACCAGCAGATCCAAATCACTCGCTTCATTGGCGTCGCCGCGCGCCTGGGAGCCAAACAAGACAATAAGTTGTGGGTTGACTCCTGCAACAATTCGGTGCGTGACTGCATCGATCACTTCTGGTGTAATCGACGTAACCGCTAATATGGATAGATTGTTTACGGTCATCATTTCTCCTTTAAAACAGGCACGCAGCGCAAAGTCATCATATCACAGCAAACAAACCAAGGAGAAACACTCGGTAAAGTGCCAGGTTGCCTCTGCGATGGAATGGAGTCGTTTGTCAGGAAAAATGCATAGCGGAGCGACGTTGACCTCTATCCCAACGTGTGGGAACATATTGCCACCATCGGCAACCGGCGCCGCCATCCCTACACCTTCTACCAGAAGTGCGGCTTTGCGATCGTCGGCGTTGTGCCCGACGCCAACGGGCCGGGCAAGCCGGACATTCTGATGGCTAAGCGGGTAAGACCAGATTCATCATTCGACATTCAACATAGAAAGCAGCCACACCGATGAACGACACAGTAAAAGTTGCCTCCCTCCCCCACCCGCTCTCCTGGGAAACGGCGCCGGCCGACTTCGCCCAGTCCGATGACGGCGCGCTGCGCATGAGCGCCGCACCGCGCACCGATTTCTTTGTCGACCCGCGCGGCCAGGTCAACATGACCAACTCGGCGCGGCTGCTCTTCCGCCCCGATGAACGCTTTATGCTGCGCGCGCAGGCGCGTGGCGACCTCGTCGCGACCTATGACGCGGCCGTGCTGATGCTCTACGTCGATGACCGCCACTGGGCCAAGCTCTGCCTGGAGTTATCGCCCCAGGGGCAGCCGATGATCGTTTCCGTCGTGACCAACGGCGCATCGGACGACTGCAATTCGGTCGTGCTGGATGAGGCCGCCGCGTACCTGCGCGTCGCCGGCTTTGGCAACGCGTTTGCGTTTCATTATTCGCTTGATGGCGCTGTCTGGCATTTCGTGCGCTACTTTGGCCTGCAGCAGACCAGCGGCTTGCGCGCGGGCTTTTCCGTGCAGGCGCCGGTCGGCGACGGCTGCACCATCACCTTTATGGACATCCACTATGGGGCCGAAGCGTTGGCCGATCTGCGCTCCGGCGTATAAAATGCCATCCTATTTTTGAAGAAAGGAAACAAACCATGGACGTATTTGACGCCATCCAAACCATGCTCGCCGTGCGCGCCTACGCCGACAAACCGGTCGCACCCGACGCGGTGCGCCGCATCGTTGAAGCGGCCTGGCTGACCGGCAGCAGCATGAACCAACAACCCTGGCGCTTCATTGTCGTGCAAGAGCGGGAGACGCTGCGCCAGTTGGGCGCGCTAGCGAAGAGCGGCCCGTACATCGCCAAGGCCGCGCTGGCGGTCGTTGTCGTTATCGAAGAAAGCCCCTACGCCGTCTCCGACGCCAGCCGCGCCATCCAGTCGATGATGCTGGCCGCGTGGGACGAAGGCATCGGCTCAAACTGGGTTGGCTTTCACGGGCTGGACGCGGTCAAGCCGCTGCTGGGCATCCCCGATGAACTCGACGTCTTTGCCATCATCCCCTTTGGCTATCCAGCGCAGCCGGTGGGCAAAGGCTACAAACAGCGCAAGCCGCTGGATCAGATTGCGCACCGCGAACGGTTCGACCAGCCTTATCCAGGATGAAACCAGCGAGGTAGATCATGCACACACCACAGCCTGTCCGCCCGCACTTCCCGCCGGGCTACATCGACAACGCCAAAAGCTTTGTGTCCTGGGTGTACGTCGAGCAGCGGCTGCGCGAGGCGGAGAACTACTGGATCTGCACGGTGCGCCCGGACGGGCGGCCGCACGCCATCCCCAAATGGGGCGTCTGGGTCGAGGGCAAGCTCTACTTCGACGGCAGCCCGCAGACGCGCAGCGCACGCAACCTGGCCGCTAATCCTGCTGTCACGGTGCATCTGGAGAGCGGCACGGAAGTCGTGATTGTCGATGGCGTCGTGCGCGAGGTGATCGGGCCGCCGCGCGAGCTGGCCGAGCAGCTTGCCGCCGGCTACAAACGCAAGTACACCGCCTTCGACTATGCGCCCGCGGTGGAGACCTGGGATCAGGGCGGCCTCTTTGCGGTCACGCTGCACACGGTGATTGCCTGGACGCAGTTCACCGAGAATCCGACCAAATTTGTCCTGGAGGGACAATGAGCGACGAAGAAGTTAAGAGCAAACACGAACTGATGGCTGCGATCGACCGCGACTGGACAGCGCTGATGGCCGCCCTCGACCGGCTGCAGCCGACGGACTTTACGGCGCATCAAGATACGCACGGCTGGACGGTCAAGGATCATCTCATTCATCTGACGGCGTGGGAGCGTTCGGTGCTCTTTCTGCTGACAGGGCGGCCACGTCATGCGGGGCTGGGTGTAGCGGAGGAACTCTATCTGTCGGGCGACGAGGATGCCATCAATGCCGCCATCACCGCGGCCAACCAACTGACGACCGCCGCTGCCGCCCTTGCCGATCTGCGCGCTGTGCACAACGACATGCTGGCACGGCTTGCCACGCTCGACGACGCCAGTTTACAACGCCGCTACCGCTCCTATCTGCCCGACGAGCCGGGCAACGGCGATGGCCCGCCGGTGCTCAATGTTGTCTACGGCAACACCGCGCATCACTACGCCGATCACCTGCCCTGGATCGAAGCCCTGGTCGCTGGCCAGGCTTGAAACCATCCGTTTGCACACACTGAAAAAGGTCTTGTTTTTATGTACTACCTGCTCTTTTATGAATATGTCGAAGACATTCTGGAACGCCGCACGCCGCACCGCAGCGAACATCTGGCGCTGGCGCAGGCCGCGCATACGCGCGGCGAGCTGGTGATGGCCGGCGCGCTGGCCGATCCGGTGGATCGTGCGGTGCTGATCTTCCAGGTGGACGATCCCAA
>JACSRH010000402.1 GCA_014879855.1 Caldilineaceae bacterium | reverse complement strand
TCCCGGAAGCTCCAAAGCTTCCGGGAAGATTACAGACTAGCATCAATTTATTATCTAGCCATCAGTAATGGAGCACTTGGCATCTGAATGGGGTCGAAATTCAAGCGTTTCGCTCCAGCACACGTAGGAAATTGAATCCATACCTAGTTTGCCGCCCACAGCGGCTGGCGCACCTGCGCCACTTCCACGCGGCGCACCACGCCCGCTGTTGCGAGCGCCGCCAACTCCCGCATTGCCACGTCCCTGTCACCATCCATCAACTCCGCGGCTTCGCGTGTCGTCACCTCGCCCCAATGCCGCACATATGCGGTCAGCGCATCGGCTGGTTTGGGAAGGGGAGGCCGGAGCTCAAGCTCCGGCGCCAGCGCGCCGATGGCTTCGTGCAGCACTTCGTACGGCCGGTAGCCAACGATGATGATGCTCTTGCCAGCATGATGACGCAGGATGAGAGTGGGAAAGCGGCCGATCTGCCGCCAGCGCACCTCTTTCAGATCGTTGCGGAAAGTTTCCCGCGTCTGCTCGCTTTCCAGATCGCGGCGCAGACGTGCAGGGTCGAGCCCGGGCGTCTCTTCGCCGGCTGCCAGCAACACTGCCTGCGCCGCGATGTTGCGTCCCTCGACCATCACGGCGCGACGTAACCGCCGCAGGTAACACTCGCCCACCGCAGCGCCTTGCTGTTCGGCAGCTTTGACAGCCAGACAAGCCGGGTAGGAGGAATCCGGCGGGTTGGTGAACCAAATGGCATCGTTGAGTGGCATCCCCGACAGCGCGCTCACCTGATACCACTGCGGCCCCATCTGCATTGGGCGGCTGACATCATTCAGCGGGTCGCTAAAGTGCTGCCAGTCTGGGATCATCCCACCCATGCAATAGCGCCAGCCGAGCTGGTCGCCCAGTTCGTAACGCAGCCGTCGCCACTGTGGCTCAAAGGCCCAGCTCCACGAACAGAGCGGGTCGGTGTAGTAGGTGATGTGGAGCAGCGGCGCAGCGGTGTGCTCTGCTGCGCCGCTGGCGGCGGGCGCAACGGCCAATTCACCCATTGTCTTGGACGCCTTTAGGACTTTCCAATTCGGCGGGATAGCTGTTCCACTGATTGCCGGCGCCATCCGGCGGCATGGCCGACTTGACCTCCTGGCTGCGTTGCTGGCTTAGCTCCTTATTTTTCTTTTCGACCTCGGCCTGTGTCTGCTTCGTGCCAGCGGGCTTGTGGCTATGCAGCCCGTTATCGGCGCGCACATGTTCGAGCGGATCGTCGATGTAGACCCACGCTTCGCCCTTGCCCCACGGCCCCTGCCCTTCGTTCCACGGGCCGCGTGCGCTGGCGCCGTTGGAGAGATTGAAGTAAGTGTGGGTGAAGCGCGGATCGCCCTGCAGGACGCCGGGCGGGAAATTGGGTTGGATATCCTCCAGCGCCGCGCTGAACATTTGGAAGTGCGCAATCTCGCGCGTCATCAGGAAGCGCAAGCTCTCCTTGACGTGTGGGTCGTTGGTGAACTGCATCAGATATTCGTAGACCACTTTGGCGCGCGATTCAGCGGCGATATTGGAGCGCAAATCTACGGTGAGGTCGCCGTTGGCGGTGACATAACTGCCATTCCAAGGCACGCCCACACTGTTGGTCAGCGCTGGCCCGCCGCCGGAGAGGATCAACGCCTGCGGATCCATCATCGCCTGATGGATCAGGCTTTCCTTCTGCTGCTTGCCCTTGAGCAACTGCATAATATCTGTCTCTTCAGCGGCATTTTTCAACTCGCCGTTAATGCCGTCCAGCAACATCGTAATCGTAGCGCCGACAATTTCCAGATGGCTGAACTCTTCGGTGGCAATGTCCATCAGCAGATCATACTTGTCTGGATAAGGCTGGCGGGCGGCGAAGGACTGGACAAAGTATTGCATCGCAGCCTTCAGTTCCCCGTTGGCGCCCCCAAACTGCTCCAACAGCAGCCGGGCAAAGGCCGGATCCGGTTGGGAAACGCGAGCATTGAACTGTAACTCTTTGACATGGTAAAACATCGCAGGATCCTTTCGGTGAATAAAAGAAAGCGAGTGGGTCGTCAATCATCAATCAGCAATAAGTGAGCAACCACTAACAACAGCAATAAGAAGCCAGTGGATACAGTTGAGCCAGCTTCATTGTCGCGCCATGGTCGCGAGCATTGCTACGTGCCGGCATAGGCTGGGCAGGCATAGATGCAGATACAGATTGAAAATGCTCTATAGCTGAAACACATTTTGAGCAACGGCTATACTGCCAGCCTATGCTAAAATGGTGGGAGATGTGCATGACAGGCGCACCAACTTTCTGCGAAATCGACCCATTGCGGCGGCAGAACAGTGGATGCCTAAAAACAAGGGTGAGTTGATCGTGCTATGAGCACCTCGTCGCTGTCCTATCTATTGTCTCTATTGGCTCTATTGGCTCTATTGGCTGGGGTGTACAATGCGCGCCTCTAGCCTGCCTGAGGAGCCGTTTGCGTCCGCGCCAGGCCAGGCCGCCCTGGCCGCGCTTGACGCGCTCGAAGATGATGCACTCTGGCGCATTGCTCACGGCCAGCGCAGCGCAGGCGATGTGACGCGGCTGGAATGGCTGCTGGAGGAACATGCGGACAATGCCTTGCGCGGCAGCGAACGCTTAGAGCTGGAAACGCGCATGGCCGCGGCAGACGCTTTCCTGCGGCGCAAGGCGTACGCCGCGGTTTTGTTGCAACGGCGTGGTTATGACGCGCCGCAGTCTGATGAAGCTTAAGCGCGACGGGAAGCGTGCTTCACTGCGCAACCCGAACACCATTTTTCTCGTAGAGAAGGGGTGACGCATCAGGTGAGGGCAGAATGCCTCCATCGCAGTCGCATAGAAAGTAGAGTTTCCAAAAATTGAATGTGGGAAAAGAACGTTGCAACGCATCCTGACTGCTGAACAAGACCAATTGATCCGCCGCGAGCGCAGCCTGCTTGAAGATTTGCGCGTGCTGCTCGTACGGCTTGGCGCGGCGGATGAAGACCTGGCGATGCTCAAGCGTTCGCTCCACCAACTTGACGAGTTGTTTTTGTTGGTGGTCGTCGGTGAGTTCAACGCGGGCAAGACAGCCTTTCTCAATGCCATGCTCGGCGAACGTCTCCTGGCCGAAGGCGTCCTGCCAACGACCAGCCAAATCCAGGTGCTGCGTTATGGCGCGCAGAAAAGCGAAGATGTGACCGGCGACGATGTGCTGATCATCCATCTGCCCGTGGAGTGGCTGCGCGAAATCAATCTGGTCGATACGCCGGGCACCAACGCTGTCATCCAGCGCCACCAGGAGATCACCGAGCACTTTGTGCCGCGCAGCGATTTGGTGCTCTTTGTCACCAGCGCCGACCGCCCTTTCAGCGAAAGCGAGCGCCTGCTGTTGCAGCGCATCCGCGAATGGGGCAAGAAAATCGTTATCGTCGTCAATAAGATCGACTTGATCGAAGATGAGAAGGACCGCCAGCACATTGTCGAGTTTGTGGCGGAAAATGGCGCTCAATTGTTGGGCGTCACGCCGCGCATTTTCCCGGTCAGCGCGCGCTTGGCGTTGAAAGCAAAGGAGCAGGCTGGCCAGACGCACGCAGCGCTTGAACACAGCGATCTGTGGGCGCAGAGCCGCTTCGGGACGTTGGAGCGCTACATTCTCACGGCGTTGGACGCGGCCGAACGGCTGCGCCTCAAGCTGGAGAATCCTGTCGGCGTGGCCGACCATCTCAGCAATCACTACCGCCGCCTTATCGAAAATCGCAGCATCGTGCTCAAGGATGATTTCGAGGCCATCGATGGCATCGAAGCCCAACTCGACGCCTACGACATCGACATGCGCCGTGACTTCAAATATCATCTCAGCCATGTCGATAATGTGCTCTACGGCATGGCTGAACGCGGCGACCGCTTCTTTGACGAGACAATGCGCATCGGTCGCGTCTTTGACCTCGTCAACGGCGAAAAGGTGCGCGCCGAGTTTGAACGCACCGTGGTGGCGGACACTTCACGTGCGGTCGAGGCGCAGGTGAGCGACCTGATCGACTGGCTGGTGGAGCGCGACTATCGGCAGTGGCGCGATGTAATGGAGTACCTCAACCAGCGTTCGCAGCAACACGCCGACCAGATCGTAGGCAAGGTTGGCAGCGATTTCGAGTTCAACCGGCAGAACCTGATCGCCAGCGTCGGCCGCGAGGCGCAGCGCGTGGTCGATTCCTATGACCCTGAAACTGAATCGCTCAAACTGGCGCAGCAGGTGCAGAACGCCCTCGTCCAGACCGCAGCGGTCGAAGCGGGCGCGCTTGGGCTGGGCGCCATCCTGGTCGCCGTGTTGCACACCACCCTGCTCGATGTCACGGGATTGCTTGGCGCCGGCGCGCTGGCCGCGTTGGGCTTCTATGTGCTTCCCTACCGCCGCAACCGGCTCAAACAGGAGCTGCGCGAAGGCATCGACGCGCTGCGCCAGCAGTTGAACGAGACATTGACCCGCCAGTTCGAGCGCGAGTTGACCGACGGCATGCAGCGGATGCGGGAAGCGATTGCGCCGTACACCCGCTTCGTGCGCGTGGAGCGCGAGAAGCTGGATCGCGTCACCGGCGAGATGGAGCGGCTGCGGCGCGAACTGTCCGACATCCGCGCGGCGACGGCGCGGGCGCTGCCGCCGCAGGAGTAAAAGGATGTCCAGACCGGAAATCATTACCCTGCTGCCTGTCGATGCGACGCTGCACACAGCCGCGCTGCAAGCAGTCTACGCGGCCACGCCCGGCTATTGGGGCCTGTACAACTTGCCCGGCCCGCCAGACGGCCACGCCGCGGCCGAACTCACAGCCGCACAAGCAACCCCGGGGCGTTCGCTGCTTGCCATTGTACGCCCGCTCGAACGCAGTGATCCGTCGCGCGGCGCCGAGATGATCGGCATGCTCGACTTCCGGCTTCACTGGCCGGAGCCAGCCGTGGCTTATATCGCGCGGCTGATGGTGGCGGAGCCGCTGCAACGGCGAGGCATCGGCGCGCAAGCATGGGCGCTGCTCAAACCCTGGCTGGCCAATGCTGGCGGCATTCGCACGGTACGCGTAGGCGTGGAACAGTTCAACACGATCGCGCTCCAGTTCTGGCAGGCGCAAGGCTTTGTGCTGACCGGGGAGAGTGACCGCGTGCGCGTCGGCGACAAATTTGTGCGGCTGCTGTATATGACGCTTTCGCTCACGTGCGAGTAGAACATGCCGCAGGCGCCCCTATTCTTCCCCGCACACGCACCCTGCGCTTTTGCAAGCGGACGCGGAAGCCCCACTCACGGTAAGGTCCCACTCACGGTAAGAAACTGTTTGAACAGGGACAAATTTGACGCGGAGGCGCAAAGGAGCAGAGGCTCGCAGAGGAACAACAGGC
>JACSRH010000401.1 GCA_014879855.1 Caldilineaceae bacterium | reverse complement strand
TGATGGGGCAGGACATCCACGGCGCCACGCTGGGCATCGCCGGCATCGGGCGCATCGGGCTGGCGATGGCGCGGCGCGCGCGCGGCTTTGGCATGCGCATCCTCTACCACGACGCGCTGCGCAGTGAAGTGGCGGAGCAGGAGCTGGGCGCCATCCCGGTCAGCAAGGAGGAGCTGCTGGCGCAATCTGATTTTGTTTCGCTGCATGTGCCGCTGACGCCGGAGACGCGCCATTACATCAATGCGCAGTCGCTGCGGCTGATGAAGCCGAACGCTATCCTGGTCAACACGTCACGCGGCCCGGTCGTGGACACGATGGCGCTCTACGAGGCGTTGAAGGCCGGCCAGATCTTCGCCGCGGGGCTGGATGTGACCGACCCGGAGCCGCTGCCCGCCGAGCATCCGCTCTACACGCTCGACAACGCGCTGATCGTGCCGCACATTGCCAGCGCCAGCTTTGAGACGCGCAGCCAGATGGCCGAAATGGCCGCCGACAACCTGCTGGCAGGTCTGGCCGGCACGCTGCCGCCGAACTGCCTGAATCCTGCGGCGATGAAGTAAAAGAGGCGCAAAACACTTAGAATCTGCTTGAAAAGTCAACCACGAAGTCACGAAGGGCGCAAAGACAGCCAGAGTAAAGGTCATCTGGAGCATTTCTTTGCGCCGCTTCGTGTTCTTTGAGGCTTGGTGACTGGCTTTTCAAAACCAATCCGCTAGCTCGATTGCCGCATAATTGGCGAAGTTCACTGTGTTTAAAGTAACCAAAGTCAAGCGATTGACGACGGCGATCGCGGCAATCTGACCATCGCTGAAGGAAGGCGTGAGACCAATGCTGGCCAGCCTCACGCGCTCGGCAGCGTGCTGGGCTGCACATGCGCGGTCGTAGGGAAGAATTGGCATTGTCGCACCGACTACATGGTTAAGAAACGTCTCAATGACAGTCCGTTTCTTCGACAACGGCAGGCGTAAACATCCGTACCACAATTCATGCCAGACGATGGAAGGAATTGCCACCTGCTGCGCATGTTGTCGCAAATTTTCCAATATGACCGGATTCGGCGTAGGGCGCAGACTCTCTGAAATGATATTTGTGTCCAACAAGTACCGCAGAATCACCAAGCAGCCTCGCGTCCGGGCGCACGGTCGCGTAAGTCGGCAAAAGTTTCTGGCCCAATCTCATTGGCTTCCAGATTTTCGCGGCTCCGAAATGCTGTGTAAGCGTCCCAGAAGTTCCCTAAGCCTGCCTGCAATCGTTGGAATTCTGTCTGCGCCACCAAGAGTGCCACGGGTTCGCCGCGACGGGTCAGTTGGATGATCGGCGTCTCTTCGAGATCATGGACAATTGAAGCCAGATTATTGCGCGCCTCAGCGATTGAGTAACTTATTGGCATAGTCTCTCCTCCGTATTCATCAGCCAGATAGCCATTTACATGGCTATAATACCACGGACGGCAGGACAGTCAACTCCCTATGCCAAATAAAACACTTCCTCCAATTCCACCAGCATCTGATCAGCCCGCGCGTTGTCGGGCGACTCGAAGTAGGGCGCCATCATCTCTTGCCAGCGCGTGTTGACCTCGGTTTCTGCCATCTGCGCGGTCGCGGTGGCGAGGTCGTGCGGCGTCTCGAAATAGCCGAAGAGCAGCCCGTCCTCGCGCAGGAAGAGCGAGTAGTTGTGCCAGCCCGTGGCGCGCAGCGCGGCCTGCATCTCCGGCCAGACGTTCCGGTGATGCGCCTTGTACTCCTCGATCTTCTCCTGCTTCACCTTGAGCACAAAGCCGATCCGTTTCATGGGTCTCTCCTGATTCAGTGCAAATCGGACAAAAAAATCCGTGAAAATCCGCCGAATCCGCGGTCTATCTTCGCACTCGCCTTCCGCGACTTAATTTTATCCCACCACCGCCAGTTCCAGATCGAGCAGCCGCGCCAGCTTGCGAATCTTGCCGAGCTGATGGCCCACGCCCAGCGCCACGTGATGGGTCGGCCCCTGCTCGCACCAGCGATCCATGAAGGCCGCGGGGTCGAGGCCAAAGCGCAGCCGCGAGTTGGTGTTGCCGATCTCCAGCCGGCTGCCGGGGATCGATTCGCCCTCGGCGGCCAGCAGCTTCAGCCGGCCGTCGGCGGTCTGCGTCATGCCCAGGATGGTGATCGGCCCCAACTGGACGTTGAACTCGACCGAGAGGCCGTAGCCGCGCTTGCCGTGGAAGAGACCCAGCCCGCGCAGCACCGGTCGCCCGGCGCTGATGGCGATGTGCCCTGGCCCGTCGTGGCCCATCAGGATAAACTCCTCGTCGAAGTCCATGGCGTAGAACTCGGTGTAGGAGCCGCCCGCGCCCAGCCGATCCATGATCAGCATCGCCATGCAGGTCTTGAGATCGCCCTCGCCCGCCGCGGGGATGCCGCGCGCGGTGAGCAGCGAGTTGCCGACGATCAACGTGGCGCCCAGTTCCTCGTTGGCGTTGCCGTTGAGGCCGCGATAGTAGTAGGTCAGCCCGGTGAGGGCGAAGTCGTTGACGAGCTTGTCCAGCCCGACCGCCACCGTGGCCGACCAGCGCAGCGCATCGTCGGTGACCGGCTGCGAAATTTTGTCCTTGCCCGGCGCAGCAATGTCGAAGATGCCCTGAATCTCGGCGATCTTGGCGGCGACTTCATCCTCCGTCGTCGCCTGGACGCGAGCGTGCAGGTCGTCCATCTCCAGCACCTCGATGTGCGCACCCAATTGGGCGTGGTGCATGGTGAAGTCCGAGTACATATCCAACATGCCGGGGTAGGTGTGGCCGAGAAAACCGACGCGCGCGTAAGAGAGTTCGCGCAGCACGCCGGCCGCCTTGACCCACTCTTCGATCTCGCGCCAGCCGCGTTGATAGTACTGTTTGGCGTTACCTTCGGCAGGGAAGAGCAGCCCCGACACCACGTTGAACTGGATGCGGCTGCGCGCAAAGGCATTCGAGATCTCCGGCACGCAGCAGGCGCAGCAGTTCGCCAGCCACTCCGCCGTGTCGGTGTTGGGATAATCCAGCGCCGGCACGGGCTGCAGGTTGAGCACGAGCACCGGCGCGCGGCGGCGCTGCACCGCAGGCAGCACCTGCGACGAGGTCGAGTAGGTGCCCACATAGCAGACGATCAGGTCGACATTGTGAGCGGCAAAGCGATCGCCGGCCTCCTGTGCGGCCGGCGCCGTGTCGACTAGCCCGGCCGAAACGACCTCGGCGCCCATGCCGGCGATCCGTTGCTCCACCGCCTGCTGATAACCTACCAGCCGTTCGCGCAACCCCTCGAACTGCGGCCAGTACGCGGCCAGCCCGATGCCAAAGACGCCCACGCGAGCGCGGCTGTTATGATCGGGTGAGATCCCCATTCGCGCATCCTCCTCTCAGACGGCACATTCGTAATTGTTTGGTTAGAGATAGTTAGATTGGGGGTTGCCCCGTAGAAGCGCATCGTTTGCAATCCCTTTGGCTGGCATTTTACATGGTTGCAGGGCGATGCGCCAGTCGGAGGAAATTGCCCGGCACCAGCCCACGATCTTGGTGAGCTTACCGCCGCGTGCGTCGCACTGGTCAGAAGGGATCGCACAAAGCATGATCCGTTGACCAGTGCGACGCACGCTTCCACAATTTTGGAGACACCCGAACCCTTCCTGGCTCCCTCTCTCTTTGTCTACGGCGCCGCGATGAGCGGCAAATGCAGCGCCTGGCCTGCCGGCGCGATCGCCTGCGCCCCGGTGACGCCTTGCGCCGGAATGAGCGTGAAGCCGCGCACGTTGCCGCCGCTGAGACCATGGCTGCCGGCATCCCAGAAGAGGCCGAGGGTGCAGGTGGTGTTCTCGCCGAGAGTGCCCGGCGCACAGGCGTAGAGGTCGTTGCGGTCGCCGCCAAAACCGACCCCGGCGCTGAAGAAATCCACGCTGCTGAGATAGAGCGTCCCGCTGGCCGGGTCCACCCAGAAGCCGTCAATGTCTTCGTTCGCACTGGTGTCGAGGGCGAGGTCGGAGCCGTCGAAGTAGAGCGACCAGGCGCCGGCGGTCTCGTCGCCCAGGCTGGTGGGGGTGAAGCGGAAGATGTCCTCGCCGCTGCCGCTGACGCCACTCGCGCTGAAGCCGCCTGCGACACTCACGAGCAGGTCGCCGGCGGGCGTGCGGCCGATGGCGTCGATGTTCTCGCTGCCGATCGCACCCAACCCCACATCGGAGCCGTCGAGCACCATTGCGAAGCTGCCGGCGGTGGTGGGGCCGAGGCTGGTGGGCGTGAAGCGCACGATGTCGGCGTCATCCACCGCGCCGAAGCCGGGCAGGGTGGCGTCGAGCGACAGGCTGAGCAGCAGCGAGCCGTCGCTTTCAAGCAGGAAGCCATCGAGACCGGCGGTGATGCCGACATCTGAGCCGTCGAAGAAGAAGCTCCAGCCGCCGGTCGTCTGGTCGTAGCGCAGGATGTCGCTGGTGGTGAAGGTCAACCCCGTGCCTGTGCCGTTCAGCGCGTTCACGTAGATCACGGCGCCGGTGATGAGCACAGGGGTGGGCAGCGGGGGCGGCGGTGGGGCGATGGCGCCCCTTGTTTTTGTCAATGAAAAAGCGCGTCAGTAGATCATGAGAAAGCGCGTCGGTTGGATAGTTGAATCGAAAAAGTGATCACGCGAAAGCGCGTCAAGTGATCGTCACCGCGCGACACCTGGGTTGTGGTTGGCGCCCGACGTGGCGTGTGTTCGTGTGAGGCGACAACTGAGTTTTTCCTCCTTCCAAGCAGCTTTTTAATAGTGGATTGCCAGATGGTGGCAGCAGATCAGCGTGCGCCCTCTGGCTCTGCTGCCGACGATGATGGTACAGGCGAGGCGCTCAGCTGTCGCTCCAGACCGTGACGAAAGCGAAAGGAATCGCCCAGGAATTCGAGGATGTGGCAGCGGAAGGTGAGCCGATCCAACAAGCCGCTGGTCAGGCGTTCATCCCCCAGCACCTGCACCCATTCGCTGAAGGGCAGATTGGTGGTGATGAGGAGGGAGACGCGCTCTTGCAAGGCGGCGCAGAACTGAAAGAGCAACTGGGCGCCGGTGGGCGAGAAGGGCACGTAGCCAAATTCGTCCAGGATGATGAGCTGGTGGCGCAGCGCCTTCTCCAGGTAACGGGGGAGTTGATGGGCTGCCTGAGCCTCCTGCAACTCGTTGACGAGTTGGGTGACGGTGTAGAAGCGCACGCGCCGATCCTGGCGGCAGGCGGCCAATCCCAACCCGGTGGCAATGTGCGTTTTGCCCAGGCCCGGATTGCCGACGAGCAAGACCGACTCCGCATTTTCCAGGTGCATGCCTTGTGCCAGATGCAGCACCTGCTGCCGGTTGAGACGGGGCAGCAGGGAAAAGTCGAAATCGGCCAGTTCCTTGAGCAGGGGGAAGTGGGCCTCCTTGATGCG
>JACSRH010000399.1 GCA_014879855.1 Caldilineaceae bacterium | reverse complement strand
GTCATGCCACGATCAGCGGGCGTGGAGAAAATTTCTATATCCATGACGAGAACAGTCGCGGCGGCACGTTTGTCAATCGTCGTCGCCTGCGCGACCAGCACAAGGTCCTGCTGAATCACAATGACATTATCCAGTTTTACACTTTTACATATCAGTTCGTCCTCAGCGACGCGCCCACGCAGGTCAACGACAGCGAGCCCACGCTTTCCACGCGCCTGGATGTGGATAGCGATCACCATCTGTGACGCTGATTGCCCCATTCTTCTCTCCTCTGGTAGACTGCACCTACTGTCAAGCATCACCTTCATCTCTCCAGGGGATCGACCGCATGTCTTCTGCACCACCTATTCTTGCTTTTGACCTCGAAGGCGTCTTCCTGCCCGAGATCTGGATCGCGGTCGCCGCGCGCACTGGCCTGCCCGAGTTGCGCCGCACAACGCGCGACGAGCCAGACTACGACAAGTTGATGATCGAACGTATGGAGCTTCTGGCGCGCCACAACTTAACCCTGGCCGACATCCAACAGGTGATCGCGGGCATGGAGCCGCTGCCAGGCGCGCGCGCGTTTCTTACCTGGATGCGCCAGGCCGCGCAGATGGTAATCATCACGGACAGCTTCTATGAATTCGTTGCGCCTTTCCTGCCCAAGCTGGGCTGGCCAACCGTCTTTGCCCACACCCTGGAAGTCGATGCGCGCGGCCTGATGGCCGGCTATCGGCTGCGCGTGCCGGCCGGAAAGCGCATGGCTGTGGCCGCGTTCAAGACGTTGGGTTTTCGCACGGCCGCGGTGGGCGATTCCTACAACGACACTGCAATGCTCGGCGCCGCGGACTGCGGGATTCTGTTCCGCCCGCCCGACAACGTGGTGCGCGACTTTCCTCATTTCCCGGTGACGCACACCTATGTGGAACTGCGCCGCGCGATCGAGCGCTTTCTGGCCGAGTAGTGAGTAAGCTCGACAAAAGGGCGCAGAGAGTTTCCCCTTACAGAGACGCCGCGATTCACCCTGTACAATCACGCTTGTGGATGCAATCTTGTAGCATCAGTCGTCAAAACTTATAACAGTGGTCTGTTGATCACTACGCGCAAACAATGACGCCACACACAAAAAATGGGCTTGAGGCAGAGATGCCGCAGATCGGCATCTTTTTTGGGAGCACCGACGGCCACACCGCGGCGATCGCCGCACAAATCAAAGAGCGCCTCGACGCGCGGTTTTGCACAGCCGCCGAAGCATCGTGCGTCGAAGTGCTGGATGTCGGCGTTGAGACGCTGGAAGCCATGCTCGACTTCGACCGGTTGATCCTGGGCGCGCCAACGTGGAGCATCGGACAGCTTCAACGCGACTGGGAAGCCGCGCTCGACGAATTTGATGAGCTCGATCTCGAGGGCCGGCCCGTGGCGATCTTTGGGCTGGGCGATCAGGTGGGCTATCCTGACACTTTTGTCGATGCCATGATCTTTCTGGCCGACCGGGTGCGGGCATGTGGCGGCAGGTTGGTCGGCGCATGGCCCACGGTTGGCTACACATTTACCAACTCGTGGGCGCTCGAGGAAAATGGCTGCTTTGTCGGCCTGGCGCTGGACGAACACAATCAATCTGAGCTGACCGGGCCGCGGCTGGACGCGTGGCTGGCGCAGGTATGGAAGCAGTGGGAGGAAACGCAACTATGAGCAGTCAGTCAATGCCCCCGCCAAAAACGCCACCCGTGGAAACGCACTACGCCAGCAAAAGCGAGGCGCTGTGGGCAAATGTGGTCAGCCCGGCCGGCTATGTGATGGCTGTGTCCTACCCGATCCTGGCGTTGTCCACTGGTGCGCGCGCGGTCTACCAGCTCTTTTTCAAAGCCGGCGTGGAAAACTATATCCCGGTCTACTTGAGCGCGCTGGCCGCGCTCTGCTACCTGACCGCAACCATTGGCTTTGCCTACCGCCGGCGCTGGACGTGGTGGCTTTCGGTCGGCGCCCTCGGCTTCGAGACGTTGATGACGCTGGTGATCGGCGTGTGGAGCTTCGTCGACCCGGATCTGATCGGGCGCACGGTCTGGCGTCACTTTGGCGAAGATTACGGCTATTTCCCCTTCTTTCAACCGCTTTTTGGCCTTATCTGGCTCTTCTGGCCGCTGACAATGGTGGCGTATGGGATCCGCAAGCGCCAGCCGCAACCGGACGCAAAGGTGACAGAATCATGATGCGACGCACCGCTCCACCCAATTTGATGGTTGTCTTTGGCGCTTCGGGCGATCTCGCCAAGCGCAAGTTGTTGCCCGCGCTCTTTCATCTCTACCAGCAGAATTTGCTGCACAAGGGGTTCACCGTGCTCGGTTATGCGCGCACAGAGATGACCGACGAAGTTTTTCGCGAACAGGTGGGCGAAGCGCTGCGCGAGCACTACGCCGACGAGCACGGCGAAACCTACGACGACGCGGCCTGGCAGCGCTTTGCCGAAACGCTCTTCTACCAGACCGGCGGCTATGACGACCACGCCGCCTTCGATGCCCTGGCCGCACGGATTGCCGAA
The DNA here is from genome assembly GCA_014879855.1 of Caldilineaceae bacterium. Lineage (GTDB taxonomy): Bacteria > Chloroflexota > Anaerolineae > Caldilineales > Caldilineaceae > Caldilinea. The sequence continues at coordinate 2,878 of JACSRH010000399.1, read as the reverse complement.
CTGGACGCGGCCTATCCCACCCAAGGCAACCACCTCTTTTACCTGGCGACGCCGCCCAATGTCTTCGAGCCGATCACCGCGCTGCTGGCCGACGTGGGTCTCGCCCATGCCTCCGGTGCGGGCTGGACGCGCTTGATCGTCGAAAAACCCTTCGGCCACGACCTGGAGAGCGCGCAGCAACTCAACGACCATCTGCGCAAGCTCTTCGACGAGGAGCAGATCTATCGCATCGACCACTATCTGGGCAAGGAAACAGTGCAGAATATTCTGGTCTTTCGCTTTGGCAACGGCATCTTCGAGCCGATCTGGAATCGGAATTATGTCGACCACGTGCAGATCACCGTGGCGGAAAGCCTGGGCGTTGGCTCGCGCGGCGGCTATTACGACAAGTCCGGCGCGATCCGCGACATGGTGCAGAACCACATGATGCAGCTGGTGGCGCTGACCGCGATGGAGCCGCCCGTCACCTACGACGCCGAGTCAGTGCGCAACCAGAAAGTCAATGTGCTGCGCTCGATCCGCCCTCTCGACCCCATCGAGGTGAACAAATGGGTCGTGCGCGCGCAGTACGCGGCGGGTGTGGCTGGCGGCGAGCAGATTCCTGGCTACCTGGAGGCCGAGGGCATCCCGCCCACCTCCACCACAGAGACCTACGTGGCGTGGAAGCTGGAGATCGACAACTGGCGCTGGAACGGCGTCCCTTTCTACATCCGCACGGGCAAGGCGCTGCCGACCAAAGTGACCGAGGTCAACATTATGTTCCGCCGGCCGCCGCTGATGTACTTCAACAGCCGCGAGGCGCGCGGGCCGCGCGTCCACAACAGCCTGACGCTGCGCATCCAGCCCGACGAGAGCATCATCCTCAACTTCGACGCCAAACGCCCCGGCCCGCAGCTCGACGTGGAGCAGGTGAGCATGGACTTTGTCTACAGCAGTGCGTTTGGCGATTCGACCATCTCCGACGCGTACGAGCGGCTGCTGCTCGACGCCATGCTGGGCGACAGCACGCTTTTTATCCGCCGCGACGAAACCGAGCTGGCGTGGGATCGCGTGACCAACGTGCTCGAAGGCTGGGGCATCCAGGAGGAGATTCTGCGGCGCCGCGGCAAAACGCTGCCGCTGCCACAGTACGCCGCGGGCACATGGGGGCCGATCGAGTCCGACGACCTGCTGGCGCACAACGGCCATCAGTGGCACGAACCAGTGTTGAGCGAGGAGCGATAATATGCAATCAAAACGTTCGGTCGAAGTCACGCCCACCGCGGACGCGCTGGCGCGCGTGGCCTGTGAACTGATCGCGGCCGCCGCGGCCGCGTCGATTGGCCGCCGGCGCCTCTTTCGCATCGCGCTGGCCGGTGGTTCGACCCCACGCGCGGTCTATCGCCTGCTGGCCGACGATTCCTACATCAATTTTCGCCAATGGCAGATCTTCTGGAGCGACGAACGCTGCGTGCCGCCGACGGACGCGGCGAGCAATTACGCGATGGCGAAAGCCGCGCTGCTCGACCGGCTGGCCACGCCGCCCGCGCTGGTGCTGCGCATGGCAGGCGAGGGCGACCCGGCCGCCGCGGCCGCGGCCTATGCCCGCACCGTGCGCGAACTGACGCCGCCCAACCCGGCCGCGGGCACGGGCGAAACCCCGCGCTTCGACCTGATCCTGCTCGGCATGGGCGCGGATGGGCACACCGCCAGCCTCTTTCCGGGCGCGCCCGCGCTGGACGAACACGCGCGGCTGGTGGTCGCCACCCCCGCGCCAACAGGGCAGATGCGCCTCACCTTCACCTACCCGCTGCTCAACGCCGCGCGCCGCGTGCTGATCCTGGTCAGCGGCGCGGAAAAGGCGGCGACGCTGCGCGCGGTGCTCCAGGGGCCACACGACCCCGCACGCTATCCGGTGCAGGGCGTGAACTTGGTGCGCGGCAATTTGACGTGGCTGGTGGACGCGGCCGCGCATGGGGAGATGGAGAGAATAGGAGAATAGGAGATTGGGAGAATTGGAGATTGGGGATTGGCGCTTAAGTTTCGGCTTCAGACGCCCACGTCAGGATAGTCTGCGCCTCGTCCCAACCGGGCTGACGGCGCAGCGCCTCGGCCGCCCAACGCATTGCCTCGCCCCGATTCTCGCCAGCTTTTGCCAACTCGGCGTAGCGTAACGCCAGATAGGGCGCGTCGGGGTCTAGTCTTGCGGCGGCCTCAAGCTCCTCGGCCGCGGCGCCCAGCCGGTTGAGTGCGATCAGGGTATTGGCATAGTTGCGGCGAAGCATGGCATTGGTTGCGTCCAGGGCAACTGCCTTGGCATAGGCCGCCGCCGCTGCTTCTTCATTGTCGAGGCGCGCCTGCGCATCCGCTGTCATTGCCCACAGCCGGCCATCTTCGGCGCCAAGTTCAAACAACTCTTGCGCACTCTCGATGACACCGCGCCAATTTTCTGCATCGAAGCGCGCAGATGTGAGCACCGCCAGCGCCTCCCGCAGTTGCGCACTCTCGCCGCGCTGGCGCAGTTCCGTGACGGCAGCCTCGATACGCTGCACCTGTTCGGCCAGTGAAAGCGTCGGGCTGGCTGCTCCACGCAATTGAACCGCGTACTGGGGAAGGTCGATCTGCTCGAAGAGGTCTGCGGCCTGGCGCAGCAATGGCGCAGCTTCTTCCTGGCGATCTTGCCCCCGCAGGGTCAGACCAAAATTGGCGAGCGCAGCAGCAATATTGTACCGATCATTCACGGACTGATAGAAATCGAGGGCGCGGCCGAGCAGATGCAGGGCGTGATCGTCCTGTCCTTCCAGCAGTTCCACGCGCGCCAGGGCAGCCTGCACGTTCGCTTCCCCCAGCCGGGCGCCGATTTGCGGGTAGATCGCCAGGGCCGCGGCATAGCGCACCC
>JACSRH010000464.1 GCA_014879855.1 Caldilineaceae bacterium | reverse complement strand
TTCCTGATCTTTGTCGCCGGGCCGGTGGTTGCCGGCCTGGTGCTGAGTTTCACGGAATGGGACCTGCTGTCATCTCCGCAGTGGGTGGGCATCCGCAACTATGTGACGTTGTTGACCAGGGACAACCTCTTCTGGAAGAGTCTCTGGAACACAATCTACTACGCCCTGCTGACGGTGCCTGCTGGCATCGTGGTCTCGCTCGGGCTGGCGCTCCTCATGAACCTGGGGCTGCGCGGCACGCGCGTCTATCGCACACTCTTCTTCATCCCGGTCGTCGCCTCCAGCATTGCAGTGGCCCTGGCCTGGAAGTGGTTCTACAACGGCGAATTCGGGGTGCTGAACTGGATCACCTCCTGGTTCGGCATCCCGCCACAGAATTGGATCACCGATAGCCGGTGGGCGATGCCGGCGGTGGCGCTGACGGTGATCTGGAAGAGCATGGGCTACAACATGGTCATCTTCCTGGCCGGCTTGCAGGATGTGCCCCAGTCGCTGCACGAGGCGGCCGCCATCGACGGCGCCAATAGCTGGCAGCGCTTCTGGGCGATCACGCTGCCGCTGCTCAGCCCGCATCTCTTCTTTGTGCTCGTGGTTTCGCTGATCGGCGCCTTTCAAGCCTTTGATATGGTGTATGTGATGACGGGCGGTGGGCCAGGCAACGCGACGCGCGTCTACAACTATTACATCTGGGAGAACGCCTTCCAGTTCTTCAAGATGGGCTACGCCTCGGCGATGGCGTACATCCTCTTTGTGCTGATTTTCTTGATCACACTGATCCAGGTGCGCTATCTTGGCCGCCGCACCTACTATGAATTGGGATGAGAGAGGGCTACCGATGAGTGCTGCCAAAAATCGACTGCACCCCCTCCCCGCTCTCCCGGCGCAACCTGCGCCTACAGTTCGAGCCGCACGTCGCGCCGGACCAGTCATTGGGCGATTGGCCGTGCATCTCTTCCTGATCGTCCTCAGCATCTCCTGTCTGCTGCCGTTAGTGTGGATGATCAGCACGAGCTTCAAGGAGCAGTTCCAGGTCTTCAGCTATCCGCCGGAGTGGCTGCCCGATCCGTGGACGCTGAAGGGCTATCAGCGCCTCTTCTCGATGTCGCCGATCGGCAACTGGCTTTTCAACAGCGTACTGGTCGCCGTGACGATCACCGCCTGCCAGCTTGTCTTTTCCTCGCTGGCGGCCTACGCTTTTGCTCGCGTCCGCTTCCCCGGCCGTGATGTCATCTTTATGGGCTACCTTGCCACCATGATGATTCCGAGCCAGGTGACATTGATTCCGGGCTATATCCTGATCAAGTATCTCGGCTGGATCGACACCTATTTTGCCCTGACAGTGCCCTTTCTCTTTGGGAGCGCCTTTGGCACATTTCTGCTGCGCCAGTTCTTTCAAACCATCCCCACCGAGCTGGAGGACGCCGCGCGCATCGATGGCGCCGGCTACTTCGACATCTACTGGCGCATCATTCTCCCGCTGGCCAAGCCGGCCCTGGCGACGCTGGGCGTCTTTGTTTTTCTGCACTTCTGGAATGATTTTCTCTGGCCGCTGATCGTCATCAACACCAACGAGTTGCGCACGCTGCCGGTGGGACTGGCCGTGGTCTCGCGCAGCATGTTCGGTACGGATTGGCCGGCGCTGATGGGCGGCGCCGTGATCTCGCTGGTGCCCATCCTGACCATCTTCTTTTTTGCGCAACGCTACTTTGTACAGGGCATCACGCTCACCGGTCTCAAAGGATAATTCACAACTGTCTCTCACGAAAGGATTTTTCAAATGAAAGTCGGCTGTTTTGCCATCGTCGATCCCTTTGCGCTGCTCGAGCATCAACTGGGACGCATCCGCGACATGGGTTTTCGCTATGCCGATGTGACGGACAATCACCGCGGCGGCCTATTGGGGCGCGAGTTCGGCTTTGCCGCCACCGTCAGTCTGGACGACAACCCGTTTGACATCCAGCGCCTCTTTGCAAGCTACGGGTTGACCATCACCTCCTTCTGCGCGCACGCCAATCTGCTCGACCCCAGCTCGCCGGCGCGCTACGCCACCAACGAGATCATGCAGGCGGTGCGCCAGGCCGCGGCGATGGGCGTCAAGCATGTGATCACCACCGAAGGCGATCCCAAGTCGGCATGGGGGCACAAGCTGACGCACGACCAGCGCGTCTTCATCACCGCCGAAAAGCTCCACGAGCCGCTACGTCTCGCCAACGATCTGGGCGTCTACCTCCTGCTCGAACCGCACGGCATTCTGACCGACTCGATCACCGGCATCCAGGATGTGATGGCAATGTTGGGCAACCCCGAGAATCTGGGCGTCAACCTCGACACCGGCAACTCCTGGCTGGGCGGTGCGGACCCGGTGGAAATGGCGCGCGTCTTCAAAGACAAGATCATGCACGTGCACTGGAAGGATCTGCCGGCTGACTGGGAGGCCAGGCGCGGCACGGTGTACGGCTGTGGCTTTGGCCCGATCGCGCTGGGCGAAGGCGTGGTCGATATTGCCGGCGTCTATAACACGCTCAAGGACGCGCCGCATCTGGAGTACTCCACTCTGGAAGTGGGCGGCGAAGAGAACCTGAAAAATAGCTATGCGTACCTGAAGACGCTGGGCGCGGAGTAATGGCTACACTTGTCTTTCACGTCGGTGGCCCGGACTTTCACCCGGTCGCCGCGCAGGCGCAGCAGATCGCAGGCTGGCTGGGCGCAGGCTACGACTGTCGCATTGCCGACGGCCTCGCCGCCTTCGATCTGCTCGACGACTGCGATCTTTTCGTGGCGATGGGGCTGCACTGGACGGGAATGGATGCGGATTGGGCAGGCAATCTAGCCTACCATCCGCTCCAGCCCCGCCAGCAGGCCGCTTTCGAGGCATACGTCGCCTCGGGCCGGCCGGTGATTGCCCATCACGGCGGCATCGCCTCCTATGACGACTGGCCGCGCTACGGCGAACTGCTCGGCTTCACCTGGGTGTGGGGGGAGACAACTCACTCTCCGCTGGGCGAGTACACCGTCAACATCAAGCCAGTTGCTCATCCCATTGTGGCTGGCGTGAGCGACTACACGTTGATTGACGAACTCTACTACAACGTGCAGGTGACGCCTGGGCTGGAAACAGAAGTCCTCGCCACAGCCGAGTGGGAAGGCAGCGCCCGGCCCATGATCGTGGTGGGGCAGGGCGGCCGCGTGGAAGGTGCGGGCCGCACACTCTACCTCGCCAACGGGCATGACCTGCGCGCCTTTGCCGCGCCGGCGCTGCGCCGCATCTGGCAGAATGCTGTGCGCTATGCACTGGAAGGAGCATAAAGAGTGGCTGAGGTCAAACCCATTTACACAGCCGCCGTGATCGGCGCCGGCAAGGCCAGGGACGAAGGCTTTTTCAAGGGCGGCGGCCATCGCATCGGCTATACGCACGGGGAAACCTACGGGCGCAACGGCCGCACGCGACTGGTCGCCGTGGCCGACATCAACGCCGAAAATCTCCACGCCTATCAGGAAGCCTTTGACATCGAACAGGGCTTTGCCGACTATCGGGAGATGCTGGCAGCCGTACAGCCGGAAATTGTCAGCATCTGCACCTATGTCGGGCTGCACCGGCAGATGATCGTTGACGCCTGTAACGCCGGCGTCAAAGGCATCATCTGCGAAAAGCCCTTTCTGGCCGCGCCGGCCGATCTGGCGGCGGTGGCGGAAGCAGCCGCGGCCTCTGGTACAAAGATCGTCGTGCCGTACATCCGGCGCTACTTTCCGGCCTTCGCACGCGCCAAGGAACTGTACGCAGGCGGAGCAGTTGGCGAGCCGCTGCTGTGCATCGCCGGTCTGCCGGGCTGGGATTTGAGCGAATGGGGATCGCACTGGCTGGATATGTTCCGCTTTTTCCACGATGATCAGCCGGTGCTGTGGGTCTTTGGCCAGGCGCGTGTGCGCGATCAGCGCGGCTACGGCCATGCGATGGAGGATCACGCCGTCGCCTACTTTGCCTTCGCCAACGGCGGCAAAGCGGTGCTGGACGGTGGCATGGCGATGAATGGCGAATGGACCATGACGCTGGTCGGTGCAGCCGGCGCCATCCGCATCCGCCGCGAAGACGAAATTGTGGTCGAGGATGGCGGCGGCCAGCGGGTGGAATCTTTCGTGGGCGACCCCGGCAGCAGCTATCCGGCCATCTGGAACTCTCTGCTCGCCGACCTGGTGGCGTGGCTCGACGGCGGCCCGGAGCCGATGCTGGGGCTGACCAGCGCGCTCAAGAGCAGCGAACTCAACCTCGCCGCCTATGTCTCGGCGTTGCGCGGCGACCGCGTCGATCTGCCGCTGGTCGATGATCTGGCAGAGTGGCCCGTTGAAGTCATGGCAAGGCGAAATCCAACACAATGAACGATCAGCAAAGCACCTTCACGACGAAAGAACGCCAGCTCCTCCGCACGCTGGCGCAACAGGTGGCGGAATTGGCCGCGCGACCGGTCGAGGCGGAAAAGCGCAACCTCTGGCTGCGCCACAATGCGCTGCAGCCGACGCGGCCGGTGATCTTCTGCGACCCCGAAAATGGCTGGCACGAGATCATCCGCCCCGAACAGCTCGAATGTGAGCACGAGTTGGCGCGCGACTGGGAGTTTCGCCTGCGCCGCGAGATCTTCTGGGGGACGCAGATGTGCGACGACCGCGTCATCATCCCGTTCTTCGACGTGCCGCATGTAGCGGCCGAGAGTGACTGGGGCATGCACGAGACGCGCATCGGCGGCCAGCACGGCGGCGCCTACACCTGGGAGCCGCCCCTCAAAGAGTACGCGGATCTGCCCAAGCTGCATTTCCCCACGATTACCGTGGATGAAGCTGCCACCCAACAGCGCGCGGCGCTGGCCGCTGAAATTCTGGGCGACCTGCTCACCGTGCGCGTCAAGACGCTCTGGTGGTGGACGCTGGGCATGACCTGGACGCTGGTCAATCTGCGCGGGATGATGCAGATCATGTACGACATGGTCGATGCGCCGGACGCGCTGCACCAGGTGATGGCCTTGCTGCGTGACGGCCATCTGGCCAAGCTGGACTGGCTCGAAGAGGCGGGGCTGCTCAGCCTCAACAACGACGGCACGTACGTCGGCTCCGGCGGCTTTGGCTGGACCGATGAGCTGCCGCAGCCAGACTTTGATGGCCGCGTGCGCACGTGCGACCTGTGGGGCTTTGGGGAAAGCCAGGAGACCGTAGGCATCTCGCCCAAGATGTTCGCCGAGTTCGTCCTGCCCTACCAGCTGCCGATCCTGTCCCGCTTCGGGCTGAACTGTTACGGCTGCTGCGAGCCGCTCGACCAGCGTTGGGAATACGTGAAGCAGATCCCGCGCCTGCGCCGCGTCTCCGTCTCCCCCTGGAGCGACCGCGCCTTTATGGCGGAACAGTTGGGCGCCAACTA
>JACSRH010000398.1 GCA_014879855.1 Caldilineaceae bacterium | reverse complement strand
CTGACAGACATAGTCGATATGCGAGCTGGACTTGACGATCTTGCCGATCGGCGTGTGCGCCACAGTTAGTCACTCTCCGGGTCAATGCCCAGTGCAGCCAGTTTTGCCGCTAGTGCAGCCGCACGCCGCTCAGCCTGTTCAGCGCGCTGGCTTTCCTGTTCGGCGCGCTGGCTTTCCTGTTCGGCGCGCTGGCTCTCCTGTTCGGCGCGTTGGCTCTCAATAGCGAGCTGACGTGACGCCTCGGCAAGCGCTTCTTGTCCAGTTGCCAGCAACACGCCCTGCGGGTCACACCAGCGCAGCCACACATCAGTCATGCTTTCGTACTCACCCTCCCAGAGGGTGACGCCGACTCCCACTTCCGCCAGCCACGTCTCGGTGATCTCTGTGTAGTGTAGCCCCTGGCGCGTGTAAATATGCAGCGGCTGTTTGCTGATGAATTGCGCAGGGTCGTACACGATATAGTAGGCGACGCCCAACCGTGCGTAGTCCAGCAGCTTGTCGCCCAACTCCTTGCCTTTTTGATTGGAGACAATCTCCACCACAACATCGGGCGGCTTGCCGTACTCCCAGACAAAGTAGGAGCGATGCTGCTTTTCCCACGGCTCCGGCGGCAGCACTACGTCAAGGCTGACCAAAACATCGGGCACGAGCGGCGGCTGGTGCAGATGAAAAAAGAGGCCGACATTTGCCATCGCCACAAACGTGCGATCCTCGCCAGGGCCAGCCCAGGAGGTGTACAGGGATTCTGCCAGCAGGCGCATCTGGCGTTCGGAAAATAAGTTGTCCACGGGGGCGTCATCCTCTGTGACAATGTGCGACAGATCAAGTTCGATGGGACGAAATTCGTCAATTTCTTGCGCAATCACTTCAGCCATGGGTTGACTCCTGGAACCTTGCCAGCCGGTCGCATCGGGTGGATGCCATCCGTGCATCGTGCCGCCTATTGTATACCGCACAAACGTTCTGTGCAACCGGGGCGGCGTCAAACCGGCGTCAAAGCTGATGCGCGCCTCCCTTAACGCCCGCCCATGCCACTCAGTGCGATCCCTTGCACGAACCATTTCTGGCCGATGACGTAGAGCACCAGCACCGGCAGCAAGGCGATCACCGAACCGGCCATGAGCAGATCCCAGGCGGTGCTGTACTGTCCGACGAACGCCGCAAGACCAACCGGAATTGTACGCATGGTTTCGGAGGTGGTTACGACCAGCGGCCACAGAAAGTCGTTCCAGACGCCCTGAAAGACAAAAATGGAGAGCGTTGCCAACACCGGCCCACTCAGCGGCACGATGATCTGCCACCAGATGCGCAGGCTCGACGCGCCGTCCATGCGCGCGGCCTCGTCGAAATCGAGCGGGAGGCCGCGATAGTATTGGCGCAGCAAGAAAGTGCTGAAAACGCTAAAGAGACTGGGCACGATCAGCGCCAGATAGGTGTCATACCAGCCGAGATTTTTCACAATGAGGAAGTTGGGGATCAGCGTCACGGGGAAGGGGATCATCAGCGTCGCTAGGTAGAAGAGGAAGATCGCCTCGCGCCCGCGAAAGCGCAGGCGGGCAAAAGCAAAGGCTGCGAGTGACGAGATGAGGATCTGTAAAACCGTCACCGACACGGCGACCACGATGCTGTTGATGTAGTAGCGCCCAAAGGGCACCGCCTCAAAGGTGCGCACGTAGTTCTGCAATGAAAAGTTCGCCGGCGAAAAGTCACGCGCCAGAAAAGCTGTGTTCGGAATCAGCGAGACCACCAGCATGACCGCAAAGGGGGCCAGCATGATCGTGCTGAACAAGAACAGCAGCACATGCAGGCCGATGCGCGCCGGTGTGCTGAGGCGGGTGGGCGAGCCCGAAAAAGAGGCGCCTATTGTCGCCATGCCGGGCTCCGATTGGCCGCGACAGGGCGAGAAGCTATCCGCTCTGACGCGGAGACGCAGGGATGCAGAGAAATGCAGAGCAACCGACTTGTGGCATCCCTGGCTCTTCCTCTGCGAGACTCTGCCCCTTTGCGTCCCCGCGTCAAGGATTCCTTTTCAAGCAGTTGTTTACTCTGATTCATAGTAAACCCACCGCTTCTGCATGAAATTCTGAAAGAGCGTAAAGGCAAAAATAAAGATGAACAGCACCCACGCCATTGCCGCGGCTTTGTCCATGCGAATATCGCGGAAGGCGGCAAAATAGATGTACTGCACCACCGAAAGCGATGAGTTGGCCGGCCCGCCACGCGTCATCACAAACGGCTCGGTGAAGAGCTGGAATGCTCCGATCATCTGAAAGATAAAGAGAAAGAAAGTCGTCGGGCTGATCAGCGGCAGTGTGACGTTGCGAAAACGCTGCCAGCCATTGGCGCCGTCAGTGTGCGCGGCATCGTACAATTCACGCGGCACGCCTTGCAGCGCGGCCAGGTAGACCACCATCGTGAAGCCCGTGTTTTTCCACAGCGTGAGCAGTACAACCGACCATTTAGAGAACTGGCTGCTGCCCAGCCAGTTTGGCGCGCTGAACGGAAGGTTGAACAGACCAAAAGCCGACGCCAGCAAACTGTTTACCGGTCCATTCGTGCTCAGCAGCAGCCGAAAAACGATGGCGCCCGCCACGATCGTCGTTACCACCGGCATGAAATAGATGAGCCGGTAGACCAGCGCGCCGCGGATCGCCTGGTTCAGCCCTACGGCCATGATCAGTCCCAGCGCCAGTTGCAGCGGCACAATGGTCACGATGTAGAAAGCTGTATTCCAAGAAGTTTGCCAAAAAACGGGATCGCGCAGCAACTGTTGATAATTGATCAGACCGGCGAAGCCTTTAAAGCCGGTCAGCCCCCATTCAGAGACGCTGATGCCCAACGACATCACGACAGCCAGCACGATAAAGACCAGAAAACCAAGAAAACTCGGCAGGATGAAGAGATACCCCTCCCATTGCTGGTCGGGACGCCAGCGGAAGAGACGGCGAGAGGAAGTGTGCGGCGTCATTGTGAAAAATGGAGAATAGAGAATGGAGAATAGAGAATGGAGACTGGAGCAGCGCCAGTGGCAACGGCGTGCTCCCAATCTCCAATCTCCTGATCTCTAAGTCTCTACTTATTTCGGATACTCATTGTCGGCCAGGAACTGGTCGACCTGGGTGCAGATATCAGCCAGGCCGCTTTCAACATCGACCTCACCCGCCCAGATGGCTTCCATGCCCGGTTCGATGATCGAGCCGCTCAGCTCGCCCCATTCCGGGAAGTAGCCAAAGCCGCCCACGTCGGATGCAGCCGCTTCGGTGATGATTGCCTGTTTGTTGGCCGGCGGCTGGTCGGTCATGAAGGCCGGCGAATTGGCGACGCTCTGCAGCGCCGGGAAGATCTCGCCAGCTTCCGTGTAGAGAGTCTGGCCGCCGCCGTCGCTCTGCAGCCACTGGATGAAGGTCCACGCCGCGTCCTTGTTGTCGCTGCCGCTGCTCATGACCCAGGCCGCGCCGCCCGCGCCGTTCCAGCGCTTGCCATCAGCCGGGGTCGGCGCAGGCGCGACGTCGTAGTTCATGCCAGCCGCGTTGAAGGCGGAGACGCGGCTGGTGTTTTGCAGGATCATCGCCGCCTGTCCGCTGGAGAAGACGCCTGCGTCGCCGCCCGCCTGGTTGAGGTCGGCCGGACGCATGGCATAGCCCTGCTCCATCAGATCGGCGAAGAACTGGATGCCCGCCACCGACGCCGGGTCGGTCAACATGCACGTGGAGGGATTGGTGTAGTCGTCGAGAATGCCGCCGCCGTTCTGGTTGACCCACTTGGTCCACTTGCCGCCCTCCGCGGCCAGCGCATAAACCGTCGTCATGCCATTGGCATCCTTCTGCGTCAGCGCCTCGGCCGCGGCCAGGAAGTCATCCCACGTCCAGTCGTCGCTGGGATAGGCCACACCCGCGGCGTCGAACATGTCTTTGTTGTAGTAGATCACGTTCGCTTCGATGTCGCGCGGGAAGCCGTAGACGCTGCCCTCGAACTTGGCCGACTCGAGCAGCCCCGGCCAGTAATCGTCGAGGTTGTAGCCGGACGCCTCGATGTACGGATCCAGGTTTTCCAGCACGCCTTCCGCGGCATAGCGCGGGGTCGGCCACAGGAACGCTACATCCGGGATCACCTTGGCGTCGCCGCTGGCCCACAACGCCTGAATTTTGGTGAAGTAGTCATCCCACGGCTGATTCCAAACTTCGATTTGGATCTCAGGATGTTCCGCCATGAACGCGTCGGCCACGCGTTTGTGCGAAGCTGCCTCTTCCGGGCTGCCCCAGAAGGCCCAGGTGATGACTGTCGGTTCTCCTGCCATTGCCTGCTCGCCACTCTCGGCAGGGGCAGCCGGCTGTAGCCCAACCCCTGTACAGGCTGACAAAACCAGCGCCATCATCAGGACTAACGCGCCAATTCCCATCATTCGTTTGAGCTTCATACGCTCTTCTCCTTGATCGTTTGAAACGGGTTTATCGTGTAGACTTTGGGGGTTGCGATAACGTAGATGCCGCCGTCAGCGCAACTCGTGCACGATGATAGCACGGTGAGGGAAGGGCGGCAAATGATTTGAAAGGCTGAGGTTCTATCTCCTAAACCGGATCGCGGCGCCTCTTTCGCACTTAACGCCAGGGGGATGGAACGTCCGCGATCCGGCTGGCAAATTGGAAGACAGGCAGAACAATGGCAATGATTAAGACCGTGATCTTTGACGTAGGCGGCGTGCTGGTGCGGACTGAAGATCCGACGCCGCGCCGCCGGCTGGAAGAGCAGCTCGGTTTGCAGCCCGGTGAGGCCGAATATCTGGTCTACAACAGCGAAATGGGGCAGCAGGCGCAGCGCGGCGAGATTGCTTCGGCGGAACTGTGGGGCTGGCTCCAAACGCGCCTTGGCGGCGACGATGCGGCGATGGCTGCCTTCCGCCAGCAATTCTGGGGCGGCGACCGCCTCAACGCGCCGCTGCTTGCGCTCGTGCGCCGTCTGCGCCCGCGCTACCAGACCGTGATCATCTCCAACGCCATGGACGATCTCCTCCACACACTGACCGTCACCTATCCGATTGCCGACGCATTCGATCTGATCGTCGGCTCGGCCACCGAGAAGGTGATGAAGCCCGCGCCCGAGATTTTCCTGCGCACACTGGCGCGGCTGGAACGCACCCCCGCCGAAGCGATCTTCATCGATGACATGCTTTACAACGTCGAGGGCGCGCGCGCCGTCGGCATGGCCGCCATTCACTACACGCCGGCGCTCAATGTCGCCGCCGCGCTGGCCGCGTACGAGGTTGAATAGCACGCGGATGATGCGGATTGAACGGATGCACGCAGATAAAAACCAGGGAAAACCGCGCAAATCCGCCCAATTCGCGTCCTCCGCGTGCTATCTCTTCTCGTTCAAGCTAGCGCGACCTTCAACGCGCCAACTTCGCTGTAG
>JACSRH010000460.1 GCA_014879855.1 Caldilineaceae bacterium | reverse complement strand
GTCTTCGTCGCCTCGCAGAACGCGGCGGTGATGGGCGGCTCGCTGGGCGAGATGCACGCCAACAAGATCGTCAAGGCGATGCACATGGCGATCAAATACGGCTGCCCCTTTCTGGCGCTCAACGACTCGGGCGGCGCGCGTATCCAGGAGGGCGTCGATTCGCTGGGCGGCTACGCCAAGATTTTCGACGCCAACTGCGAGGCGTCGGGCGTGATCCCGCAGCTCAGCGTCATCCTCGGCCCGTGCGCGGGCGGCGCGGTCTACTCCCCGGCGCTGACCGACTTTGTGTTTATGACCGAAAATTCATACATGTTTATTACCGGCCCGGAAGTGGTCAAAGCCGTGATGCAGGAAAATGTCAGCTTTGACGAGCTGGGCGGCGGTCTGATCCACTCCAAAGAAAGCGGCGTCAGTCACTTCCTCTCCAAGGATGACGCCGAGTGTCTGCTCAAGGTGCGTGAACTGCTCTCCTATCTCCCCTCCAACAACCAGAACGACCCACCTTATATCCCGCCCATTGATGACCCGGAGCGACGCTGCCCAGAACTCGAAACGCTGGTGCCGGTCGAGCCGCACAAGCCCTACGATGTACGCCAGGTTATTCACACGATTGTTGACGACGGCCGCTTCTTTGAAGTGCACGAATTGTGGGCGGAGAATATGGTCGTCGGCTTCGCCCGTCTCAATGGCTACGTGATCGGCATTGTCGCCAACCAGCCGATGGTGCTGGCCGGCTGCATCGACATCAAGGCCAGCGTCAAGGCCGCGCACTTCATCCGTTTGTGCGATGCCTACAACATCCCGATCGTCACGCTGCAGGATGTACCCGGCTTCCTGCCCGGCACGCACCAGGAGTACGGCGGCATCATCCGCAACGGCGCGCGCATGATCTACGCCTATTCGGAGGCGACCGTGCCCAAGCTGATGATCATCCTGCGCAAGAGCTACGGCGGCGCCTACTGCGTCATGAGTTCCAAAGGACTGCGCGGCGATCTGATCTACGCCTGGCCCAATGCCGAGATCGCAGTAATGGGCGCTGAAGGCGCGGTCAACATTCTCTTCCGCAAACAGGTGCAGGAGGCCGAAGACCCGGCTGCCAAGCGCAAGGAATTGGTGGACGATTACGAGGATAAATTCAACAATCCCTATGTCGCCGCGTCGCGCGGACTGATCGACGATGTCATTGAACCGCGCGACAGTCGCCGCGCTCTGATCCAGGCGCTGGAGGTCACACTCTCCAAGCGCGAGACGCACGTGCCGAAAAAGCATGGCCTGTCACCGATGTAGAGAGAATGGGAGATTGAGAGATTAAGAGATTGGAGATTGGCGCTGCGCATGGACAATTTCCCAATCTCCTAATCTCCAATCTCCATTTATCAAAGGATGAAACTTTATGTTCAAAAAAATCCTGATTGCCAACCGCGGTGAGATCGCCACCCGGATCATTCGCACCTGCCGCGAGATGGGCATCCTCACTGTGGCGCTCTACACCAGCGCCGACCGCGATTCGCTGCATGTACGTCTGGCCGATGAGGTCAAACTGTTGCAATCGCCCAATCGCTATGGCGACGCCGACGAGGTGCTTGCGATTGCCAAAGCGACCGGCGCCGAGGCAATTCACCCGGGCTATGGTTTTTTGGCCGAGGAGGCCGGCTTCGCCGAACGTTGCGCGGCTGAGGGCATTGTCTTCATCGGCCCACCGCCGTCGGTGATCCGTGCGGTGCGCAGCAAAATGGAGGCGATGGAAGCCGTCAAGCGCGCCGGCTATCGCGTGCCGCTCTACGCCGACCTGCCGGATGTTGGCGCCGACGAGGCTGCCCTGCAACAGGTGGCAAAGGAAGTAGGCTTTCCGCTCGTCGTCAAGTCCGCGCGCGGTGGGCGCGGGCGCGGTGCGCGCGTTGTCTTACGCGCCGACAGGTTGCTCGAAGCGGTGCGCGCCGCGCGCCACGAGGCCGAGCTGATCTACGGAGATGACCATCTTTACCTCGAACGCGTCATTGCGCCATCGCATTATCTTGTCGTACAGGTGCTCGCCGACGCGCACGGCAACGTTGTTCACCTCGGCGAGCGCGAGGGATCGCTGCTGCGCCATAACCAGAAGCTCATCGAAGAATCGCCATCGCCTTCATTAAATGATACGCAGCGCAGCGCGCTGTGGACAGCGGCCATTGATATTGCACGCCTGTTCAACTTCCAGAACACCGGTGCAGTGGAGTTTCTGGTCGATAGCGCAGGCAATTTTCACTTCACCGAAGTCAAAGCGCGCATTCAGATCGAGCACGGCGTCAGCGAAATGATCGCGAGCATCGACATCGTGCGCGAGCAGATTCGCATCGCGGCCGGGGAAAAGCTTGCACGCACCCAGGAGGAGATCCGGCTGGACGGGTGGGCGATGCAGTGCCGCATCAACGCCGAGGATCCCTGGAACGATTATTTGCCCAGCCCTGGCCGCCTCACACGCTTCCGCCTGCCACAAGGGCCAGACGTGCGCGTCGACACTTACGGCTACGTCGGCTGCGCCATCCCGGAGCGCTTCGACCCGCTGCTCGCCAACCTGTTGGTCAAGGGCGACGACCGCGCCATGTGCGTCAGCCGGCTGCGGCGGGCGTTGATGGAATTCCGCATTGTCGGCGTACAGACCAACCTCGCCCTGCACAAGCAGATCGTCCAGGACCCAGCCTTTATTGCCGGGAATTACGACACGCGCTTTATGGAACACTTCCAGTTCGATGTCAGCGCCAACACGAGCCGTGAAGCCTGTCGCGATCTGGTGGCAATGACCGCGGTCGCCTATCTGCTGCGGCGGCGCGTCGATGCGCCGGTCATACCCGAACGGATCAAGAGCGGCTGGCACCGTTCCGCACGACGCCTGCCTTCTTGATGAATGTGTGGAGAACACTATGCACAAGTTGACAATTATCATCGAAAACAAGCCCTATGAAGTCGAAGTCACACCTAGCCGGGCGACGCCGGGCGACTATGCAGTAAACATAGACGGCCAGCTACTGACCGTCTATGTGCCAGACTACGACAACCCAGAACTCGCCGATTGGATGATCGTCGACGACCGCCCGTACGAGCTGCTCTTCAGCCAGGATATGCGCTCCGCCCAGATTTACAGCGGACGCTATGATATCCAGGTGCGCGACAAGGAGGCTGGTTCGGTTCGCCCTGCCTCCGGCGATGGTCGCGTCAAGGCGCCGATCCCCGGTATGGTGACGCGCATCCATGTCGAACCGGGTCAACTGGTGGAGTTGGGTCAGCCGCTGCTGGTGCTCGAAGCGATGAAAATGGAGAACGAAATCCGTTCGCCGCTGGCCGGCGCGGTGCGCCAGTTGGCGGTCAAGCCCGGACAGACCGTGACGCTGGGCGAGTTGATGATCGAGATTGAATAAAACTCATCCCTGCCCGTCTCTTTGACGCAGAGGCGCGGAGGGCGCAGAGATAGCGCAGAGGGGAAGCGTTGCCAAAGCATCTGAACTTTTCTCTGCGAGCCTCTGCCTCTCCGCGCCTCTGCGTCAAAGAAGCTTCTATTTCAGCCAGCTACAATTTTGTGCAAACACAGGAAACCCAAAATGGACTTCTCAACTGATCGTACAGATACACAAAGGGCTGGGCTGCTGCCGCTGTTGCATCTCGCCGGCCAGCCCACCTGGAAGCTGCCGCAGCTCACCAGCCTCAACCGGCTGCCGCCGCGCGCCACGCTGGTTCCTTTCCCCAGCGCCGAGGACGCGCGGCGGCAAGCGCGCGAGGAGTCGCCGTGGTTCCACCTGCTCGACGGCGCCTGGGACTTCAAAATCTTTGGCCGGCCGGAGCAGGTGACGCAGGCCGCGGTCGAGCAGGGCGACTGGTCATCGATCACGGTGCCGGGCAACTGGACGGTGCAGGGCTATGGCCGGCCCCACTACACCAACGTGCAGATGCCCTTCCCCCACCTGCCGCCCGACGTGCCAGAGGAGAACCCGACCGGCCTCTACCGCCGCACCTTCACCCTGCCCGCAGGCTGGAGCGGGCGCCGCATCGTGCTGCACTTTGGCGGCTGCGAAGGTGCGCTCTACGTCTACGTCAACGGCCAGCCAGTCGGGCTGAACAAGGACGCGCGCACGCCTGCCGAGTTCGACGTCACCGGCTATGTGCGCGCCGAGGGCGAGAACGAGTTGCTCGTCATCGTGACGCAGTGGTCGGACGCCGCCTTTATCGAAGACCAGGATATGTGGTGGCACGCCGGCTTACAGCGCGAGGTCTATCTCTACGCCACCGGCGCGCCGCATCTGCAGGATGTGTTTGCCACCGGCGATCTCAGCGACGACCTCAGCGAGGGCATCCTGCGCATCACCGCCAAGGCGGGCTTCCCCGGCGGTGATGTCACCGGCTGCACGCTGGCGGCGCAGTTGTACGACGAACGCGGT
The DNA here is from genome assembly GCA_014879855.1 of Caldilineaceae bacterium. Classification (GTDB taxonomy): domain Bacteria; phylum Chloroflexota; class Anaerolineae; order Caldilineales; family Caldilineaceae; genus Caldilinea. The sequence goes on along the minus strand of JACSRH010000460.1, from coordinate 1,007 downwards.
GAGGTCGTGCTGCGCCAGCCGCTGCACGCCGATTTCAATGACCCGCACCAGCCGCGCGGCGAAGTGACGGTCGAACAGGTGATCGCCAACCCCAAGCTGTGGTCGGCGGAGACGCCCCACCTCTACACGCTGGTCGTCACGCTCAAGACGCCCGCCGGTGAGGAGAGCAGCCGTTGCACCGTCGGCTTCCGCAAGATCGAGCTGCGCGACCGCAACCTGCTGATCAACGGCCAGCGCGTGCTGATCAAGGGCATGAACCTGCACGATCATGATGACGTCAGCGGCCGCGCCCTCAGCCGCGAACGCATGGAATCCGACCTGCAGCGCATGAAGCAGTACAACGTCAACGCCATCCGCACTTCGCACTACCCCAAGGACCCGCTTTTCTACGACCTGTGCGACGAGTACGGCTTCTACGTCATCGACGAGGCCAACATCGAGTCGCACGCCTTCTTCCGCGAGATGTGCCGCGATCTGCGCTACACCCACGCCTTTGTCGAGCGCGTGCAGAACATGGTCGAGCGCGACAAGAATCACCCGTGCATCATCTTCTGGTCGCTGGGCAACGAGAGCGGCTACGGCCCCAACCACGACGCGGCCGCAGGTTGGGTGCGCGGCTATGATCCAAGCCGCCCGTTGCATTATGAAGGCGCCATCTCGGTCTGGGCTGGCGGCAATATGCAGGGAGGCGAGCGCGTCACCGACGTTATGTGCCCGATGTACCCGACCATCAGCCGCATCATCGAGTATTCGCAGGCGAATGCCGACCCGCGGCCGCTGATTATGTGCGAATATTCGCACGCGATGGGCAACAGCAACGGCAGTCTTGCGGACTACTGGGCCGCGTTTGAGAAATATCCGGCGTTGCAGGGTGGCTTTATCTGGGAGTGGGTCGACCACGGCATCCGCCAACAAGCCCCCGATGGCCAGAATTACTGGGCTTACGGCGGCGACTTCGACGACGTGCCCAACGACGCCAACTTCTGCACCGACGGCATTGTCTGGCC
>JACSRH010000397.1 GCA_014879855.1 Caldilineaceae bacterium | reverse complement strand
CGCGGGGTATGGGTCGGCGCAGGCGCGGGCGGCTGAGTGACCGGACGCACAAAAGTAGGGTTGGCGCCGAGCCAGCATGGCTGTACACCCAGGTTGCAAGTAATGGCCCACCACTGTCCGTCAGCGCTGATGCCGCTTACCGCGTAGGTTTCCCCGCGCGCGGCCAGCCCGATCTGCCGGAAGGTTGCGCCGGGGCCGTCGAAGATGCCGACCGCGCCGAGCACCAGCACTTCCGTAATGTCGGTGGGCAGAATCCCCTGTGGCGACTGCGGCGGCGCGATCACAATCGGCCGCACGACGCCGGAATGGTTGGCAAATCCGCCTTTGGCGAGGAGCAGCGCATACCAGTAGAGCCGCCCGGCAGGGTCTTCCGCGATGACCAGAATCGCCTCGTCAGCGCCATCAGCATTCGACACGCTGACGCCAATCGCATCGACCACTTTTACGTCCGGCGGCCACAAGGCAAGCACATCGACGCCGTTCAACCATGCATTGACCACATCATTGGAGACAAAGGTGATCGATTGTGCTGGCTCAACCAGTTGCGCCAAGATTTCCGTGATGGCGTCGTCGGGCGTCAGCAACTGTGCCTCCGCGGCGTCTTGCCACAGCGCCCATACAAAGACGTCCCCCATCGATGACCGCAGTTCCTCGCCATCACGGCTGACCAGCGCCGCGATCAGGGTGCTGACGAATTGGGCAGGGGTTTGCGGCGCCGGGGTGGGCTGCCGAAATCCTGGATTGACGGTGATGCACCCCGCCAATGAAAATGCCAGCGCCAGGACGAACGCTATTCCCCACAAACGTTTGATCGAAAACATGCCTCGTCTCCTCCCACCAGTTTCAAGTAGATGAAATAATTGCTGCACAGAAATTTTTAGCTGCTGTTCCTGCCCTTGCGGGGCGGCCATGAGCAATGAAACTCAGCTACACCGTGCGCACGCCCATCAACTATGTAGACGCAAAAAGGGTGGCTTATGGTGCGGTGGGTTTGTGGGCAGGCGGCGCCACATCGCCGTCAACCGCGAGGGGAGCATCGTCAACCGTGCCAAACGGCGACCCATTGCTGTACGCAGGGAGTGACATCGCCTCCGCGGCATTGGTCTGTTCCATCTCGGAAAGCACACGGGCGAGCTGGCCGATCGCCACGCGCTGTTTGCGATAGAGGTCGCTCTCGCTGATGGCAAGCCTGTCCGCGATCTCGCGCACTTTGCGCCCCTGGACAAAGCGCATTTCGAGGATGTTGTAGAGCAGCCACTCGGGCGCCGTGAGGTTCTGTTTGCCTTCCGGCTTGATGCGCTCCAGCGCCTGCCCCAGCACGAGCCGCAACGCGCGCGTCGGGTCGTCGTCGGCATGATCGAGCGTCTCGCTGACCACGCGCAGCTTCATCAGCGGGCTGTGCGTCAATTTGGGGCCGCCCCAATAGTGGCTCAGCGCATCTTTAACCCAGGCCTCGAATTCGGGGCTGTGGATGGGGCTGGGATCGAGCAGCGCAGTCATTGGCTCGCGCGCGCTGTCGGCGGCAGCGTAAGGCACCACCCCGCGCAACTGCTGGACGCGCTCGAGGTCAGGAATGATATAGCGCAAGTTTGCCAACATACTCTGTTGCAACTTGCGGTCGGCAAGGGCGCGGGTAGTGCGGTCAAGGATCGTTTCGACCACGCGCACTTCATCCGCTGTGAAAAGAGGCGCGGGCGTGCGCGCCTGCACGCCGAGAATGCCGAGCACGCGCACGCCTTCGTCGTCGTGCGTGTGCTCCACCAGCGGCCACAGCCAGTAGCCACGATGATGGGAAGGCTGCAGGATGGCGCCGGGCTTTGCTGACGGCTGCTCGCGCAACGCCTTGCCCAGCGCATCGGACCAGTCGGTGACGCTTAGAATCTGCGCGCGCTTTTCGTCGGCGCCCACCAGGGCTTCCAACATCAGGTCAGGGCCAACCACGGCCGCGGCAAAGGCGGATGGCACGCGCAGCAGTTCGCAGAGTGAGAGGAGATTGTTTTCCAACAACTGGCGCAGATCGCTGGTGGCCAGCATCCGCCGATCAAGCTCACGCAGCCAGGCGATCTCCTCCCGATCCTCACGGTAGATCAGGCGGTCAACGGCCGATTTGGTCACGCTGAGCAGAAGTTGGCTGAGGATAATGACGCCGGTGATGATGCTGAACAGGATGGCGTCGCGCGGCAGCCCAATGATGCGCTCGATGGGCGGTGTGATCTGGATGGCGAGGATCACGAGGATCGCCACGACCGGGCCGCGCATAAAGAAGCGCAGCAGCCGGTAGCGCACGACGCGATCCGGCGTCAACACACCAAAGTAGGCGACCGTGTAGCTCATCAGCAGCAGCAGAAAGCCCACCGCGATGTTGCCAAGGATCGAAACCAGCAGCACCAGCCAGCCCGATTCGCGCGGCCCCCACAACAACGCAAACGCGATCAGATAAGGAAAAACGGAAACGCCCGGCGCGATAAAGCCGAAGACAAGGTAGGTCATGCGCCCACGCGTGCTGTCGGTAAGACAACGCTGTCGCGCTTTCCAAACATTGGCCAGCGCCAGCCAGATCAGGACCGCATAATAGACGGCAAACGGCCAGAAAAGTGGCCCTCCCTCCAGATAACTAAGGGGTGGGCGGTAAAAGACCTGCCCAACAATGGCGTTGCCAAACACGGCGTCGAGGGCGCTTACAATCGAAACCGCTAACGCCAACATGCCGATCCAGCGACGCCGCCCAATTCGATAGTTGGTGGCGGCCAATACAGAGAGCGAAAAAAGATAGGCTGTGGCCGGCGTCATCGCAATGCCAAGCCACTGCAGGCGCAACCAGCGATTAGCGGAGTCCGCGGTGATGATACGATCCAGGGCCACGTCTGCCGCATACACGATCATCAAAAAGGCAAGCAATAGCGCAAAGCGGCGCGCCACCCGGTTGCGGAAGTTATAGGTCAATGTGTAGGCCAGCAAAGCAAAAGTCAGGATGACCAGCACACTGGAACTTAAAACGTTGATGAAATTCAGAATTGCGGTGAAGGTCATACCGTCAACTTACCCACCGTCAGCTTACCCACCGTCAACTTACCCACTGTCAACTTACCCACCGTCAACTTACCCATTCGATGTGCTCGTCCACCACGACCCATAGCCCATGTCGCTTTTGCAGCGTCAGCCGGAACCCGCCGCCCACCGTCGGCGAGCGGCGAATGTTGATGCGCACCTCTGCATCTTGCAAGGTGCGGAAGTCGATCATCTCCAGCTCGACCAGCGGCCCATGGGCCTGCGCCGCGGGTTCATCGGCCAGCAGCCAGAAAGCTTCCCCCTCAAAGCCTAATTCGCCCTGGATTTCAGCCGGATGCGCGCGAAGGCGCAGCTCCGCGGGATTGCCATTGGCGTCGGGCTCCAGGTAGCGCTGTTGTCCTAATTTGTGGATCAAGACTGTGCGACGAATGCGCAGCGTGTCCGGCTCCTGCTTATCCGCGGATCGATAATAGCGCGCCAGGGCATAGGTCGGCCCAAACGCATTTTGTTGGCTGAGCAGGCGCAGCAACTCCTCGCGCACGCTGCTCCACTTGTAGCGCCACTCATTGGTGCGAATCTGGTCGCCATATTCGAGGAGTTCCAGTGTGGCGTCCGACCCCAGACGGCTGATGATAGCGATCGGCGCCAGGCGGGTCGGGTCTTGCTTGAGGCGCGCCAGGAGTATCTGTGGGGTGGCTTCAATCTCATCGGGATGCAAAAAGGAGCGACGGGTGGTCAGGCTGAAAAAGATCCCCACGACCACGGCGCCTCCCAGCAGGATCACCAGCATCCACGCGATGGGGTCCATAGACGCAAGGATGCGTTGGCCCGATGGTAAGGCGCCAAATCCTTCAAAAAATGTACGCACCGCTTCTGCAAACTGCGCCATGCCGTCGATCTTCCCTCTCTTGCTTCGATTGTACCACAGCGCACAAACTTGGCCCTGCCCCACGACGCAATGGATCAAGATTGCAAAATATACGGAAAATTTTTGAGAATGGAAGGCTTCTCACGCTGAAATTCTCCTAATGCCTATATATTGTTGATGAATTGAACAAGACTTGCACAACGTTTGTGCTCATCTGTCCTTGGTCAATCGGATTTCTTGTGACAGGCGACGCTCGTTTAGTTACATCCATCGTTCACACCATGTAGGAAAGGAAACACACCATGAAGTTAGCAAAGTTATTCCCGCTCCTGTTAGTGATTGTGCTCCTGGTTGCAGCCTGTGCGCCAGCCGCTGCCCCGGCGCCTGCTGCGCCTGAAGCCGCGACCGAAGCAGCAACGGAAGCAGCCGCCGAGACGCCGGCAGAAGCAATGCCCGAGATGGCTGACATCGTCGACACCGCTGTCAGTGCTGGCAGCTTCAACACCCTCGTTGCCGCAGTCGAAGCGGCTGGGCTGGTGGACACGTTGAAGGGAGAAGGGCCATTTACGGTCTTTGCGCCCACCGATGAAGCCTTTGCCGCGCTGCCTGCCGGCACGGTCGAAGCACTGCTCGCCGACCCAGAAGGACAGTTGACGCAGATCCTGCTCTACCATGTGGTTCCGGGCAAGGTAATGTCCACCGACCTCAGCGATGGCATGACCGCGGACACCGTACAGGGCAGCCCGGTGACCTTTACGATTGCCGATGGCGCAGTGAAGGTAAATGACGCCACAGTCGTCACGGCTGACATTGAAGCCAGCAACGGCGTCATTCACGTGATCGATGCCGTCATCATGCCGCCGGCCGAGGATGCCATGGCCAGTGAAGCCGAAGCAGCCGCGCCAGTGGGCAACATTGCGGAAGTCGCAGCCGCGGCGGGCAACTTCACCACCCTACTGGCTGCCGTCGAAGCAGCAGGCCTGGTGGATGAACTGACCAGTGAAGGCCCCTTCACCGTCTTCGCCCCGACCGATGAGGCCTTTGCTGCTTTGCCCGACGGCACGGTCGACGCGTTGCTGGCCGATCCAGAAGGCGCGCTGCGTGACATCCTGCTCTACCACGTCGTGGCCGGCAAAGTCATGTCCGGCGACCTGAGCGATGGCATGACCGCGGACACGCTCCAGGGCGCGCCGATCACGGTCAGCCTGGCGGATGGCGCAGTCAAGGTCAATGACTCGAACGTCGTTGCGGCGGATGTCGAGGCCAGCAATGGCGTCATCCACGTGATTGACGCTGTGCTTATGCCGCCGGCGCAGTAACAACGACCGTCCATCGATATATTTTCCAAAATAGAGTGCGCCACCCGCCTGGGTGGCGCACTCTACTAATTGTTGACCCTGTCCTAGAGGCGGTTTGTCATGGCCGCGTTCCAGGAAGCGGCAACACAAGCCGATTGCCCTCCCAGTCTTTTTTCATCCACGCATAGTGGAAGTCGTCCAAAGGCGGCCGCGCCCGCTCTTCGTCGAGCAGCTCGCCCGCCAGATAGTTCAGGAAGTAGACGTTGCTCCCCGGCGCCGCCGCCACCGGATGATAGCCCTGCGTCACCAGCACCAGGTCGCCG